>JAZBPI010000001.1:0-18344 GCA_036351555.1 Pseudomonadales bacterium
GCCGCCCGAGGAGATCTTCAGGGCCTACGACATCCGCGGCATCGTCGGGCAGACCCTCACGCCGGACATCGCCTACCAGATCGGACGCGCGATCGGCAGCGACGCCGCCGACCACGGCGAGGGGACCCTCGTCGTCGGCGCGGATGGCCGGCACTCCTCTCCGGAGCTCAAGGCGAACCTCATCGAGGGCCTGACCGCTGCGGGTCGGGACGTCATCGACATCGGCGAGGTACCGACGCCGGTGCTCTACTACGCCACGCACGTCACCGGCGCCCAGTCCGGGGTCATGATCACGGGCAGCCACAATCCGTCCGACTACAACGGTTTCAAGATCGTCATCGCCGGCGAGACCCTGGCGGAGGCGCGGATCGCGGAGCTACGCCAGCGGATCGTCGAGGGGCGCTTCACGGAGGGCCGCGGGCGCGTCGAGACCACGGACGTGGTCGGCGAGTACGTGGACCGCATCGCCTCCGACGTCGCGCTGGCCCAGCCGCTCCGCGTGGTCGTCGACTGCGGCAACGGCGTCGCCGGGGCCGTGGTACCCCAGCTTCTCGAGGCCATCGGCTGCGAGGTGCTGCCCCTGTACTGCGAGGTCGACGGGGACTTCCCGAATCACCATCCGGATCCTGCGGACCCGGCGAATCTCCAGGATCTGATCACGGTCGTGCGCGCCGAAGGCGCCGACCTCGGCCTGGCCTTCGACGGCGACGGCGATCGCCTCGGCCTGGTCACGGAGAAGGGCGACATCATCTGGCCCGACCGCCTGCTGATGCTGTTCTGCAAGGACATCGTCGGGCGGAACCCGGGCGCGGACGTCATCTTCGACGTAAAGTGTTCGAGACACCTGAACAGCCTGATCGCCGACTACGGCGGCCGCCCCATCATGTGGAAGACCGGCCATTCCCACATCAAGGCGAAGATGCGCGAGACCGGTGCCCTGCTCGGTGGCGAGTTCTCCGGACACATCTGTTTCGGTGAGCGCTGGTACGGCTTCGACGATGGCCTCTACAGCGCCGCGCGCCTCCTGGAGATCGTCGGCGGAGAGATGCGACCGGTCAGCGAAGTCTTCGAGGAGTTCCCGAACGACCCGCACACGCCCGAGCTGAAGATCCGCACCACGGAAGCCGCGAAGTTCGGCATCATCGAGCGCCTCGCCCAGAGCGACGCCTTCCGGGATGGCGACATGACCACCATCGACGGCGTTCGCGTCGACTACGCCACGGGCTGGGGCCTGGTGCGCGCCTCGAACACCGCTCCCATGCTCACGCTGCGCTTCGAAGGCGAAGATCAGGAGGCCCTGCGAACCATCGAGGAGCGCTTCCGGGCCGCCCTGCGCGAGATCGACCCCTCGCTCGCTTTCCCCATCGATCCCTGACCAGAGACGCCCATGCCCCTGACATCGGACCAGGCGGTCACGATCGCCCGTGTACTGACCGAATCCCTGCCCTACATCCGGCGATTCCAGGACGCCACCATCGTCGTGAAGTTCGGCGGCAACGCCATGGTCGACGAAGCCCTGCAGGCCAGCTTCGCCCGCGACATCGTGCTCATGAAGCTGGTCGGCATGAATCCGATCGTGGTGCACGGCGGGGGACCCCAGATCGGTGATCTGCTCGAACGCCTCGGCATCCCGTCGCGCTTCGTGGACGGCATGCGCGTCACGGACGCGGAAACCATGGACGTGGTGCAGATGGTGCTGGGCGGACTCGTGAACAAGGACATCGTCAGCCTCATCAATCTGCACGGCGGCCGTGCCGTCGGACTCACGGGCAAGGACGCCGATCTCGTGCGGGCCCGCCGGATGACCTTCTCGCGCCCGGGGCCGGAGCTGTCGGCGCCCGAGATCATCGACATCGGACACGTCGGCGAGGTGACGAGCATCGATCGCGCCGTCATCGATCTCCTGGTCGGCTCCGAATACATCCCCGTGATCGCTCCGATCGGCATCGGGGAGGACGGCGCGTCCTACAACATCAACGCCGACGTGGTCGCCGGGCGCCTCGCGGAAGCAATGGGGGCGGAAAAGCTCATCCTGCTCACGAACACGCCCGGGCTGCTCGACGGCGAGGGTCGCGTGCTGACCGGCCTGAGTGCCGCACGCGTGCAGGCGCTGATCGCCGATGGCACGATCCACGGCGGCATGCTGCCCAAGATCAAGCACGCCCTCGAAGCGGTGGAGAATGGCGTGAAGAGCGCACACATCATCGACGGGCGCGTCGAGCACGCCGTGCTCCTGGAGATCTTCACGGACACGGGCATCGGAACGCTGATCACCGCGGACGGGGCGGCCTGAGCGAACGGCGATCGGTGCCGCGAAGCACCGACCAGGGGAGACGTCGATGGGGAGAGGGGCACCGGGCGAGCGGCGGGAGCAGATCCTGCAGACCTTCGCGCGCATGCTGGAAACGCATCCGGGATCGAGGATCACCACCGCCGCGCTCGCCCGCGAGGTCGGCGTCTCGGAGGCCGCGCTCTATCGGCATTTCCCGAGCAAGGCGCGAATGTTCGAGGGGCTGATCGAGTTCATCGAGGACACGATCTTCACGCGAATCGGCCGCATCCTCGACGAGCAGACGGAACCGGCGGCCCGCTGTGGCGCCCTCCTGCACCTGCTGCTGTCCTTCTGCGAGCGCAATCCCGGCTTCTCGCGCCTGCTCACGGGCGACGCGCTCGCCGGAGAGACGGATCGCCTCCGACGGCGCATCGCGCAGTTCTACGAACGCCTGGAGACGCAGCTGCGCACGATCCTGCGCGACGGAGAGATCGCCACGGGCGTGCGCTCCCACATGCCTGCCGCCCTGGCGGCGAATCTCATGCTGGCCGCGGCGGAAGGACGCATCGCGCAGTTCGTGCGCAGCGACTTCAGACGCCTGCCGACGGAACACTGGGACTACCAGTGGCCGGCCCTCGGCGCCGCCGTCTTCGGTCCGCTGCCGGGCTGATCCACTCGCGACGCCTGCTCAGGCGCCGGAGGCCTCCTCGGGAAAGCCGAGCAGGTAGCGCACCCGATCCCGGTCCCGGGCGAACTCGTCCCTCGCGGCCTCGATCTCCCGCTCGCGCTGGGCGATCTCCTCCTGGCGCTCCGCGACCTGCTCGTCGAGCACACGGATGTTGTCGATGAGGGCTTCCGGAATCTCGCGCCCGCTGCGCTCGTAGTCGGCAGCACGCCGCTCCAGGTTGCGCTTCTGATTGCGCAGGCGCTGGATGTTCGACTCCACGGTCCGGATCGCCCCCTCGATGGACGCGACACGCCGCTCCATGGCCCGCGTGACGTCGTCCGGGGAGCCATAGAGGCGGACCAGTTCCTCGTCGCGCGCACGCTGCGCCTCGGCCGCGATACGCTCCGCCTCCTCCGCGGCCCGCGCAGCCTCGCGCTGGCGGATCTCCTCGGGTGTCAGCTGGCGCTTCACCTCGCGCACGACGCGGCCGCGCTCGTCGATCACCGTGTAGCCGCGAGTCGCGAACTGCGGCGGCAACGAACTCGAGAGCACGACGATGCCGTCCTCGTTCTCGTAGCGGAACAGCTCCGCGGCGGTGGCCGGGGCGCCGAGAAGGAGCGCCAGCACCGGGAGCAGCAACGTCTCGAGCCGGACCGGCCGACGGACCGGACGCTTCGCTGCATCGAACGCGCTCATGCCATGCCCTCCGTCCGCATCGCGCCATAGCGGTCGCGATAGGCCTGCACCCGGTCGCGGTCCTCCTCACGTCCGGACGACGCGAGCCACCCGGCCAGATCCTCCAGCGTGATGATGCTGAGCACCGGTACGCCGAGTTCCGCCTCCAGCTCCTGGATCGCGGAACGCGGCCCGGTGCCGCGCTCCTGACGATCGAGCGCCGTGACGATGCCGACCAGGCGGCCGCCTGCATCCGCGATCAGGGGGAGCACCTCGCGCACCGCCGTGCCGGCGGTGATCACGTCGTCGACGAGCAGCACCCGCCCGGCCAGGGACGCGCCGACGAGGCGGCCGCCCTCCCCATGATCCTTGGCCTCCTTGCGGTTATATGCAACTCCGCAGTTGCGGCCATGGTCGCGGGTCAGGGCCACGGCCGTGGCGGCCGCCAGGGGAATGCCCTTGTAGGCCGGCCCGAACAGGACGTCGAACTCGATCCCCGCGGCCACCACTGCCGAAGCATAGGCCGCTCCGACGCGATCGAGCGCGTGCGCGTCGTCGAAGCCCCCGGCATTGAAGAAATAGGGGCTCTGGCGCCCGGACTTGAGCGTGAAGTCACCGAAGCGCAGCACCCGATAATCGAGCGCGAGCTGGATGAACGCAGCACGGGCCGCGCTCCGCTCCTGATGCTTGGGATCCACAGGGTCTCGTTCCATCGTCCCTGAGCTTCCGGGGCGGCCGCTGAATCCGCCCTGAACCTATGGCTTCGGCACGGAGGTGCCCAGGGCCGCTCGCTGAGCCTCGACGAGCCGCTCCGTCCCGGCACGGGCCAGTGCGATCATGGCGTCGAATTCGTCGCTGCCGAAGGGCGCGCCCTCGGCGGTGCCCTGGACCTCGATGAAGCCGCCTTCCTCGGTCATGACCACGTTCATGTCGGTTTCCGCCGTGGAATCCTCAGCGTAGTCCAGATCGAGGACCGGAAGGCCGCGCCAGATGCCGACGGACACCGACGCTACCAGCCGGTTCAGGGGCTGGCCAGCGATCATCCCCCGCTCGCGCATGTGCTCGATGGCGTCGACGAGCGCGACGCAGGCGCCGGTGATCGACGCGGTCCGGGTGCCGCCGTCGGCCTGGAGCACGTCGCAATCGATGCGGATCGTGTGCTCCCCGACCTTCTTCAGGTCCACGGCGGCGCGAAGGGAACGCCCGATGAGCCGCTGGATCTCCTGGGTACGGCCGCTCTGACGGCCGCGCGCGGCCTCACGATCCGTCCGCGTGTGCGTTGAACCCGGCAGCATCCCGTACTCGGCGGTCAGCCACCCCTGGCCCGCACCGCGCAGGAAGGGCGGCACTCCGCTCGCCACGGACGCCGTGCAGAGCACCCGCGTCTCACCGAAGGAAACGAGCACGGAGCCCGCCGCATGGCACGTGAAGCCCCGATCGAAGCGCACCCTGCGCAGTTCGTCGGGCAGGCGGCCACTGGGTCGCTGCTGCATGGTCGGACTCCTGGAGACGGTGCCGGGGTCGGCGGCGCGGATCATAGCATCGGCGTCGACCAGCGATCCGTTCCGGCCGCACGGGCGCGGTACAATCGCCGGCCCGGGGCCGGCCGAGACCCATCGATGATCCGCAGCATGACCGCCTTCGCCCGCGGCGAGCGCTCGACGTCCTTCGGCGATCTGGTGCTCGAGGTGCGCAGCGTCAATCATCGCTATCTCGACCTGTCCCTGCGCCTGCCGGACCGGCTCCGCTCCGCGGAAGGCGCGCTCCGGGACCTGATCCGCGCCCGGGTCGATCGCGGCAAGGTGGACGCGACCCTCCGCCTGGAACGGCCCCGCCATGAAAGCGGCCTGGCCGTGGACCCGCAGGCGGTCGAGGGCCTGGTCACCGCGCTCGACCGGTTGCGCACCCGTCTGGGCCCCCATGCAGCCCCCACGGATCCCCTGGAAGTTCTCCGCTGGCCGGGCGTCGTCCGCGACGACGCACCGGGCGAGGACGCCCTCGTCGAGGACGTACGCGCCCTGGGCGCCGAGGTCGTCGCCGCACTCCTGGATCACCGCCGTCGCGAGGGGGCGCGTCTCGAAGCGCTGGTGGACGCGCGGCTGGCGGCGATCGCCGGCATCGTCGACGAGCTCCAGGGCCAGAGCGCCGATCTTGCCGCGGACCTCCGCGATCGGCTGCGCCGTCGCGCCGTGGAGCTGATGGCGGAGCTGGACCCGGCACGCCTGGAGCAGGAAGTGGCCCTGCTCGCCCAGAAGGGGGACGTCGCCGAGGAGCTCGACCGCCTGACCGCCCATGTCGCCGAGATCCGCGAGACCCTCGACAGCGACGGCCCGGCCGGTCGACGTCTCGATTTCCTCGCCCAGGAGCTCAACCGCGAGGCGAACACGCTCGCCTCCAAGGCCGGCGACTCGTCGGTCGCGCACCGGGCCGTGGATCTGAAGGTCCTCATCGAACAGATCCGCGAGCAGATCCAGAATGTCGAATAGGACCCCGCGCGTGAGCGACGCCCTTCCTGGCCGTGGCACCCTGTTCGTGGTCTCCGCGCCGTCCGGCGCAGGGAAGACGAGCCTCGTGCGCGCCATGCTCGAGCGCGACCCGGTGCTCTCGGTCTCCATCTCCCACACGACCCGCGCCATGCGTCCGGGCGAGACGGACGGGCTCAACTATCACTTCGTGGACCGCACCCGCTTCCAGGCCATGCTGGCGACGGGCAGCTTTCTGGAACATGCCGAGGTCTTCGGTCAGCTCTACGGCACCTCGGCCACCTGGGTCGAGAGCCAGCTCGATGCCGGCCGCGACGTCATCCTCGAGATCGACTGGCAGGGCGCCGCGCAGATCCGCGCGCGCCTGCCGGAAACCCGCTCCGTCTTCATCCTGCCCCCCTCCATGACCGTCCTCGAGGCGCGGCTCCGGGGTCGCGCCCAGGACGACGACGCTGCCATTCGCAGACGCCTGGCCGAAGCCCGAGCCGAGATGTCGCACCACCTCGAGTACGACTATCTGGTCGTGAACGACGATTTCGAGGTGGCCCTTGCCGATCTGCTGGCCATCGCCCGGGCCGAGCGGCTCCGCTGCACACGCCAGCGCCGCGACCAGGAAACGATCATCGCGGACCTCTGCGAGAACCCGCCTCCCCGGGGGGCCTGACCCGACTCCGGTCTTGTCCACAGGTGCCGCGGCCCCTACACTGTCGGGCTGATCTTCGCAATCCGAACGCGCCCTCTCGCACAGGCGGCGTGCACCCAGGAGACGACCATGGCCCGGATCACCGTCGAGGACTGCCTCGAGATGGTGGACAACCGCTTTCAGCTCGTGATGATCGCGTCCAAGCGCGCGCGCCAACTGGCCACGGGCGGCCGCGATCCGCACGTGCCGGAAGAGAACGACAAGCCGACGGTGCTGGCGCTGCGGGAAATCGCCGAAGGCCATGTGACCGTGGCGATCCTCGACGAGATCGACCGTCGCGGAGAGGACGAGTTCGGCTTCAAGCTTCCAGCCCCCGCACCGGTCCATCATGACGGAAGCGACGACGCTTTCCTCGACTAGCGCATCCCCGCCGGCGGATGCTCCTTCCCTCCGGGCGATCAAGGATCCGTCCGCCGAACCCATCGTGACCCTCGAGGCGCTCGCGGAGCGCCTCGGCACCTATCTGGATCCGGCGTCCGTCGCCGAGGTGCGGCGCGCCTTCGCCTATGCGGAGGCCGCGCACGAGGGGCAGACGCGCAAGACCGGTCATGCGTACATCACGCATCCGACCGCGGTCGCCTACATCCTCGCCGACATGCACATGGACCATCAGACCCTGATGGCCGCGCTCCTGCACGACGTGATCGAGGACACGGGGGTGGGCAAGCAGACCCTCGGCGATGCCTTCGGGCCCGAGGTCGCCGAGCTCGTCGACGGCGTCTCGAAACTCACCACGATCTTCAAGTCGCGAGCGGAGGCGCAGGCCGAGAACTTCCAGAAGATGGCCATGGCGATGGCGCGGGACATCCGCGTGATCCTCGTCAAGCTCGCCGACCGTCTGCACAACATGCGTACCCTCGGTGCGCTGGGTCGAGAGAAACGCGAACGCATCGCCCGCGAGACCCTCGACTACTACGCACCGATCGCGAGCCGGCTCGGCATGAACGACATGCGCGTCGAATTCGAGGACCTCGCCTTCGCCGCGCTCTACCCCATGCGCAGCGAGCGCATCTCGCGCGCGGTGCGCGCCGCGCGGCGCAATCGGAGGGAGCTGGTCGAGGAGATCGGCCGCGCCCTCGAGGACTGCCTGGCGCGCGAGGGAATCGAGGCGACGGTCAGCGGTCGCGAGAAGCACCTGTTCTCGATCTACCAGAAGATGCGCACGAAGCGTCGGGCCTTTTCCGAGATCATGGACGTCTTCGGCTTCAGGATCGTCGTCGATCGCGCCGACACCTGCTACCGCGTGCTCGGCGCCGTGCACGGCCTCTACAAGCCTGTCGCGGGACGCTTCAAGGACTACATCGCCATTCCCAAGGCGAACGGCTATCAGTCCCTGCACACCACGCTGTTCGGCATGCACGGCGTGCCCATCGAGATCCAGATCCGCACCCACCAGATGGACGCGGTCGCCAACAACGGCATCGCGGGCCACTGGCTCTACAAGTCCGACGACGAGGCCGGACCCGGCAGCCACGCGCGGGCGCGGGAGTGGGTCAAGGGGCTGCTCGAGCTCCAGCAGCGCGCCGGTAACTCGATGGAGTTCATCGAGAACCTGAAGATCGACCTGTTTCCGGACGAGGTCTACGTGTTCACGCCCAAGGGCCGCATCCTGGAGCTGCCGCAGCGCGCTTCGGCCGTGGATTTCGCCTACGCCGTGCACACGGACGTCGGCAATACCTGTGTCGCATGCCGTATCGATCGGCGCCTCGCGCCCCTGTCCGCTCAGCTGCAGAGCGGACAGACGGTGGAGATCATCACCTCCGAGGACGCGCGCCCGAATCCCGACTGGTTGTCCTTCGTGGTGACGGGCAAGGCGCGATCCTCGATCCGGCACGCCCTGAAGCACCAGAAGGTGGCCGAATCCCGGGCCCTGGGTCGCCGCCTGCTCAACCGGTCCCTGGCGAATCTGGAGACCTCCCTGAAGGAGGTGCCGGATGCCCGCATCGAGGCCGTTCTCGCGGCACTCGGATTCCGGCGCATCGAGGATCTCCTCGAGGACATCGGCCTGGGCAATCGCATGGCCTACGTGATCGCCCGGCGCTTCACGAGCCAGGACGACGACGACGGCGACGCCCTCGCCGTCGAGCAGGGCGGGCCGCTCGCGATCCGCGGCACCGAGGGCCTGGTGGTGACCTACGGCAAGTGCTGCCACCCGCTGCCCGGGGATCCCATCGTGGGGCACATCAGCTCCGGCCGCGGGCTGGTGGTCCACCGGGAACCCTGCCGCAACGTCACGGAACTCCGCGGGCGCCGCGAGGAAGTCATCCCCGTGCGCTGGTCGCAGCGCGTCGAGGGTGAATTCACGGCGGAACTGCGCCTCGAGGTCGAGGCGCGCAAGGGCGTGATCGCGGAACTCGCGGCGGAGATCACCGACGCCGACGCCAACATCGAGAAGATCAGCACGACCGAGCGCAACGCACGCCTCTCGACCGTGGCCATTTCCCTCGGTGTGCGCGATCGCGTTCACCTCGCGAAGATCATGCGCCGTCTGCGACGCCTGCCGCCGGTCATCGGCATCTCGCGCAGCCGCAATACCTGATCCTCCGACACCCGGGCGGCCCCGCGCCGCCGAGCACGGAAACCGACGCCATGTCCGCACCCTTCGAGCCCGTCCGGACCGATCAGGCACCGGCCGCCATCGGACCCTACTCGCAGGCCGTGAAGGCCGGCGGATTCGCGTTTCTCTCCGGGCAGATCCCGCTGGATCCGGCGACCGGCGAGATGGTCGCCGGCGATATCGACACACAGATCGCGCGGGTCTTCGACAACCTGGCCGCCGTGGCCACCGCCGCGGGCGGCAGTCTCCACGACTGCGTCAAGTTCACGGTCTTCCTCACGGACCTCGCCCATTTCGCGCGCGTGAATGCCGCCATGGAAGCGCGTCTCGCGGCGCCCTATGCGGCGCGCGCCGCGGTCCAGGTCGCGGCCCTGCCGCGTGGCGCCGAGGTCGAGGTGGAAGCGGTCATGCGGATCCCCTGAGCTCCCCCTCGATCCTGGCGCGCAGGTCCGCAAGCTCACCGGACGCATCCATCGCGGCGAGCTGGGCGGCGTAGCCGACCCGGTAGTCCGGATAGCGCCAGCGGAATCCGGACGTCTCGAGGAAGCGCGGCCACAGGCGCCGGCTCGCGGCACGATCGGGGCCACCTGCCGCGACCGCGACAGACGCGACGTCCAGCTGCTCGAAGAGAAAGGCCAGCACCTCGTGACGCGGCGAAGGGGTCGGATCGCTGCCGATCACCCAGGGCGGCAGCGACTCGCCCGCAGCAGCGCGAGCGAGCAGATGGAGGACCGCATCCGCGGCATCGTCACCATGGATCCGGTTGGTCCAGTGCGGGGGCGCCGCCGGTGCTGCGCGGCCGCGCAGCGCACGCTCGATCAAGGCGTTGCGGCCCGGCCCGTAGAGCCCGGACAGGCGCAGCGAGATCGTCGGCCAGGGCGCCGCGGCGAGCCGGCGCTCGGCGTCGAGCAGGATCTCGCCGCGATAGCCATCGGGCACCGCGATCGCCTGATCGTCGAGATCGAGGGCCGAGCCCCCGCCGTAGACTGCAGTGCTGGAGACGAAGAGCGCCTGGCGGATCGGTGCCTGGTGCAAGCGGTCCACCAGCACACCCACGCCCTCGACGAAGGCCTGCCGATAGCCTTCGGCATCGTGGCGATCGGGAGTCAGGCAGATCACCAGGAGCTCGGTGTCTGCGGGAAGTCGCTGCAGGCTGGCGGCATCCGTGACGTCCGCACGGACCAGGGCGACACCCGGCGGCGCAGCCTCGCCGCGACGGACCCCCGTGACCCGGGCGCCGGCGCCTGCCAGGCGCGTCGCGATCCCGGCACCGAGCTTTCCCAGGCCGACCACGAGGGCAGAGCGTTGCGCAAGCGGTGCGGTCACGGCGACGGGGCGTCCTCTGCTGTGCCTTCGGGATCCGCACCTTACACTGGCTGAACGCGCCGCAGCGGCGGTCGCGGTGAAGGAAAGGGCATGGCGGACAGGTCGACCAGAGCGGCGGGGACCGGAGGCGCTTCGGCTGGCGCGGGCGACGCGTTGCAGACGCCGGTCACCGGACTCAAGGGCGTGGGGCCGGCACTGGCCGAGCGGCTCGCGCGCATCGGCGTGCGCCGCGTCCTCGATCTGCTGTTCCATCTTCCGCTGCGCTACGAGGATCGCACGCGGCTCGCACCGATCGGCGCCCTGCGACCGGGCGCGGCAGCCACCATCGAGGGTCGGATCGCGGCGGCGGACGTTGTCCACGGACGACGGCGCAGTCTCGTCTGCCGCCTCCAGGACGGCACCGGCACGCTTTCGCTGCGGATGTTCCATTTCAGCGGCGCCCAGCAGCGCCAGCTCGTGGTCGGCGCCCGGATCCGCTGCTACGGGGAAGCCCGCGCGGGCGCATCCGGCCTCGAGCTCTACCATCCGGAGTATCGCGTCCTCGGCGAAGGTCCACCGCCACCCATGGCGGATCGCCTCACGCCCGTCTATCCGACCACCGAGGGCCTCACCCAGGGAAGACTGCGGCAGCTCGCGACGGCTGCCCTGGCCATCCTGGAGCGATCCCCCGACGCCCTCGACGACGAGCTGCGAGACGCCCTCGTACTGCTTCATGCGCCGCCACCGGACGTGTCCCTCGAGGCCCTGGCCGACGGCACCCATCCCGCGCAGCAACGCCTCGCGCTCGACGAACTCCTCGCCCACCAGCTGACCCTCCTCGACGCACGTCGCGAGGCCCGGGCGCTCCGCGCTCCCCCGCTGTCGCAGTCGGGGGCGCTGCGCTCCGATTTCATCGCCGCACTGCCTTTCAGGTTGACGCCTGCACAGACCCGGGTGATCGGGGAAATCGATCAGGACCTCTCGCGATCCGTCCCCATGCTCCGCCTCGTCCAGGGCGACGTCGGTTCCGGCAAGACCGTCGTGGCCGCCGCCGCGATCCTCCGCGCGGCCCAGGACGGTCGTCAGGCTGCACTCATGGCCCCGACGGAATTGCTCGCCGAGCAGCACCATCGCACCCTGTCCGCCTGGCTGGCGCCGCTGGGCGTCCGGGTCGCCCTGCTCACGGGGCGCCTGCGCGGGGCAGAGCGGAGAACGCAGGAAGCCGCGATCGCCGAAGGCGGGACCGATCTCGTCATCGGGACCCACGCGCTCTTCCAGGCGAGCGTCCGCTTTCGCCAGCTCGCGCTGGTCGTGATCGACGAGCAGCATCGCTTCGGCGTCCACCAGCGGCTGGCGCTGCGCGGCAAGGGCGTCGACGAGGCCGGCGCGCCGCATCAGCTGGTCATGACCGCGACACCGATCCCACGGACCCTCGCCATGAGCGCCTATGCGGATCTCGACGTTTCGGTGCTCGACGCGCTGCCGCCGGGCCGGAGCCCCGTGCGCACCGTGGTGATCGGCGCCGAACGCCGTGCGGAGGTGATCGAACGGGTGAGCGCCGCCTGCAGGGCGGGGCGCCAGGCGTACTGGCTCTGCACACTCATCGAGGAGTCCGATTCGCTGCAGGCCGAGGCCGCGGAGGCGACCCTCGCCCGGCTCACGGAGGAGCTCCCGGATCTGCAGGTCGGACTGGTCCATGGACGCATGCGGGGCGAGGACAAGGCCGCGATCATGAACGCCTTCGCGGCAGGGCAGGTCGATCTGCTGGTGGCCACGACGGTGATCGAGGTCGGTGTCGACGTCCCCAATGCATCCCTCATGGTGATCGAGAACGCCGACCGGCTGGGGCTCGCCCAGCTGCACCAGCTGCGCGGCCGGGTGGGCCGGGGCGAGATCGAGAGCCACTGCGTGCTGATCTACCAGCCGCCGCTGTCGGTCGGCGGTCGGGAACGACTGCGCGTCCTGCGCGAATCCACCGACGGCTTCTACATCGCGGAGCGCGATCTGGAGCTGCGCGGGCCGGGCGAGGTCCTCGGTGTACGTCAGACCGGTCTGGTGGACCTGCGCGTCGCCGATCTCGTGCGCGACCGCGATCTGTTGCCGGAGGTGCAGCGCCGCGCACGCCTGCTCCTGGAGCAGGACCCGGACGCGGCACGGCGCATCGTCGATCGCTGGCTGGGCGGGCGCGCCGAATTCGTCGCGGCCTGAGACGACTCAGACGGCGGCGCTCGGCGCCGCATCACCATGGTCGTCCGGGGTGGCATCCGGATCGGCGAAGCGCTCCAGATCGAGCTTGTTCTCGCTGCGCGCCACGATGGTCGCGACCATGCCGTCCCCGGTGACGTTGACCACGGTCCTGAGCATGTCGAGGAGCCGGTCGACGCCGATGATCAGCATCACGCCCTGCTCCGGCAGACCCACCTGCTGCAGCACCATGGTCAGCATGATCAACCCGACGCCGGGCACACCGGCCGTCCCCACGGACGCCATGGTCGCCGTGAGGATCACCATCAGATAGTCCGTGAAGACGAGATCGATGTTGTAGTACTGGGCGATGAACACGGTGGCGACACCCTGCATGATCGCCGTGCCGTCCATGTTGATGGTGGCACCGAGGGGAATCACGAAGGAGGCGACCTCGTTGCGCACGCCGATGCGTCCCTCGACGGTCTCGAGGGTCAGGGGCAGGGTCGCGCCACTGGAGGAGGTCGAGAAGCCCAGCAGCATGGGCTCCCGCATCTTGCGGAGGAAGATCCGGGGCGACACGCGTCCGAGCAGGGTGAGCAGCAGGGGATAGACCACCAGCAGGTGCACCATGAGGACGCCGGCGACCGTGAAGAAGTAGCTCGCCAGGGCGCCGATCTCTTCCCATCCCATCCTCGTGAAGAGGGTGGCCATGAGGCAGAAGACGCCATAGGGCGCAAAGTCGATGAGGACCATCACCAGCCGCATGATGACCTCGTTGAGATCCTCGAAGACGCCCTTGACCCGCTCGCCGGCGGCGCCCGCCTTGGCGATGGCGAAGCCGAGAAGCAGTGCGAAGACGATGATCTGCAGCATCTCGCCATTGGCCATGGCGGCCACGGGATTCGTGGGGAAGATGTTGACGATGACGTCCTTGAGGCTCGGCGCCGCATTCGCCTCGAAGACCTCGGCCACCCCCGCTTCCACGCCCTTGCCCGGACCGATCGCGAGTGCGACGAGCAGTGCCAGGGTGATGGCGATGGCGGTCGTCAGCAGATAGAGGCCGATCGCCTTGCCGCCCAGGCGACCCATGGCCGCTCCGTCGGAAAGATTGCTCGCCCCGCAGACGATGGACACCAGCACGAGCGGCACGACGAGCAGCTTCAGGGACGCGATGAAGATGGTCCCGCCGATGTCCAGGGCGCCATCGACGATCAGCACGCGCACCAGACCCTCTTCGGGCAGCGCGAGCGCGTGCAGCAGGGAACCGAGCAGGAAGCCCGACACCATGCCGATCAGGATCCTGACGGTGAGGCTCATGAGGCGACCGGTCGACCGAGGCAAGCCGCAACGCTAACCGTCCCGACCCGCAGGCGCAACGCGCAGGGGCCGGGACACGGCGCCGGGCGCTCAGCCGATCTCGATCATCTCGAAGTCTTCCTTGCTGACGCCGCACTCGGGACAGACGAAGTCCTCGGGCACGTCCTCCCAGCGCGTTCCGGGCGCAATGCCTTCGTCTTCACAGCCTTCGGCCTCGTCATAGATCCAGCCGCAGACGATGCACTGCCACTTCCTCATGCTCGGTGCTCCCGGGGTGTTCCGAACGGCCGAGTAACCTACTGACGCGCTTCGCTGAAATCAATCTTCTCGGACAATGGATTGCACCGCCCGGCAGCTTCGCGCAGAGTCCGCTCGTGCTCGTCCTCAGCCCCCCATCCGCCACGCTCTCGCCCTCGCCCCGCGTCGGTGCGCGCATCCCCGATGCGCTGCTGGGCCTTCGGGTCGGGCCCTCGCTGCGCGACTGGCTGCTGCACGACCGGTCCATCACCGGACGCGTCGCCGAGCGCTTCGGGCCCGTACGCGTGGACGTGCTCCGGGAAGGGATGGGGCGACCCACGGCCTTCGAGGCACAGCTGCTGCGCCAGCCGCGCGGCGGAGGCTGGTGGATCCGCGAGATCGCCCTGTGCGCCGACGGTCGCGAGCGGCTCCGCGCGCGCAGCCTGGTGCCGCGCTCCGCACCGGGCCTGCAGCGCGCACTCTCCGGGCTCGGCGCCCGTCCCCTCGGGCGCCTGCTGTTCATCGGCGATCGCCTCCGGCCGAATGTCCAGCGCACCGGTCGCACGACCTCGCGAACCGCGTCCGGCGGCTGGATGCGGGCGACGCGCTACCGCATCGGCGGCGAGGACCTGCTCGTGCTAGAGACACCCTCGGACGGCACCCCGGCCTGAAAGCATGACGAGGACGGGGCCTTGCCGGATCAGGACGCTGCAAAGCGCCGCGACGGGGCACTAGACTCTCCTCCTCGGGGCGGCCCGCCTGCAGCTCGGCGACGGCCTCTCGTTGATCTGTCCTGCCCCGGTTGCGGACCCGGGCCACATCCCGAGGCTGAAACCGTCCCGGACGGACCTGTTCAGCACCCTGCTGGAGGGACCCTCGGGGCCCCGATCGAAAGGAGAGCGCCGGCGCCATGGATCTCGCGGAACGACTGCCGGCCTGGCTCGCGCTGACGCGCCTGAACCGACCCGTGGGCATCGGTCTGCTCCTGTGGCCGACTCTCTGGGCCCTGTGGATCGCCGCGGACGGCGTGCCGCCGACGGATATCCTGCTGATCTTCGTGGCGGGGGTCGTGCTCACGCGCAGCGCGGGGTGCGTCATCAACGACTTCGCCGATCGTGACTTCGACGCCCACGTGGAACGGACCCGCGATCGGCCCATGGCGGCCGGCCGCGTCCGCCCTCGGGAAGCCCTGGCCCTCGCCGGCGCCCTGACCCTGGTGGCCCTGATCCTGGTCCTCTTCACCAACCGCCTGACCATCCTCCTGGCACCCGTCGCCGTGCTGCTCGCGGCCCTGTACCCCTTCATGAAGCGGGTCACGCACCTGCCCCAGCTGTTCCTGGGCGCCGCCTTTTCCTGGGCCATTCCCATGGCCTTCGCGGCGGTCACGGGGACCGTTCCGGTGCTCGCCTGGCTCCTGTTCGTCGCGAATCTTCTCTGGACCGTCGCCTACGACACCGAGTACGCCATGGTGGACCGTCCCTGGGACCTCCAGGTCGGCATCAAGTCCACGGCCATCCTGTTCGGCGAGCTCGATCGACTCATGGTCGGGGTGCTCCAGGCCAGCTTCCTGCTCTGTCTCCATCTGCTCGGTGATCGCCTCGCCTTCGGACCCATCTATCTGGGCGGCCTGCTGCTCGCTGCGGCGGGGTGCCTGTGGCAGCAGTGGCTCATGCGCAGCGGTCGTCTGGATGCCTTCTTCAGGGCCTTCCAGGCCAACAATCTCGTAGGCATGGCCGTGTTCGCGGGGATCGCCCTGGACCGCGCGCTCGGCGCCTGAGCGCAGGTATACTCCCCGGCCGCGATAGGGAGGGGCCGATCGCGGCGATCCTGGGAGGGGGCTCTCGCATGGGATTCCTGATCCGCGCCATCGATGCGCTCACGGAAACCACGGGGCGACTCGTGAGCTGGCTCGTGCTGGCGATGATGGCCGTGACCTGCGTGGTGGTGATCCTGCGCTACGGCTTCTCCACCGGCTCCATCGCGCTCCAGGAAAGCGTGATCTATCTGCACGGCATGGTGTTCATGCTCGGCATACCCTATGCGCTCAAGCACGACGGCCACGTGCGCGTGGACGTGCTCTACGGGCGCATGTCCGGGCGCCAGCGGGACTGGGTGAACCTCATCGGCCACCTCGTCTTCCTGCTGCCCCTCGCGGGCTTCATCCTCTACGTGAGCTGGGACTACACGCTGCGCGCCTGGCGCATCCGGGAAGGGTCCCAGGAAGTGGGCGGCATCCCCGCCGTCTTCCTCCTCAAGACCCTCACGCCGCTGCTGGCGATCACCCTGGCGCTCCAGGGTCTCGCCGAGATCGGTCGCACGGTCCTGCGCCTGACCGGCCGGAGCTGATCCATGATCGAGTTCATCCCGCTGATCATGTTCGGCTGTGTCTTCGTCCTGCTTCTCGCCGGCTATCCGGTGGCTCTGACCCTGTCGGGCGTGGCCTTGCTCTTCGCCTTCGCAGGCATGGCGACGGGCATCTTCAGTCCCGGGGACCTGGGTTTCCTCGCCGGACGCATCTTCGGAACCATCACCAATCAGACCCTGATCGCCGTGCCCCTGTTCGTCCTCATGGGGGTCATCCTCGAGAAGTCGAAGGTCGCCGAGAAGCTCCTCGACAGCTTCTCACTCGTCTTCGGGCGCCTGCCGGGGGGCCTCGGTCTGTCCGTCACCTTCGTGGGCATGCTGATGGCAGCGAGCACCGGCATCGTCGGGGCCACGGTGGTGACCATGGGCCTGATGTCCCTGCCGACCATGATCCGCCACGGCTACGACCCTCGCCTCGCGACGGGCACCATCGCCGCGACCGGGACGCTCGGGCAGATCATTCCGCCCTCGATTGCACTGGTGCTGCTCGGCGACGTCCTGTCGAGCGCCTATCAGCAGGCGCAGCTGAACCAGGGCATCTTCTCGCCGGAAACCGTCTCGGTGGGGGATCTCTTCGCGGGCGCCCTGATTCCCGGGCTCGTCCTGGTCCTGCTCTACATGGCCTACGTCGCGACCGTCGCCGTCCTGCAACCGGAACGCGCGCCGGTCGTGCCGACGGAGCAGCTGACCGGTGGCCGTGAGGTGAACCTGTTTTCCGAGGCCCTGAAGGGCCTGTTTCCGCCCCTGGTGCTGATCGTGGCCGTCCTCGGCTCCATCATGGGCGGCATCGCGACCCCCACGGAAGCGTCCGGCGTCGGCGCACTGGGCGCCATGCTCCTGGCCCTCGGCCAACGTCAGCTCGACCGCGGCCGGCTCCGCGAGATCGTCGAGTCCACGACGCGCACCACCGCCATGGTGTTCTTCATCCTCATCGGCGCGGCCGTGTTCAGCCTCGTGTTCCGTGGCTATGGCGGCGACGAACTGGTCTACGAGATCTTCGACAACATGCCCGGGGGCGTCGTGGGCGCCACGCTGGTCGTGATGCTGGTGATCTTCTTTCTCGGCTTCATTCTCGACTTCATCGAGATCACCTTCGTCGTGGTGCCCATCGTCGGCCCCGTGCTCCTCGCCATGGGGCTCGATCCGATCTGGCTCGGCATCATGATCGCCGTGAACCTGCAGACGAGCTTCCTCACACCCCCCTTCGGTTTCGCGCTCTTCTATCTGCGCGGGGTCGCACCGGACTCCGTGCGCACCCTCGACATCTACCGCGGTGTCGTGCCCTTCATCGTGATCCAGCTTGCGGTGCTCGGTCTGCTCGCACTCTGGCCGGAGCTTGCGACCTGGCTCCCGGCGAAGCTCTACGACTGAGGCCCCGGGGTCCCGTCGCCGACCCGCCAGGGGCTGGCAGATGCATTGGCCCCTGTGCGCGTCCGACCCTGGCGCTCCGCGCGCCCGAATGCGCGAGGGGCCGCTCTGCAGCGACTCGCAGGGCCGCCCGTGCGCGCGTCCAGTGAGGCGTCCGCTGGCGCAGCGCGGTCGCGCCCTGCGCTGCCGTCCATGACAATGCGGATCGC
>JAZBPI010000002.1:0-3438 GCA_036351555.1 Pseudomonadales bacterium
CGCCTTCTCCTTCGGTTTCTACGGTCTGATCCGCAAGCGCCTGGCCGTCGATTCGCTCGTCGGCCTCACGGTCGAATCCTGGCTGCTGCTCCCGCTGGCGCTCGCCTATCTGGCGGTCAATGCGGCCGCAGGCAGGGATGCGTTCACGGCCTCCATGGGCGACGCGCTCAAGCTCGTCTTCGCCGGCCCGATCACCATGCTGCCGCTGCTCTGCTTCGCCGCGGCCGCAGTTCGGCTCCAGCTCGGCACCCTCGGGTTCTTCCAGTATCTGGCGCCGTCACTGCAGTTCGTCCTCGCCGTTCTGGTGTTCCACGAGCCTGTCGTGACGGGGCAGTGGTACACCTTCGGTCTGATCTGGACGGCGCTCCTGCTGTTCACGATCAGCGCCGTGCTGCTCCAGCTCCGCGCGCGGCGGCGGTTCCCACTGGATCCCGCCGCCGCACCCTGACGCCCTTCAGCGGCCGCCGTCCTCGCTGCGGGCAAGGGCATCGAGCTGTGCAAGGCGGGTGTCCACGGGCGGGTGGCTGGACAGCCAGGCCGGCACGCGCAGCGTCGGTCCGATCCGTGCCATGGCGGCCTCGAAACGGGCGATGCGCAGGAGCACCTTCGCCATGGGGCCCGGGTCTCCCATCCAGCGCGCGGCGGTGAGGTCCGCGGCGAGTTCCCGCGTGCGCGCCAGGGACTGGAACACGAGCAGACTGAGCGGCGGCAGCAGCAGGCCGGCGAGCCAGGCGCTCGGGGCCGGTGCCTCGACGTCGAAGAGCAGGCGCAGGGGCAGGGCGAGCAGGCCCATGAGCACGATGAAGAGACCGAGCGTCAGGGTGACGGCGTGCGTGAAGCTGGCGATCTGCATGAGCGCCTGATCGCCGTTGGCGAGATGGGCGAGTTCATGCGCGCAGATCGCGGCCACCTCCTCCGGCGGGCATTCGCGCAGGGCACCCACGGACAGGGCGAGGGCGTCGCCGTCGCTGCCCTGGACGCAGAGCGCGTTGATGTCCGGGCGCGGCAGCAGCCAGAGCGTCGGGCGCTGCTCGAGGGCGGCGCGGCGCGCCAGGGGGGAGAGGAGGGCATCGAGCCGTGCGGCGATGCTCGCAGGCGCCGGGTCGGCGCGGCGCATGCGCATCACCGTGGCCGCGGGGAGCAGACGATAGCCGCCGCCGGCGAGCGCGAGGAAGCCGATGGCGAGGAGCAGTCCGCCGGTCCCCGCGCTGATCAGGTTGAGGAGCAGATACAGGGCCGTCAGCGCGCCCAGATGCAGCCGCGTCATGCCGCGATGGTGGCGCGCGAGTCCGCGACCGCTCGGGCGTCCGTTCACGGGGCGTCCCTCATGGCGAAACGGTCATGTGCGGGTCATGCGGCCGCGCGATGCTGGTCACGGGCCGGTGATTGAATCCCCGGATCATCCTGTCCATGATGGATCAAACCTGCCATTCGGAATCCGTCGATGCAGGCACCGCCGTCGGGAGTCGAACGGGCCCCGCGCATCCTCCGCGTGAACGTCGCCGGGCAGCCGGTCGAATGGCTGACGTGGCAGGATGCAGTCTGCCTGCACTCCCGTGAGCTGGTGGTCTGGAGCCTCGGAGAAACCCTGTTCCGGGTGCGCGGTGGGCATTCCCGCCGAACCGGCGAACGCACCGTCATCGAACTGCAGAGCATCATCGCCTGCGACGGCCGCGTCGTGCATCCGCTGCGGACGCGTCCCCCGCTCACCAACCGGGCCCTCTTCCGCCGCGATCAGAATCACTGCATGTACTGCGGCAATCCCTTCCTGGACCGTGATCTCACCCGCGATCACGTCGTGCCGCGTTCGCGGGGCGGCCGGGATCTCTGGGAGAACGTGGTCGCGGCCTGCAAGCGCTGCAATCATCACAAGGGCAATCGGCTGCTCGAGGAGATCGATCTCGAGCTCAAGGCCCTGCCCTACACGCCGAACTTCGCCGAGTACCTCGCGCTCATCAACTCCGGCCGTATCCTCGGTGACCAGATGCAGTTCCTGCGTGCGCAGTTCGGCCGCGACAGCCGCCTGAAGCACTGAGCCGGACTCAGTCCGCGCAGCCCAGGCGTTGCGATGCCGTGGCCAGACGATTGCTGTCGTCGAAGGCGAAGCTCGCCCGGAGCAGGGCGCAGCGCTCGTCCGCGTCGCGCACACGCGGATCCGTCGCCAGGTCCTCGATCAATCCCTCGAAGGTGACCAGGGCGTCGTCCATGCGGATGCCGTCAGGGCCCGTGTCGAGACGCAGGTGCGACCGTCCCGCTGCAGGATCGAAGGGTGCCCAGCGCGGGGCTGTGCCGGCTCCCGTACCCGGATCGAGATCGCGCGCGAAGGCGGCCCAGTAGCCCATCATCTGTGCGGACAGCGCGAGACGGCCCGGCGCGTTGTCGTCGTTGTACAGGAGCCCGGATTGCGGGCCGACGTCCCAGTGTCCGAAGACGAAGGGAATCTCCAGGCCGTGGGCCGCGCCGAGCAGGGCCGAGAGGTTCACGCCGAAGCGGCGACCTTCCTCGTCCCAGTCCCAGCGATAGGTCCAGACGGGTACACCGCCCGCTCGCAGGCGCTGCGCCGGATCATCCACGCCGCGGAGTTTCCAGGCGCGGGCGCTGTATTCGGCCTGAAGATCGTAGCCCTGCGGATCCCGGCGCCAGAGCGGGAGTCCGAAGAGGCGCACCACCTGGTCCGGATCGAAGGCCATGAAGATCTTGCTCTCGTCCCGATTGGTGCCGAGGATCATGGGCACGGCGTTGCTGGTCTTCGGATCGCCGAGCAGCTCGAGGAAGGGTTCGGTCGGGAGTACGGCGCCGTCGCGGATCACGGCGGGTGAATCGGGCCCCATGAGTCCGGCATCGCCGTAGAGCGCGAAGAGCTCGGCGACGCCGAGGCGGCGCAGCCGACCGGCCAGATCGTCCGGGGTCATGGCGGCGAGTCGGGTTCTCGCGCAGGCTCGGTCGCAGTCGTCACCCCCGTCCTGCTGGAGCAGGCGCAGGACGATCTCGGCGCTGCTCGACGGCAGTCCGGGTTCCGCCGCGTCGCGCTCGTGGCTCGCCTCGGCGACGGAAACGCTGCCCGTGCCGCCGCTCTGCGAGATCGCTCCGTGGAACAGGCCCCGCGCCGCGGGTGCGACGAGCAGGCTGGTGATGTTGGTGCCGCCTGCGGATTCGCCGAACAGGATCACGCGCTCGGGGTCTCCGCCGAAGACCGCGATCTCCTCGCGGATCCACGCCAGCGCGCGGACGAGGTCCAGGGTGCCGTAGTTGCCCGATGCGTCGGCTGCATCGTCGCCGACCAGGGCGGGATGATGGAACCAGCCCAGCGGACCGAGGCGATAGTTCAGGGTGACGACGACCACCCCTTCCCGCGCCGCCAGCGGGCCACCGTCGTAGAAGCCGCCGTGCCCGACGGTGTTGCCGCCGCCGTGGATCCAGACCATCACCGGTCGGCTC
>JAZBPI010000003.1:0-38129 GCA_036351555.1 Pseudomonadales bacterium
GGGGGCGAGCCCGCCCCGGGGGTCAGTCGCCGCCCGCTTCGACCAGGCGTTGTGCGGCGGCCAGGTAGTCCTCGCACCGGGTGCCTTCGAACCCGAACCAGTCCAGTGCCTGACCGATGTCGTAGAAGACCTGGAGCGAGTGCTCGTCCCGCTCGCGATAGGCGGCGTACATGCGCAGCATGCCGAAGTCGACCTGGCGGCGAACGACCAGTGCCGTCCGGGCGTCCCGCCGTGAACCGTAGAGAGAGGCGACGATCTCCGCGGCCCGCGCCGGCGGCGCCGTCTCCATGAGCCGGGCGAGATTCGCGAAGACGGTGATCTCGTCGAAGGCCGCGAAGTCCTCCACTGGCCAGACGTGCGTCCGGACGCTCTCGGCGAACTCGTCGATGGTGGCATCGGAGGGGAGATAGCCGATGCGGAAACGGCGCTCGGCGTCGGTGAACCAGGAGATGGGCATCGCGGGGATCGCTACCTGAGGCTCGCCGGGTACGAGCGATGTCAAGGGTCCGTCGAACCATGATCGGCCGTTCAGGGGGGGAACTACAAAGCACGCGTCCGAAGGCCTACTCGAGACAGTCGGGCGATCGACCCGTGCGACCTTGCGTCGCGGCGCGTGAAGCCCCTGTGAAGGGACCCTGACCGAAGCACTCAGTCCTGAAGCATCTGCTCGATCCGATCCCCGAGTGCGACGAGGCCGAAGGGCTTGAGCAGGAGTTCCAGGGGTTCGTCCCCGGAGCCTCGCGAGCGGAAGGCCTCCTCCGAGTAGCCGGACATGAACAGGGCCCGCACCCCCGGCGTGCGCTCGCGGAGCGTTCGCACCAGGTCCAGCCCGTTGTCTCCGCCAGCCAGGACCACGTCCGTGAGCACCAGGTCGTAGGTGGATGCGTCGTGGAGCGCGATCGCCTCCTCCACGGTCGCGGCCACGTCCGAGACGTAGCCGAGCTGGTCGAGCATCGCGCGCACGAGGTCCCGGACACCGTCTTCGTCCTCGACCACGAGCACGCGCCGTCCACCGCCGGAGGCCCGTGGCTTGCGCGCGGGAACAGGCGCCTCGGTGGTCACGCCGGTGGCCCTCGGCAGCAGCAGCTCCACGGTGGTGCCGGCACCCGGCGCGCTGTCGATGGCGACCCCACCGCCCGACTGGCGCGCGAACCCGTAGACCATGCTCAGGCCGAGCCCGGTCCCCTGTCCCTGCGGCTTGGTGGAGAAGAAGGGCTCGAAGACATGGTCGAGCAGCTCCGGAGGCATTCCGCATCCCGTGTCGACCACGCTGAAGGAGACGTAGTCTCCGGCCGCCAGCTCCAGCCGCTCCGCCTCGTCGGCATCGACCTGGCGTGCCGAGGCGACGATCGACAGGCGCCCCCCGCTCTCCATGGCGTCGCGTCCGTTGATGGCCAGATTGAGCAGTGCGTTCTCGAGCTGCGAGCGGTCGACCTCGCAGTGCCAGGTCCCGGGCAGGACCTCCACGGCCACGGTCACCGCCTCGCCGAGCGCGCGCCGGAGCAGGTCGTGCATGTCGTCGAGCATGGGCCCGGGTTCCACCACCTCCGGCTTGAGGGTCTGTCGGCGAGAAAAGGACAGGAGCTTGGACGTGAGGTCCGCCGCGCGCCGGGACGCGGCCATGGCCTGGTCGAGCTCCTCGCCCTCGCTGTCCGGATCGTCGAGGCGCATGGCGAGCAGCTCGAGATTGCCGACGATCACCGTGAGCAGATTGTTGAAGTCGTGAGCGACACCGCTCGTGAGCTGACCCACGGCCTCCATCTTGCTCGACTGGACCAGCGCCCGGTCCTTCTCGCGCATCTCCTCCGCTGCGCGTTCGCGCTCCGTGACGTCCTGGGCCGCCCCGCGATAGCCGAGGAATCCACCGCTCTCGTCGAACATCGGATCGGCGCGCACGGAGACATGCAGGACCGTGCCATCCGGGCGCTCCACCCGTTGGCGAACGTTGCGCAGGGGTTCGCGCCGCCCGAGCCGCGCGCGGACGGCTTCGGCCTCGTCGAAGGCGGGCGCCTGGACGAAGTCGAGGATGCTGCGCCCCAGCACGTCTTCGGGTTGAAGACCGGTGAGGCCCTTCCAGCGAGAGGAGATCCAGGTGGTTCGGAGCTGCGCATCGAGCTCGAAGAGCCAGTCCGAAGCGGTGTCCGCGAAGTCGCGGAGGCGGTGCTCACTCTCACGGAGTCGCCCGAGCGCGGCGCCGAGCTCGCGCTGGCGATCATCGGCGAGACGCATGGCGCTGGTCCGCAGACTCTCGTAGCCGAGCGTCAGCAGCACGACGAGCACATAACAGAAGAAGAAATCCGCAAGTTGCCCCTGGTCCGGCCAGTAGAGCGAGTCCGGGGTCAGCCCCAGCCAGGCGGGCTGCGAGAACAGGACCCACCAGAACGCGAACAGGCCCACGGACCAGAGGAGGCCTTCGCGCCCACCGAAGACGAAGGTGACGAGCACGGGAAAGATCACGGGCCAGAGCAGGGTGATGCCGACGCTCGGTGATGCGTGCGCGTAGGCGACGATGAGGATCGAGAACAGGAGCACGACGCGGGGCATGAAGCGGACGCTGTGCTTTCGGGCGACGACGTACATGACGGCACAGAGCGCGGCGCAGACGAACTCGAGGCCGCCCAGCACCAGATGCCCGTTCCGCAGATTCAGCGCACCGAAGTAGAGGAGCGCGGGGATGCCCGCGAAGGCGATGATCGAAACGAAGAGCCGACCCCGGGCATCCTCGTCGGCAATGCCCGAGTGCTCCAGAAAGGGAAAGATGATCCTGGAGGCACTGCCGAGTGGCGGCGCGCTCCGGCCTTCCGGAAAAGTCGAAGCCTCGCTCATCGGTATCCTCGGCGCCCGATCCGATCCGTCAGCAGTCCCTGCGCCCAGCGGAAGCACGCACGGGCGCCGGGCCTGAGACCCTCGTGATGTCCGGGAAGGATAGCAGGCGATCGTCGCCCTGCGGTCCGCTCGCCCGTTGTCCAGGACGCCCCCGCACACAGCGTTTCGGGACATCGGTCGGGACCCACCCCCTCGGGGGTGTTCCTGTGCGTCATCGGCGCTCGAAGCCCAGGCGCAACTGCGGCGTCCTCGGGCGGCGCGAGGTTCTGCTGACGGCGTCCACGAGGAGTGCGGATACCGGGGCGGCGCGATCGCGGTCCGTCGCGTCGGTACGGGGATCGGATGGGCCCGGCCATCCCCACGGCGCCATGGCTCCGATACGACGCAAGCGCGCAGGGCAGGCCATTGAGCGACAGGTCGCACCCTGGGTTATAAATAGAGCGTGGTCGCCCGACGCCCGGAGGAGCCATGACGCACGATGTCGAGCCCTTGACCCTGACCGAATCGTCCCTGGCGCACTACTTCATGACGCGCCTGGCCGATTGCGCGGAACGGTTCCGCCCGCCGCCACATCCGGACACCTGCTGGTATCTCGGCAACATGCTCGAGCGCTTCGGCCGTAGCGAGCGGCTCTTCGCCTGGGAGGACGGGCGCATGACGCTGCGCCCGCTCGCCCAGCTCTACGGGGACGCCATCGAGGCGCGCAACGAGCGCGAGCGCTGTCTGCTGCTCCAGCAGCTGGGCGACATGGCGCTCTTCATCGGCGCCCTGTACCCGCAGCGCTACGCACGGCGGGGCATTCGCCAGGACTACTTCGTCGGCATGGGCGGCGGGGCCTACGACTATCTCTCGGACAACGCGCAGCGGGGGCGGCACGTCTTCGGTGAGCTGGCGCGGACCTTCACGCGGATGCTGGAGATGATCGCGACCGTGTGCGCGCGGCCGGACGAGCCCTCCGACGAGGACGTGCTCACGCTCTATCAGCGCTGGCTCGAGACCCGGGATCCCGTCGCGGAACGGCGTCTGCGGACGCTCGGGATCGCCCTCAGCGAGACCGACACGACCCACTGAGCGATGCGGGGTCCGGTCGCGCGTCTGGCCCGGTGTCTTCAGCCCGCGAGCTTCGCCTCGAGTTTGGCGCGGGTGCGCGCATCGATGGGCAGGGCGAGCCAGGCGCGGATCTCGTCGTCGTCCAGCTTCCGGTAGCTGTCCCGGTAGAGCGCCGTCGTCGAGCGCTGATCCCCGGCATAGGGCTCCAGGGTGAAGGCCTCACCCGGTGCGAGGGTGCCGGGTTCGATCACGCGCAGATAGATCCCGGGGCGTTCCGCCCGGACGAAGGCCTTCACGAAGCCGGGGTCGTCCATGCGCTGGGCAAGGGTGTTGCAGGGAATGCGCGGTGCGCTCACCTCCAGGAGCAGGTCGGAGAAGCGCAGCCGGGTGCCGATGGGCAGGCCGGGCTCCGGCAGGCCGCGCACGGTCAGGTTGTCCCCGAAGGTGCCGGGGGCGAGGGTCGCGCCCCGTTCCGTCGACCACCAGTCGTAGTCCTCCTGGCGGTACAGATAGAGCGCCTGGTCCGGGCCCCCGTGGTGGCGCGTGTCGCAGATGGCGTCGTCGGCGAGCCCGAGGGGGCCGATCGCCACGGGCGCGCCCACCGGCGTCTTGAAGATGCCGGTGACGCCCTTGAAGCTGCGGCCCTCGAGGGCGCGCTCTTGTCCGACGTTGATGCTCACGACTTCCATCGACTCGACTCCTTCTCTTCCCTGACACCCCGTACCGGGTTCCGCTGCCCCCCCGGACGCGCCGACGGCGCAGCGGCTTCCTGAACGCTCAGTCCTCGACCGTGAAGCTGAGGCCCGCATGGGCCTGGAGGCGATCGATGATCGCCGCGCCGAAGGCCGGCGCCGGCGTGTAGATGCCCCCCGGCAGATCCGTCGCCTCGTCCGTGAGGCACAGGGCGCACTCGGCGATCATCTTCGACGTCGAACCGTAGCCGGGATCCATGTCGCCCTTCACGCTGACCTTCATGCGGTGCCCCTCGGCGTCCTCGCCCACGAAGAGCAGGTCGTAGTTGCCCGCTTCGCGCTCCGCCTTCGAGGGCCCCTCGCCCGGCTTCGGGGCGTCCTCACCGGCGGCCATCATGTCCGTGGCCGCGAGGGCCTCGGCCATCTGGCGTCCTGCGTCGCCGGGCCCGGTCATCATCATCTCGTCGTAGACGAAATCGGCCCCGTAGCGGTGGCCGAGGAGCAGGTTGGAGCGGTGGATGTTGCGCGTGTTGATCTGCGCCATGACGAAGGGCGCGACCCAGCTACCGACTGACGGATCCTCCATCACCTTCGAGCCGCTCGGCTGCTCGGGCCCCTCGAAGCCGGGCGTGAGGGCCCAGGGGGTCATGAGCAGCTTGAGCACCTCCGGGTCCTTCATGGCCGCCTGCATGGTCGCCTGACCGCTGGCGAGGGTGCCGCCGGAGAAGCTGCCGTTCATGGCGCGGACCCGACCCTTGACGCGGGGCAGGGGGTGCCCGAAGCGGGCCTGTGCCTGCTCCTGGAGGAAGTAGACGCCGAGATCGAAGGGGACCGAATCGAAGCCGCAGGAGAAGACGATGCGCGCCCCGGATTCCTGCGCCTCGGCGCCGTGGGCGTCGATCATCTGGCGCATCCAGGCCACCTCACCGCAGAGGTCGACGTAGTCCGTGCCGGTGGTGGCGCAGGCCTCGAGCAGCGGTTCACCGTAGCGCTGATAGGGGCCGACGGTGGTGAGCACGACCAGGGTCCGCTCCACCATGGCCAGGATGGAGGCGGGCTTCGCCGCGTCCGCCACCAGCAGCGGCGTATCCGCCGGAGCCCCGATCTCCCGGCGCACGGCGGCGAGCTTCTTCTCGTTGCGCCCGGCCATGGCCCAGCGCACGTCGAGGCCGTCGCGCTGTCGGGCGGTGAGGTACTGGGCCACGAGGCGGCCCGTGTAGCCGGTCGCGCCATAGATGACGACGTCGAACGCTTCGGTGGCCATGTCGGTCTCCTTTCAGTTCCGGATCCTGTTGCGCACCGGCCCGCTGCGCGGGCGACGGTGGTCAGGTGCGAAGCCTCCGTGCCTCGTGCGCCGAACGCAATGCCCCAGGGCCACTCCCGTGGCGTTTCCGCCCCGTTCGCCCGTGCCCGGTGCGCCGGCGGTGCTGGGGTAAGCTCCCCGGACAGGAAGCGGGAAAGAGGTGCCGATGGAGGGAATCGACGCTGCGGTGGATGCCGTGGTGGGGCCAGCGGCGGCGCTGCTCTCACGGATCATCTTCTTCGAGGTGGATCTCTTCGGCGTCGGGCTCCCGCTCGTGGTCGCCTGGCTGGTCGCGGCGGGGCTCTTCTTCACCGTCTATCTGCGCGGCATCGCCGTGCGCGGCTTCGCCACGGCGGTCCGTCTCGTGGGCGGCCGGCCGGCGACGCCCCGTGCCGGCCTCGATGGAGAGGTCAGCCACTTCCAGGCGCTCTCCACGGCGGTCTCCGGCACCGTGGGGATCGGCAACATCGGCGGCGTGGCCGTCGCCATCAGTGCCGGCGGGCCGGGTGCCGCGTTCTGGCTGCTGGTCGCCGGGATCCTCGGCATGGCCACGAAGTTCGCGGAGTGCACGCTCGGCGTGCGCTATCGGCGGCTCCATGGGGACGGCAGCGTGTCCGGCGGGCCCATGCACTATCTCGAGCGCGGCCTGGCGGAAATCGGTCTGGCGCGCCTCGGGCGTGTTCTCGCGGTCTTCTACGCGGCCGGCATCGTCATCGGCTGCATGGGCATCGGCAACATGTTCCAGGCGAACCAGGCCTTCGTGCAGATCGTCGCGGTCACCGGAGGCGATGGGAGCCCGCTCGCGGGGCGCGGCTGGATCTTCGGCCTGGTCCTTGCCGCCGTCGTCGCGGTCGTGATCATCGGCGGCATCCGCAGCATCGCGCGGGTCACCCAGATCGTCGTGCCGTTCATGGCGATCCTCTATCTCGGCACCGCCTTGACGGTGCTCGCCTTCAACGCCGGTGCGCTGCCCTGGGCCATCGGCCACATGGTCACCAATGCGTTCACGGGGGAGGCGGCCGCGGGCGGTGCCCTCGGCGCCCTGGTGATCGGCTTCCAGCGGGCCGCGTTCTCCAACGAAGCCGGCATCGGATCCGCGTCGATTGCGCACAGCGCGGTGCGGACGGACCGCCCGGCAAGCGAAGGCTACGTGGCCCTCCTCGAGCCCTTCATCGACACGGTGGTGATCTGCATGGCCACGGCCCTGGTGATCATCACGACGCGCTTCTACCTGCCGGGCTTCGACGCGGACATCGACGGGATCGCCATGACCAGCGTCGCCTTCGCCCGCGTGGTGCCCTTCTTCCCGCCGCTGCTCGCGGTGGCCGCGATTCTCTTCGCCGTGTCGACCATGCTCGCCTGGTCCTACTACGGCCTGAAGGGCTTCACCTATCTCACGGGTCCCTCGCCACGGGCGGAAACGGGGTTCAAGCTGGTGTTCTGTGCTTTCATCGTGCTCGGCGCCATGATCGAGCTCGGCTCGGTGCTGAGCTTCTCGGACGCCATGGTCTTCGTGATCTGCGTGCCGAACATTCTCGGGCTCTATCTGCTCGCGCCGAAGGTCCGGGAAGAGATCGCGCGTTTCGCGGCGGGCCGAGCGGCATGAGGCGCCGCGATCGAGGACAGGGAGGGGAGTGATGCCGAGGCTCAGACAGGCAGGACGGGACGCCGGGCACGACTACGCGAACCGGATCTTCGATCTGCTGTTCGGGGATCGCGATCCCGTGCGCGAGCCGGGCACGGCGACCGGCACGCCGGGCAACTGGTGGACCGTGTTCAACATCGTTCCCGATGCCTTCGTGCACACCACGGAGGGATTCCGCTTCTATCGTGATCCCGCACGGGTGCTCGATCCGAAGCTGCGCGAGCTGGGCCAGACCCGGGCCGGGTTCGCCGTCGGCTCCCGCTTCGTGTTCTCGCAGCACTGCAAGGCCTGTCGTGACGTCGGCCTGACGGAGGCGCAGATCGATGCGATTCCGCACTGGGCCGTGGCGGACTGCTTCTCGCCGCTGGAGCGCGCCGTGCTCGCCTACACGGATGCCCTGGTGCTCCAGCACGGTCGCGTGCCGGACGGGGTCTTCGCGGCGCTCCAGGCCGAGCTGCCGGACGAGGCCATCCTCGAACTCACCTACGTCACCTGTACCTACATGATGCATGCGGTCATGAGCCGCGCCCTGCGCCTTGAGTACGACGACGTGGACGAAGGCGTCGTCGAGATCGCGGCGCCGGCTGGCGCGAGCGACGATGTCATGGGCATGGTGGATGCCCGGAACGAGACGGAGGGGGACGGATGAGACTGTTCGGAACCATGGCGCCTGCGCTGCTGCTGGCGAGCCTCGCAGCAACGGTGCCGGACGTGACGGCCGCGGAGATCGACGCTGCGCTCCCGCCGGAGGTCCAGACGCGGGTCGATGCAGTCATGCCCCGGGTCGTCGCCTGGCGTCGGGATCTGCATGCCCATCCTGAGCTGGGCAACCGCGAATTCCGCACCGCGGAGCGGGTTGCGGACCATCTGCGGTCGCTCGGGATGGAGGTGCGGACCGGCATCGCCCACACGGGCGTCGTCGGCGTCCTCCGTGGCGGTGCCGGCCCGGTGGTCGCCCTGCGCGCCGACATGGACGGCCTGCCCGTGACCGAGCTTGTGGACCTGCCCTTCGCCTCCCGGGTGCGCACGACCTACAACGGCGAGGAGGTGGGCGTGATGCACGCCTGCGGGCACGACAACCACGTGGCGATCCTCATGGGGGTCGCGGAAGTGCTCGCGGGCCTGGGCGATGCGCTGCCGGGCACGGTCCTGTTCGTGTTCCAGCCGGCGGAGGAGGGGGCTCCGGACGGCGAGGAGGGCGGCGCCGATCTCATGCTGCGTGAGGGCGTATTCGCGGATCCGCAACCGGAGGTGGCCTTCGGGCTGCACGTCTTTCCCACGCCCGTCGGCACGATCAGCACGCGCGCCGGTGGTCTCATGGCGTCCTCGGACAGCTATGCGATCCGTGTGAAGGGCCGCCAGACCCATGGTGCCCTGCCCTGGGCAGGCATCGATCCGATCGTGGTGGCGAGCCAGATCGTCATGGGGTTGCAGACGATCCCGTCGCGGCAGCTCGATGCGACGCTGACGCCGTCGATCGTGACCGTGGGCGCCATCCACGGCGGCGTGCGCGGCAACATCATTCCCGAGCAGGTGGAGATGATCGGCACGCTGCGAACCTTCGATGCGCAGACCCGCACCCAGATCCACGAGCGGGTGACGCGCACCGCGGAGCAGATCGCCGCGAGTGCCGGCGCCACAGCGGAGGTCGAGATCGACATCGGTTACCCGGTGACGGCCAACGATCCTGCACTGGTGCAGCGCATGCTGCCCACGCTCGAGCGGGTGGCCGGGAAGGGCTACGTGGAGTCGCCGCGGGTCACCGCGGCCGAGGACTTCTCCTACTTCGCCGAGGCCGTGCCGGGGCTCTTCTTCTTCCTCGGCGTCGCGCCGGAGGATCCATCGCTCGTCTTTCCGAACCACTCGCCACGCTTCTACGCGGACGAGCGCGCCCTGCCCATCGGTGTCGCCGCCATGACGGCCCTGACCCTCGATTACCTGACCGGCCGCTGAGGGAGCATCATGGTGTTCGAGATCGCGGAAGTCGGGCGCAGCGTGGATCGCGCCAGCTTCGACCAGGCCGAGGAGGACCTGCGTACGCGACTGCTCGAGGCCCAGTTCCGGGCACGGGCGGCGCGCGTGCCGGTCGTGGTGATCGTCGCAGGCAGTGAGGGGGCCGGGCGAGGCGCCGTCGTCGATCGCCTCACGGAGTGGCTCGACACGCGGGGCGTCGACGTGCGCGCCTTCTGGGACGAGACCGACGAGGAGCGGCAGCGTCCGCGCTGGTGGCGCTTCTGGCGCGCCCTCCCGCAGCGCGGGGCCGTGGCCGTCTTCTTCGGCTCCTGGTATCGCCAGCCCATCCTGGCGCGGGTGCGGGGCGAGTACGACGATGCGCGCCTCGACGCCGCCCTGCGCCGCATCGAGTACGTCGAGCGCATGCTGTCCGAGGACGGCGCGGTCATCGTCAAGCTCTGGTTCCATCTGCCGCACAAGCTGCAGCGACATCGCGTGAAGGAGGACCTCAAGCACCGCGGGCTCAAGCGCAAGCAGATCGAACGACGCATGGACGCCCTGGACGATGGGGCCGAGGCGGTCCGGAGCGTGTCCGAGCGCGCCATCCGTCTCACGGACAGCGGCCACTCCCCCTGGCACGTGGTGGAGGCGAGCGATGCGCTCTACCGGGATCTGCGCAGCGGCCAGATCCTCCTCGAGATGCTCGATCGGCGCCTCGGAGAACTCGACGCAGCGCCCGTGGAGACGCCGCCGGAGCACGCCGAAGCCACGGCGAACGTGCCCACCGCCCGCGTGACGCTCCTCGATCACGTGGATCTCTCGCAGCGCCTCGACAAGGGCGAGTACGGCAAGCGGCTCGATGCGGCCCAGGCGAAGCTCTATCGGCTCGCTTGGACCATGCACCGAAAGCGGCGCCATGTGGTCGGGGTCTTCGAGGGCTGGGATGCCGCCGGCAAGGGCGGCGCCATCCGTCGTCTGACGCGGGCCATGGACGCGCGCCTCTACCGGACCATCTCCGTGGGCCCGCCCACGGACGAGGAGCTCGCCCATCACTACCTGTGGCGCTTCTGGCGGCACATTCCCCGCGGGGGAGCCATGACACTCTATGACCGGTCCTGGTACGGGCGGGTGCTCGTGGAGCGCGTGGAGGGCCTCGCGGAGCCGCGCGCCTGGCAACGCGCCTACTCGGAGATCAACGATTTCGAGGAGCAGCTGATCGAGAACGGCACCGTGCTGGTGAAGTTCTGGCTCCACGTCAGCCCCGAGGAGCAGCTGCGCCGCTTCCAGGATCGGGAGACGACGCCCTGGAAGATGCACAAGATCACGGACGCGGACTGGCGCAACCGGGATCAGCGGCCGCGCTACGAGGAGGCGGCGAACGACATGCTCGCGCGCACGAGCACGGAATTCGCGCCCTGGGAACTGGTCGCCGGGGAGGACAAGCACTTCGCGCGCATCCAGGTCATCGAGACTTTCTGCACACGCCTGGAGGCAGCCCTCGAGGACGATTGAGGCGCCCGCGCGGGCCTGGGTCCCGTGCTGCGCGCCGGCAGGCGGCGACGGGGCCGCCTGCCGGGTGGGATCGAGGCTTCAGACCGTGACGGCGTTGCCCCGGAAGATGCGCGACAGGTAGCGGCTCTGGGCGGGGCTCGGCGCCGGCACGGCGCACTGCAGCACCGCATAGACGAGCCGCTCCATCTCCTCCGCGACCTCCTGCTCCGTGCTCGGCTCCTCGGTCCGGGCCCGGCGCGTGAGCTGCACCTGGTTCACGGCAGGAACCGTCGGCAGGCGTTCACCCTCCACGCCCAGGGTCACGGTGAAGGCGTGCAGCGAGTTCTTGATGAACAGCGCCAGTGCGAATTCCTCGCGGGTGGACGCACGGGAGGTGTCCGGCGTGACGAGGACGATCTGGCAGCGGGCCACGAGTGCCGCGATGCGCGCGACCCGGAAGTGGTGCGTGAGGTGATCGCGCACCACGCCCGCGAACTGGTCGCGGCTCAGCACGCGATCCCACTTCTCGCCCGGATCGGCGGCCAGGGCATTGAGCGGCAGGCGCACGAAGGGCGTGTTCACGACCACGTCGAAGCGACCGCGTTCGCGGAGCACCTGGGCGAGGCCGCCTTCGAGATCGTCGCCCACGGCGTGGACCCGGAGCTCGATGCCGTCGGGCAGGGCGATCGCGTGCCTGATCGCTGCGCCCGCATCCTCCGTGCGCGTGAGCACGGTGATGCTCGCCACGCCGAAGCGGATGAAGCCGTGGGCGATCGCCGCGAGCTCGTGACGCATGGTGTCGCCGATGAGCACCACGTGCTTGCCGGCGAGGGCGGCGAGGTCCTCGGCGCCGGGCTTGAGCATGAGCTCGCCTTCGGTCACGGACCGATCGAACTTCAGACCGCCGGACGGATGGAAGGTCTCGCCGCTGACGATCTCGTCGGCGAGGCTGAACACCGTGGACAGACCCACCTGCTCGTCCGTGGGCATCTTGTGCAGATGCAGCCGGGCGAGGATGTCCGCGCCGATCTTCTCGGCCTGGCGGGTCACCGTGGCCTCGTCGAAGAAGGGCTCCGGGCAGGGCACGAAGGCCGCGAGGAAGCGGTCCGCGTCGGCCTGCTCGATGGCGCCGCCCGCGACCAGGCGATGCATGAGCTTGGGGGCGAGCTCCGCGCTCAGCAGGAACCGGGACGCATTGGCCTCCTCGCGCACCTCGCCGGCCTGCACGAGCAGCTTGCGCAGCGCTTTCGGCGTGTCCTGGCGTTGGGCCAGCTCCTGGATCGAGTTGCGGGCGAGCTCGTCGAGCACGGCGGCGGATTCACCGGCCTCGAGCATGGCGAGCACGGCGGCGTGCACCTGCGTGAGGCGGACGTTCTCCATGATCAGCTTGCCGCGGCGCTGGAAGAGCCCCGGCGCGTTCTCCTGACCGCGCAGCCGGGCGCCGTCCACGGGCCCCGGCGCCATGGCGTTGATCTGGATCTCCGGGCCGAGATGGCGCGAGAGGATCTCGGCGAGGGCACGCTGACCGGCCTTCGACACCGAGTAGTCGGCACGGTTCGGGTAGGCCACGGCGAGGTACTTCTCTCCGCCGAAGTAGCTCGAGACGTTGAGCACCACACCGGAGCCGCGCGCCTTCATGCGCGGAGCGAACTTGCGGATCAGCGAGTAGTTCGAGATGAGGTTCGCTTCCATGGTCCGGTTCCATGCCTCGAGCGACATGTCCACGACCATTTCCTCGGCGCCCGCGATGCCGGCGTTGTTGATGAGGAAGTCCACGTCGCCGTAGAGCGCCGTCGCGTGCTCGAAGAGGCGCTCCATGGCCGCTTCGTCGGCGACGTCGATGTCCGCGAGCACCGACACCCGACCCTCCGGATCGGCGTAGCCCACGCCGCGGAGCTCCTGGACGATCTCGTCGCGGGCGATCGCGAGCTTCTCCGCGCTGCGTGCCGTGAGCAGCACGCGCGCACCGGCCATGGCCAGGTAGCGTCCGAGCTGGCGGCCGATGCCGAGGCTGCCGCCGGTGATCACCGCGGTCTTGCCGTGATGGAGGCCGGGCAGCACGCGCTGGATCGACAGGGGCATGGCGGTCTTGCCCGTCGCCCGGCCGATGTTCTTCGGGACCCAGAGATTGATCGGGTCCATCTTGCGCACGCCGTTGTTGAGCGTGGCGGTCCAGTCCGCGGAGAAGGCCAGATTGTCCGGTTCGCTGTTGTCGTAGCGCACCAGCTGGTTGGGCACGTTCGCCCAGCCCCAGACGCCCTTCTCGACTTCCTGGCGCTCCTCGTAGCGCCAGACGCGGATCAGCTCCTCCACGGCGGCCCGCTTGATCTCGTTCAGGCGATTGCCGCGGCCGTCGTCCTGGTTCGTCACGAAGGTGACCGGCGGCGCCGCGCGCTGTGGTTGCCAGGCGGCGAGATTCTTGGTCAGGGCCGCGGCGAAGGCGACGGGCGCGACGACCTCCGTCTCCACGAAGGTCAGCATCTCGTCGTCGTCGGCGGTCGCCAGGGAGTAGCCGTGCTCGCCGTTCGCGGTCGCCGGCAGGACGATCACGCCGTCGAGGCGGCCGAAGTGATCCGCGAGGAACTGGAACACGCGATCGACGGATTCGCTGCGCAGCGGATCCAGATGCTGCACGTGGATCGGGCAGGGGCCCATGGCGTCCACCCGGGCCTCGGCGCGCCCCACGCCCTGCAGGGTCCGCATGCCCATGACGATGCGGGCGCCGCGGCGCATGTTGCGCTCCGCGAACACCATGGCCTCGTCGATGTCGCTGCCGCCGAGGATGAGCACGACCTTGTTGCTGAGGTCCACGAGGCGATCGTCGGGCCAGGACACGACGTTGGAGCGGCTCTGCGCCGGTACCTGCATGCCGTTCGTGACCTCGAAGGAGTGGCCGGAGAAGGCCGCGGACTCGTTCGATGCGAGGAACAGGATGGTCGCGGCGACGTCGTCCGGCTTCGGGTAGCGATAGTCCAGGGCGCCCCCGGCGTCGGCGCGCTTGTTGGTCATGAGTCCGCGGAATTCCCGTGAGGTGCTGCCCGCGGGCTGCCCCTGGAGCTCGTCCATGGTGGCGAAGACGCCGTCGATGCGGGCGGACTCCACGGGCCCCGGGAACACGGTGTTCACACGGATGCCCTTCTCGCCACCGATCTCCCGGGCCAGACCCAGGGACAGGGCGTTGAGGCCGGACTTGGGCACCACGTAGGGGATGCGGCCGTAGTAGCGGGTGCGCGAGAAGATCGTCGAGACATTGACGATGGACCCGCAGGGGGACATGTGCGGAATCGCGGCGCGCATCATGTTCCAGGGCCCGCCGAGCAGGTTCATGGCGGACTCGAGCATGGTCTCGTCGTCGCCGAGGGCGCGCTTTTCCGCCTCCGTGAAGGGGACCTGCCGGAGCGTGCGCTTCGGACCGGCGCCGCCGGCGTTGTTGACGAGCACGTCGACGCTGCCGAACTGCTCGAGGGCCGTGGCGACGATGCGTCGGCAGGCCTCGGCGTCGGCGCAGTCGCCGGCGACGGTCCGGATGTGGTCGGCCGCGAAGCCTTCCGCCTCGAGTTCGAGGGCGAAGGCCTCGAGCTTGTCCGTGTTGCGCCCCGTCATCACCAGGCGCGCCCCCTCGCGCAGCATGGCGCGCGAGATCTGCATGCCGATGTTCCCGGCGGCGCCGGTGAGGATGACCGTGCGATCCGCGAGCCGGGCGCCGGCGCGGCTGTTCGTCGTCTCGTTCATAGGAGGGTCCCTGCCGAACCGGTATCGATACGTTTCATCTCGACGCCCTGGGCTTCCGCATCGCGGATCGCCCAGGCTCGATAGAGCTCGTCCTTGGTCTTCAGCCCGAGGCGGGGCAGGCCGTGCACGGCGACGTAGGTGGCGCCGGCGTGGCGGTTCTCCCACATGGCCTGATGCGCGTGCTGCACCTCCTGGAGGGGCACGGGCACGGGCGACACCACGTCGATCATACCGGCGGAGATGCGTTCCTGGACCTCTGCATACTCGCGCGCCGTGTTCAGGTGCGTACCGCGGATCTCGGCGCTGGGCATGAGGATGCGACGCTGGCGCATCCAGACCTGGGGGGCATAGAAGCTCAGTCGCTGACCGGCGAGATCCTCGGCGTAGACCACCACGCCGACGTTGGGCTTCACGAGGGCCGTGGCCAGGGCGAGGCCGTCGCGGCCGCGACGCTCGAAGACCACGTCCGGCAGGCCGCGCCGATCGAAGGGGCTGCGCAGCAGCGGGGCGATCGCGGACCCCACGGGCTTCAGGGTGCGGTCCGAGAAGCGGCGCACGGCTTCCTTGAAGGCCGCCGATTCCGCGAAGGGATCGGGCAGGGGTGCGAAGGGGCCCGGCGGATCGAAGTCCTCGCCGAGGCGACGGCCGATCTCCTCCAGGCTCACGACCCCGGCGAAGGACGCACCGAAGCCCAGGGAGGTGACGAATTCCCGCTGCGAGATGGTGTCCGTGAGGACGGCGACGCGCGCGTTCATGGCGCAGCCGACCTCCACGGCCTCGATGGCCGCCTGATCGACGATGCCGTCGTCGGCGCCGGGGCCGTAGATCACGAGCAGGGCCCGACCGGCGCGGAGTCCCGCGCGCGCGAGCATCTCCGTGGCGGTCGCCGCGCCGGGCTTGCCCATGAAGGAGAAGCGATAGCCGGAGGAGGCGCCGAAGAAGGTCAGGACGCCGCCTTCGCCGAGGGTCTGGAAGGAGCGCCCGAAGGCACTCTCCCCGGCGTGGGAGACCACGTAGTCCACCGGGCCGCCGGCGCTCGCCGCGACCTCGTCGAGGAAGGGCTGGCCCGCGGCTTCCCAGGCGGACCACTGCGCCGGATCGTCCGGCACGGGCGTGAAGATCTGCGCCCAGCGCGGGTCCTTGCGATTCACGGGCGCGCCGCCGAAGGTCCGCACGCGCTCCGCGCGCTCCTCGGAGGACACCATGCCGACGACGTGCAGGCCCGCGGAGCGGGCGCTGCGCAGGCACTCGAGCCCGGTGCCCGTGGACGCGCCCTCGACGAAGAGCCGTCGCCCGGGCAGGACGTCGAGCGTGTGGAACAGGGCCCGGTGGATGGTGCCGAAGGTCAGGCCGTAGGAGCCCGCCTCCTCGATGGTCAGCCCCTGCAGCTTCGGATGGAGCTGCGGCCCCTGGACCGCGAGGAACTGGGCGTGGCTGCCGTCGTTGATCTCGTAGCCCTGGATGTGGAAGTCGGCGGCCATGGGGTCGAGGCCCTGATCCGGCGAGAGCAGCTCGCTCTGGCCGGAGTAGATGGTGACCAGCTGGCCGACCGCGAGCCGGCCCTCGCGGACCAGCTCCTCGCCGAGCTGGGCGATGAGGGCGACGCCGCCCGACCCGGTGACCTGGACGTCCGCATCCCGGTTGTCGAAGGGGGAGACGGGGATTCCGGTCAGGGCCCAGATGTCGTTGTAGTTGACCTCCGAGGCGAGGACGTAGACGAGGGCCTCGTTCGGGCCGGGCGTCGGCGTCCGGAACACGAGCAGGCGCTCCGAGTCGACGGGATCCGCGTGCAGGGGCAGGCCCGTGGCGGGGTCCTTCATGACGCCCATGCCGTACTGGTACTTCGGAATCGGGGTCACGCCCGGATAGAAGCTGCCTTCCAGGGGCAGCAGCTGGCCTTCGGCCTCGAGCTGCCGCCGCAGGTCCTCGTCGGCATCCGGCGGCACGTCCGTGAAGCGGACGGGCAGGGGGGCGCTGCGCTTCTCGAGGAAGGCGCGGATGCCGGCCGGCCCGGATTCGGGATCGCAGACGGCCTCGGCGAACAGGCGGGCCTCGTGGGCGAGACCGGCGCGCTGGCCATGGCTCGCACCGTAGGCGAGGGCGTCCATGAGCCGCTCCACGGGGCGTGCCCGACCGCTGCGGCGCAGCTGCGCGAGGGCAGGCGCGAGCTTCGGATGCTCGAGGAGCGCATCGCTGTAGGGGAAGGGGGCTTCCCGGTTCGCGAGGTAGTGCTCGTGACGCGCCATGGCGTCCACCAGGGGGCCGTCCCCGGCGAGGTAGCGGCGCACGGCGTCGATGGCGACCTCGACGGGCCCGCGGCCGTGATCCCCCACGACCTCGTCCACGAGGCCGATGCGGCGGGCCTCCTCCGCGTCGATGGAGCGACCGTCGAAGATGATGCGCAGGGCCTCGACGAGGCCGTCGTCGCCGGTCTTCGCGTGCAGGCGCCGGGGCAAACGCTGCGTGCCGCCGTAGCCGGGCATGAGATTGAGATTGATCTCCGGCTGGCCGAAGCGCGCGTGTCCATCGGCGACGACGTAGGCACAGGCGAGCACGAGCTCGTTGCCGCCGCCGAGCGCCGGACCGTTGACCGCCGCGACCACGGGCTTGCCGAGGTTCTCGAGGGTGGAGAAGGCCGTATGGGCCGCGTTCGGCGGCGTCTGGGCGCTGTCCAGATCACCGGCCTCGCCGACCTCGAGGAGCTCCTTGACGTCCGCGCCGGCCACGAAGGCGTTGCGCGCGCCGGTGATCACCACCGCGGCGGTCTCCGCCTTGCTGCTCACGTGCTGCAGCACCGTGTTGAGCTCGTCGAGGGAGCGCTCGTTCAGGGAGTTCACCGGCGGGGCGTCGATGACGATCAGCGCGATGGACTTGCCGGGCGCGACGAGATGGTTCTCCACGCGCAGGTAGCGGTAGCTCTGGACGATGTCCCGCGCTTCCGTGAGGCGGCCGAAGGCCTTCCACTCGGCCACGGTCGCGACGATCTCGTCGACGACTTCCGGATTGCGCAGCGTCGAGAGGTCGCCCAGGGGTTCGTCGAGGAGGATCGCCCGCAGCGTGCGCCGCATGTACTTGCCGGAGCGGGTCTCCGGAAAGGCGGAGACGACCAGGAAGTCCGACGGCACGGCGGTGGAGCCCTTCTCCGCGCGCACCAGCGCCGTGAGGCGATTGAGATCGTCGTCCTGGAGCTTCGCGCCCGGCGCCGGAATGAGGAAGGCCACGGGCGTCTCGCCCTTCTCGTCGTGCGGTGCGCCGACCACGACCACGTTGCCGAGCGGGGAGTCCGCGCGCAGGGTCTTGTCGCGCAGGATCGCGCCCTCGATCTCCTCCGTGCCCACGCGGTGCCCGGAGACGTTGATGACGTCGTCGGAGCGGCCGTGCAGGGTCACGGCGCCGTCGTCGTGCTGCCGGGCATAGTCGCCCTGGGTGTAGACGAGCTCGCCGGCCCAGCGCTCGAAGTAGACGTCGCGGAAGCGATCGACGTCGCCGCGCCACTCGGGCGTGCCGAGCTGCCCGGCATCGCCCCAGATCGTGCGTGCGAGGTAGGGATAGGGCTGCCTGATGACCAGCTCGCCCTTCTCGCCCGCTTCGGCGCTGCGCCAGGCCGTGGCCTAGCCCTGCTCGTTGGTCTCGGTGGCGACGCGCACCTCGGCGTCGATCCAGGGCAGGGGCCAGGTCTTGGCATCGGCCGCCAGCGCCTTGAAGCCACCCCAGGGGCAGGAGAACACGATGCCGCCGTGCTCCGTCGCCCAGTAGGAATTCACGTAATGGTCGCAGATCCGGTCCATGGCGAACTGCTGGACCGCGGGCGAGACCGGTTCGGCGCAGAAGGTTCCGGCCTTCAGGCGCGACATGTCGAAGGCGGTCATGTCCTCGGTGCTGGCCGGGTCGGTCATCACGGCCTTCAGGAAGGTGGAGCCGGCCTTGAAGATGGTCGCGCCCTGGCGCGCGATGATCGACGAGAAGCGTCCCGCATGGGGGAACAGGGGCGAGCCCTCGGCGACGATGGAGGTCATGCCGAGCGCCAGGGGGGCGGCGATCAGGTAGGCCTGCCCCGTGATCCAGCCGGGATCGGCGATGACGTAGATGCGATCCTCGACGTCGGCGTCGAAGACCATGCGCATGGTGTGCGAGATACCGGCGAGCCAGCCGCCGTGGGTATGCACCACGCCCTTGGGTTTTCCCGTGGAACCGGACGTGTAGATGATGAAGCAGGGCCAGTCGGCCTCGACGGGCAGCGCCGGCTGACTCGCGGTCAGGGCGCGCCACAGCGTCCGGTCGTCGAGGGCGAGGAGCGCGTTCGTGTCCTGGACGTCGAAGCCTGCATCGCGGGCGCGTGCCAGCACCCGTTCCCGGGCGGCATCGATCAGCTCGTGGGACCAGGCGTCGCGCCCCTGCTCGACGATCTCCTGCCCCGTGTAGCGCACCACCACGACGCGCTCGACGATGTGCTGCACCTCGGCGAGCTGGCGTGCGACGGTCGTGCGGATCTCGGCGGAGCGTTCGGCCTCCAGGCCGCTCTCGAGGGCCAGGGCACGGCCCAGTTCCCGCATGATGTCGCTGCGCTCGATGGTGATCTCGCCGGCCAGGGCGTCACTCACCGCCCGACTCAGGCGCTCTGCCGTCTCGCCGATGGGGAAGGTCGCGAGCACCTCGGCCAGGGTCGCCAGCCCGGTGGGCAGCGGGATGTAGTTGTCCAGGGCCTGATCGGTGAAGCTTTCCTTGTAGGCCACGACCTCGGCATTGCGATAGCCGCCGTCCGCGGTGACGACCACGCGCGCGCCGGCATCGTAGATGCGATCGGAGAGCGTCTTCGCGGAGAAGCCACCGAAGACGGGCGTGTAGATGATGCCGAGGCGCTTCGCGGCTTCCGTGTAGAAGAGCTGGTCGGGAATGTTCGGCAGGTTGAAGGCGATGCGGTCGCCCTTCTTCAGGCCGAGGCCGGCGAGCACCTCGGCCCGGAGCACCGTTTCTATGAGCAGGCGCCGGTAGCTGATCTCGAGTTCGAAGACCGGACCGCCCTGGCCGTCGTGCTTGGACGGGTCCCAGCGGTCGCCCTCGAAGATGAAGGCGGGGTGCTGGCCGCGACCGGCCAGAACGTGGCGATCGACCTCGTTGAAGCAGGCGTTCGTCCGTGCGCCGACGTACCAGCGGAAGAAGGGGGCGTCGCGGTCGTCGAAGCCGGTGCTCCAGGGGCGCCAGGCGCTGTCACGGAGCGAGGCGTCGACGTCCTCGCCCGTTCCCGCGTCGAAGCCTCGCCAGGCGTGGTCGCCGGGATCGCGGCGCAGCCAGGCGCCGTTCGCGTCATCGAACCAGTGCAGCTCGGAGGCGGCCAGGTCGCCGTGATAGCTGCCCGGATCCTCGAGCGCGCGTCGGCGCTGCTCCGACTCGGCCGCCCCGTCGCGCACGCGGCCCCAGTTGGCGAGTGCGTGGCTGGATGACATAGGCAGATCTCCCCCGAACGCCGAACGAAAGACGGGAAGAGAACCAGCGTCCCGTCGGTGATGCAAGCGAAATCAGGGCATCGCGACGGCCAGCCGCGATGCCCTGCCGAGAAAGGCGGCCACCCCCTGTCCCCGAGTGCCGCCCGGGCATTGTGGCGTCTCCCCACGGCAGCGTACATCGGTCGCGCTGCCGCCTGCCGGCTCCTCATGGCCGTCGGTCATCGCGTGTCCTCGCCGATTCCTTCCGCCGCGTCCGGTCCCGTCCTGCGGGCCGCGATGCGGACTCGCTTGCGGCTCGTGAACACATACCGGTATGTTCGGGAGACATCGAGCGAAGAAGATACTTCGCAGTCGCAGTTCGCCAGGGGAGGCTTCTCATCATGAGAGGCGCGCGTTTGGCAGGGACGGGGGCTCCAGCGTGACCCAGGTGCAACCGACGGAGAGCCTGGGGCCCTTCCTCACCTATTCGCTCGCCGTGATCGCGCTGCTGGCCGTCACGCTGACCGTCGCCTGGTTCCTGGGCGGACGGGTCGCGCCGCGCCGCGCCACGGTGGAGCCCTTCGAATCCGGTGTCGTGCCCGTGGGCGAGGCCGATTCCGTGCGTCTGTCCATCGAGTTCTTCCTGGTCGCCATGTTCTTCGTGATCTTCGATCTCGAGACCATCTTCGTCTTCGCCTGGGCCGTGGGCGCCTACGAACTCGGCTGGGCGGGCTACGCGGCGGTGGCCTGCTTCATCACCATCCTGCTCGTCGCGCTCGTCTACGAACTGGGCACCGGGGCGCTCGACTGGGGGGTGCGTCAGCGCAGCGGGCCGGATCGCGCGCGCTACGCCGCGCGGGGAGAATCGGCGTGAAGTGGAATCTGGTGCCCGCAGTCGTCGATGCCCCGATGCAGGCCGCGGACGATCACTTCGACGAGCAGATGGGTCAGAGCTTCCTGCTCTCACGGCTCAGTGATCTCGTCGCCTGGGGGCGTTCGAACTCGCTCTGGCCCTTCAACTTCGGCCTGTCCTGCTGCTACGTGGAGATGGCCACGGCCTTCACCTCCCGGCACGACATCTCCCGCTTCGGTTCCGAGGTGATCCGCGCCACGCCGCGTCAGGCAGACCTCATCGTCGTCTCCGGGACCGTGTTCCGGAAGATGGCGCCGGTGCTGCAGCGGCTCTACGAACAGATGATGGAACCCCGCTGGGTGATCTCCATGGGGTCCTGTGCGAATTCCGGGGGCATGTACGACGTCTACAGCGTCGTCCAGGGCGTCGACAAGTTCCTGCCCGTGGATGTCTACGTGCCCGGCTGTCCGCCGCGCCCGGAGGCTCTGCTGCAGGGGCTGACCCTGCTCCAGAAGGCCGTCGCCAGCGAGCGGCGACCGCTGAGCTGGGTCGTCGAGGACCAGTCCGTGACCCGCCGCCCCCTGCCGAGCCAGCGGGATCGGCTGACGCCGGAGCGCATGCGCACCACCACCCTCGCAGAACCCACGACCGTCGGAGACGCACCGCTCTCTTCGGACACCCTCGCGGCGAAGCCGCGCAAGTAACCGGAGCGCGCCAGGTCGTCATGTCCGAAGTCGTCGCAACAGGGATCGACACCCCGGCACCGATCGTCGCGGAACTCGCCGCGCGTTTCGGCGAGGTCGGCCACTGGCAGCCCACGCGTGACCGCATCCCCACGGTCTGGGTGCCGGCGTCCCGCGTCGTCGAGTTCCTGCGCTACCTGCGCGAGGAGATCCGGGCGCCCTTCCGCATGCTGCTCGATCTCTCCGCCATCGACGAGCGCCTGCGCAAGCACCGTGACGATCAGCCGCCCTCGGCCTTCACGGTCTTCTATCACCTGCTGTCCTTCGAGCGGAACGCGGAGCTGCGCGTGAAGGTCGCGCTGCCGGAAGCGGATCCCCGGGTGCCGACGGTGACCGGACTCTTTCCCTGCGCGAACTGGTACGAGCGCGAGGTCTGGGACATGTTCGGCATCCGTTTCGACGGACATCCGAATCTGCGCCGCATCCTGACGCCGCCGAACTGGCAGGGCCATCCCCTGCGCAAGGAGCACCCCGCGCGCGCGACCGAGCTCGAACCCTTCCGCATGGACGAGCTCTTCCAGGACGAACAGCAGGAGGCGCTGCGCTTCGTGCCCGAGGAGTGGGGCATGAAGCGAAGCGCCAAGCACACGGACTTCATGTTCCTGAACCTCGGCCCGAACCATCCGAGCGTGCATGGCGTGTTCCGGATCGCCCTGCAGCTCGACGGAGAGATCGTCGTCGATGCGGTGCCGGACATCGGCTATCACCATCGCGCCGCGGAGAAGATGGCGGAACGGCAGGCCTGGCATACCTACGTGCCGTACACGGACCGCGTGGATTACCTCGGCGGGGTCATGAACAACCTGCCCTACGTGATGGCCGTGGAGCAGCTGGCGGGCATCCAGGTGCCGGACCGCGCCCGGGTGATCCGCATCATGCTCGCGGAACTCTTCCGCGTGTCGTCCCATCTCGTCTTCTACGGGACCTTCGCCCAGGACGTGGGCCAGCTCTCGCCGGTGTTCTACATGTTCGCCGACCGCGAGCGTTTGCTCAGCATCATCGAGGCGATCACCGGCGGGCGCATGCACCCGAGCTGGTTCCGCATCGGTGGCGTCGCCCAGGATCTCCCCGATGGCTGGGATCGCATGGTCCGCGATTTCTGCGACTGGTTGCCGGCCCGGCTCGATCACTACGACGACATGGTGATGAAGAATTCCATCCTCAAGCAGCGGACCGTGGGGGTGGGGTGCTACAGCACGGAGGAGGCGATCGACTGGGGCGTCACCGGGCCCGGTCTGCGGGCGACGGGTTTCGGCTGGGATCTGCGCAAGGCACGCCCCTACGGTGGCTACGACGACTTCGAGTTCGACGTGCCCGAGGGCGACAAGGGCGACTGCTACGATCGCTGCCGCGTGCGCGTCGACGAGATCCGCGAGAGCCTGCGCATCATCCGCCAGTGCGTGGACAACATGCCGGCCGGCCCCTACAAGGCGGATCATCGTCTGACGACGCCGCCGGTGCGCGAACGCACCATGCACGACATCGAGACGCTCATTCAGCACTTCGTGAACATGAGCTGGGGTCCGGTGATCCCCGCCGGTGAGTGCACCATGACCATCGAGGCGACCAAGGGGCTGAACAGCTACAGCCTCGTGTCCGACGGCAGCACCATGTCCTACCGGACCCGCATCCGCACGCCGTCGTTCCCGCACCTGCAGCAGATTCCCCTCATCAGCCGCGGGCTGATGATCGCCGACCTGATCGCGATCATCGCCAGCATCGATTTCGTGATGGCCGATGTCGATCGCTGAGCGCACTGGCGTCAATGCCCGTGCCCCGGGGCGTGCCGCGGCGCGGCGTGGCGGCGCCCGGGCAGCGGTCTGCTCGATCGCGCCGGCCATGGCCCATGGGAGGAGGCAACCTTGACCGGCACGGATCGCGAGGCGCTCATCGGCGCCCTGTCCGCGGAGGAGATCGCTGCCATCGAGCGCGAGGCTGCCCATCTGCCGCGGGCCGATTCGGCCGCGATCGAGGCCCTGCGCATCGTCCAGGGCGCCCGGGGATGGGTGTCCGACGAGAGTGTGCGCGCCATCGCGGAACTGCTGGGCATGTCGCCGGCACAGGTCGACAGCGTCGCGACCTTCTACAACCTCATCTTCCGGCGCCCGGTCGGACGGCACGTGATCATGGTCTGCGACAGCGTGTCCTGCTTCGTCATGGGCTGTGACCGTGTCCGCGAGCGGCTCGAGGATACGCTCGGGATCCGCCCCGGCGAGACGACGGAAGACGGCCGCTTCACGCTCCTGCCCATCGTCTGCCTGGGCGCCTGCGATCGGGCGCCGGTGATGATGGTGGGCGAGACCATCGAGGGCCCCGTCGATCCCGAGCAGCTGCCGGCCCTGCTGGAGCGCTATCCATGACCGCTGCCACGGCACAGAAGCCGCTCACCGGGCGTATCGAGACGCAGGGGGGCTACGTCGATCTCGAGGCCTACGAGGCCGCGGGCGGCTATGCGGCCGCGCGCGATGCGATCGGCGGCATGACGCCGGACGCCGTGCGCGATCTCGTGAAGACGGCGAACCTTCGCGGTCGGGGTGGAGCAGGCTTTCCCACCGGAGTGAAGTGGGGCTTCGTGCCGCCGAAGGACACGGGGATGAAGTATCTCGTGTGCAATGCGGACGAGATGGAGCCGGGCACCTTCAAGGATCGCTTCCTCATGGAGAACGATCCCCATCTGCTCGTCGAGGGCATGATCCTCGGTGCCTACGCCATCGGCGCCCGCACGGCCTTCGTGTTCATCCGCGGCGAGTACGCCCAGGCGGCGCGCGCGCTCGATTCGGCCATCGAGGCCGCGCGGGCGCGCGGCTATCTCGGTGAGGGCGCCTTCGGTGGGCGCTTCGAACTCGACCTCTCCGTGCACCGCTCCGGCGGGCGCTACATCTGCGGCGAGGAGACGGCGCTGCTCAGTGCCCTGGAAGGTCATCGCGGCCAACCGCGCACCAAGCCGCCCTTTCCGCCGGCCAGTGGCGCCTGGGGACGGCCGACGATCGTCAACAACGTCGAGACCCTGTGCAACGTACCCGGCATCGTCCGCCACGGCGCGGACTGGTATCAGCAACTCGGTCGCGGCGAGGATGCGGGCACCAAGCTGTTCGGCGTGTCCGGACGGGTCCGCCGTCCCGGCCTGTGGGAGTTGCCCATGGGCACGACGATCCGCGAGCTGCTCGAGGAGCATGCGGGCGGCATGCAGGAGGGCTATCGCTTTCGCGGCCTCCTCCCCGGTGGGGCGTCGACGGATTTCCTCGTCGAGGAACATCTGGACCTGCCCATGGAGTACGGCGCCATCCAGGCTGCGGGAAGCCGCATGGGAACGGGCACCATGATCATCATGGACGACCGGGTGTGTCCCGTGCAGATGGCGCTCAATCTGCAGCGCTTCTTCGCCCGGGAGTCCTGAGGATTCTGCACGCCCTGCCGCGAGGGGCTGCCCTGGCTCGTGGATCTGCTCAACGACATCGAACAGGGGCGCGGCGAGGCGGGGGACCTCGACGTGCTGACTCGCAACGCAGAGCTGATCGGCGCGCCGGGGAATACCTTCTGTCTGCATGCCACGGGCGCCATGGAGCCCCTGCTCAGCGCCCTGAAGCACTTTCCTGAGGATTTCGCCGAGCACGTCCGCACGGGCCGATGCAGCTACCGGGAGGCCTGAGATGCCGACGATCGATGTGGATGGCAAGCGCTACGAGGTCCGTGACGGCACCAACGTCCTGCATGCGTGCCTGTCCCATGGCCTGAACCTGCCCTATTTCTGCTGGCATCCGGCGCTCGGCTCCGTCGGTGCCTGTCGCCAGTGTGCGGTCATCCAGTATCGCGATGCGGACGATACGCAGGGGCGCCTGACCATGGCCTGCATGACACCCGTCGCCGACGGCGCGCGCTTCAGCATCGAGGCGCCCCATGCCAGCGAGTTCCGCGCCTCGGTCATCGAATGGCTGATGCTCAATCACCCGCACGACTGCCCGGTCTGCGAGGAGGGCGGCGAGTGCCATCTCCAGGACATGACGGAGATGAGCGGTCACACCTCGCGTCGCTACCGCGGGCGCAAGCGCACCTTCGAAAACCAGTACCTCGGGCCCTTCATCAATCACGAGATGAACCGCTGCATCACCTGCTATCGCTGCACGCGCTTCTATGAGGAGCATGCCGGCGGCACCGATCTGCAGGCCTTCGGATCCCGTGATCGCGTCTACTTCGGTCGCTTCGAGCCGGGGCCGCTCGAGAGCGAGTTCGCCGGCAATCTCGTGGAGGTGTGCCCGACCGGCGTCTTCACGGATCGCACCCTGTCCGCGTCCTACACGCGGAAATGGGATCTGCAGAGCGCGCCCTCGATCTGCGCCGGCTGTGGCGTCGGCTGCAACACCCTTCCCGGCGAGCGCTACGGCAAGCTGAAGCGCGTGCACAACCGCTATCACAGCGAGGTCAACGGCTACTTCCTCTGCGATCGAGGGCGCTTCGGGGCCGGCTACGTGAACGGCGACGCGCGGCTCCGGCACGCGGGGCGACGTGCGGGAGACGAGACCTTCGACGCGCTCCCGGTCGATGACGCCGTCGCTGCACTCGCGGCTCTGCTGGCCGGAACGGAACTGGTCGGCATCGGGTCGCCGCGCAGCTCCCTCGAGGACAACTTCATGCTGCGTCAGCTCGTCGGCGCGCAGGCGTTCAGCACCGGGCTTCCGGCGACCCACGCGCGGACGACCGCCACGGCGCTGGCGCTGCTCGCCCAGGGCACTGTGCCCGCGGCGACGCTCACGGAGCTCGAGGCGGCGGATGCCGTGCTGATCCTCGGCGAGGATCTGTCGAACACGGCGCCGCGCACGGCGCTCGCGGTGCGCCAGGCGTCCCGCACCCGGACCTTCGAGCTGGCGGCGTCCGTGCAGGTCCCGCACTGGCAGGATGCGGGCGTGCGTCGCCACGCCCAGGAACAGCGCAGCCCCGTGCTGCGGGTCACGCCCGCGGCCACGCGGCTCGACGACATCTGCGCGGCCACTCTCGATCGGCCGCCGGCATCCATTGCCCGGATCGGCAGCGCCATCGCGCACGCGCTCGATCCGGGCCGCCCGGCGCCCGGCACCCTCGACGAGGAGGAGCAGGCCTTCGTGCGCGCCGCGGCCGCCGCGTTGATGGAGGCGGAGCGCCCGGTCATCGTCAGCGGTGAGGGCTGCCAGCGCGACGACGTGCTGAGGGCGGCGGCGAGCGTGGCCGAGGCCCTCGCGCCCCGCACCGAGGCGCGGCTCCTGTTTGCCCTGGAGCGTTGCAACAGCGCCGGGGTCGGCCTGCTCGGCGGGGGACTCGGTCTCGCGGAGGCGCTCGCGCGCGCGGCGGCCGGAGCCACCCTCATTGTGCTCGGCAATGACCTGTTCCGGCAGGCGCCCCCCGAGGCGGTGCGCGCGGCCCTCGCGGGCGCCGCCTCCGTGGTGGCCATCGACGAGGTCGAGACCGCCACGGTGGCTGCGGCCCAGCTCGTGCTGCCCATGGCGAGCAGCGTCGAGGCGACGGGCACCTTCGTCAATTCCGAGGGGCGCGCCCAGCGCTTCTTCGAGGTCTTCGAGCCCGAGGCGCCGATCCGACCCGCCTGGCGCTGGTTCTCGGACGCGGCCCGGGCGGCGGGGCGCAACGATCTCGTCGTGGCCCACCACGACGCGCTGCTCGAGGCGCTCGAGGAGGCCGTTCCGGCGCTCTCCGGAGTGGTCGCAGCGGCGCCGGGTGCCGGCCATCGCGCGGCGGCGGGGTTGAAGATTCCGCGCCAGCCTCATCGCTACAGCGGCCGCACGGCCATGTACGCCGATCGCACGCTGCACGAGCCGAAGACCCCGGAGGATCCCGAATCGCCGTTCTCCTTCTCCATGGAGGGTGCGTCGGACGATGCTCCCGGGGCCCTGCTCGCCGGGGTCTGGGCGCCGGGCTGGAACTCGAACAATGCGCTGACGCGTTTCCAGGAAGAGGTGGCCGGCCATCTGCGCGGCGGGCCGGCAGGCGTGCGTCTGCTGCGCGCCTCCGGGACCGCTGCGGACGGGGCAGGGGACGACACCCCATCCGCGTCCCCGCCTTCCGCATCAGTGGACGACGGGCTCCTGCTCGTGCCGCTGCACGACGTCTTCTCGAGCGACGAGCTCGCCGCACGGACCGACGCGATCCGGGACCGCGCGGCGCCCCTGCGTCTTGGTCTGCACCCGGATGATGCGCAGGCGCTCGGCCTCAACGAGGGCATGACCGTGGCCTGCGAGGGGGCCTTCGCGCCCTTCCACCTGGGGCTGCGTCTCGATGCCCGACAGGCTCGCGGGACCCTGACCTACGTGCACGGAGCGCCGGGCATGCCGCCGCCCGGGGCGGGACGTGCGACGCTGCGTCCGGTCGGCGCCGCTACGCCACCGCCCGGTGGCGGCTACACCGTGCTGGCGCGAGGCTGAGCCATGGACAGCACCACCATCGGCTTCCTGCTCGTGCTCCCGGTGCTGCTCGGCGCCATGCTCGGTGCGGCCCTGCTGACCTGGTGGGAGCGACGGCTGCTCGGATTCTGGCAGGACCGGCCCGGACCGAACCGGGTCGGGCCCTTCGGCTCCCTGCAGATCGTCGCCGACATGATCAAGCTGTTCACGAAGGAGGACTGGATTCCTCCCTTCGCGGATCGGGTGCTGTTCACCCTGGCTCCGACGGCGGCGGCCGCCGCCATGCTCATGGGCTTCGCGGTGGTGCCCTACGCCCCGGGCGTCGCGATCATCGACATGAACGTCGGCCTGCTGTTCTTCATGGCGATGGCATCGCTCGCCGTCTACAGCGTGCTGCTCTCCGGTCTGGCCTCGAACAGCAAGTACGCGCTCCTCGGCGGCATGCGCAGCGCGGCCCAGATGGTCACCTACGAGGTGTTCATGGGGCTGTCGCTGATGGGCGTGGTCGTGCTGTCCGGATCCTTCAATCTCTCGGAGATCGTCCAGGCGCAGGAAGGTCTCTGGTTCGTGGTGCCGCAGTTCCTCGGCTTCGTCGTGTTCATGATCGCCGGCGTCGCCGAGGCGCACCGCCTGCCCTTCGATCTCCCCGAGGCGGAGCACGAGCTCGGCGCAGGGTTCCATACCGAGTATTCGGGCATGAAGTTCGGCCTGATCATGATCGGCGAATATCTGTCGGTGATCCTGACGTCGGCCATGATCGTGACCCTGTTCATGGGGGGCTGGCTCGGCCCCGCCTTCCTGCCCGGTTTCCTCTGGTTCTCCCTGAAGACCTTCTTCTTCATCTGCTTCTTCGTGCTGCTGCGCGCCGCGATCCCCCGGCCACGCTACGACCAGCTGATGATGCTCGGCTGGAAGATCCTGCTGCCGATCACGCTGCTGAATCTGCTCGCGACGGGCGCCATCGCGCTGCTCCTGGAGACCCCCTGAGATGTGGAGCCAGCTGCGCACCCTGTGGACGGTCATGATCCATCTCTTCCAGCGCCAGGAGACGGTGTCCTATCCGGAAGAGATGCCCTACATGGCGCCGCGCTATCGCGGTCGCATCGTGCTGACGCGGGACCCGGACGGCGAGGAGCGCTGCGTCGCCTGCAACCTCTGCGCAGCGGCCTGTCCCGTGGACTGCATCGCCCTGCAGAAGACCGAGACGGACACGGGTCGCTGGGTGCCGGAGTTCTTCAGGATCAATCACTCGCGCTGCATCATGTGCGGCATGTGCGAGGAGGCCTGCCCCACCTACGCGATCCAGCTCACGCCGGACTTCGAGCTCTGCGAGTACGACCGCAAGAGCCTCGTCTACGAGAAGGAGCACCTGCTCATCGATGGCGTGGGCAAGTATCCCGGCTACAGCTTCTGGAACGTCGCCGGCAAGGCGATTCACGGCAAGGCCAAGGGCGAGGCCGAGCGCGAATCGCCGCCCGTGGACGTGCGGAGCCTGCTGCCGTGAGCGTCCGCTGATGGAGGTGGTGCTCTTCTATTGCGCTGCGGCCTGCGCGGTTGCCGCGACGGCGCTGGTGGTGACCCGCACGAACGCGGCGCATGCGCTCGTCTACCTGATCGTGTCGCTGCTGGCGATCGCCGTGACCTTCTACCTGCTCGGCGCGGCCTTCGCCGCGGTGCTGCAGGTCGTGATCTACGCCGGTGCGATCATGGTCCTGTTCCTGTTCGTGGTGATGATGCTCAATCTGGGCCGTCACCAGGAGGCGCGGGAGCGCACCTGGCTTCAGCCCGGCATGTGGCTCGTGCCGGGCCTGCTGTCCCTCGCCCTGTTCCTGATCCTGACGCTCGCGCTGTCCCGGGCGCCGTCGCCCCTGGCAGGCGTCAACGTGACGCCCAAGGCAGTCGGCCTCGAGCTGTTCACGGGCTACGTGCTCGCCGTGGAGCTGTCGGCGATCCTCCTGCTCGCGGCCCTCGTCGGCGCCTTCCATCTCGGCCGCCACTACATGCGCGCGCGCCGCGAGGAGCCGGAGGCATGAACACGCTCACGGTACCCATCGAACATGCGCTGGTGCTCGCATCGGTGCTCTTCGTACTCGGCCTGGTCGGGGTCATGGTGCGGCGCAACGTCATCTTCATGCTCATGTCCCTGGAGATCATGATGAACGCCTGCGGTTTCGCGTTCATCGCGGCCGGCGCGCGCTGGGGACAGCCCGACGGTCAGATCATGTACATGCTGGTGCTCTCCCTGGCGGCGGCGGAAGTCGCCGTGGGCCTGGGTCTCGTGCTCCAGCTCGAGCGACGCTTCGGCACCCTGGACATCGATGCCGCCCGGAGTCTCCGTGACGGCAACGGAGGCGACGCGTGAGCGGCCTGCAGGCGCTCGGCCTGGTGCCGCTGGCTCCGCTGCTCGGCTTTGTCGTGCTTCTTCTCGGCGCCCGGCATCTGCCCGATCGCGTCGTGGCGGTGATCGCCTCGACGGCCATCGGCGTGGCGGCGCTCTGCGCCTTCATCGCGGGGCGCGCCTTCCTCGCCGGTGATGCCGCGACGGCGACCCTCACCCTGTGGAGCTGGCTCGCCGTCGACGGCTTCGCGCCGGCCGTGCGCCTGCATCTCGATGGCCTGTCCCTGGTGATGACGGGCGTGATCACCGGGGTCGGCTTCCTGATCCACGTCTACGCCACGGGCTACATGCGCGGCGAAGCCGGCTACGCGCGCTTCTTCGCGGTCATGAACCTGTTCGTCTTCGCCATGCTGCTGCTCGTGCTGGCGGACGACCTGCTCCTGCTCTACCTCGGCTGGGAAGGCGTCGGCCTGTGCAGCTTCCTGCTCATCGGCTTCTATCACGAGGAGCCGGCGAACGGGTATGCGGCACGCAAGGCCTTCGTGATCACGCGCATCGGCGACACGGCGATGGCGCTGGGCCTGTTCCTGCTCTTCCGCGAGCTCGGCACCCTGCGGATCGCACCCATGCTGGACGCCGCGACCCTGGCCTGGCCCGAGGGGTCGCCCATGGCCACGCTGGCCTGCCTTCTGCTGCTCGGCGGCGCCGTGGGCAAGTCCGCACAGCTGCCGCTCCAGACCTGGCTACCGGATGCCATGGCGGGCCCCACGCCGGTCAGCGCGCTCATCCATGCGGCGACCATGGTCACGGCGGGGGTCTATCTCATCGCGCGCACGCATCCGCTGTACCTGCTCGCGCCGGACGCCCAGTTCGCCGTGGCGCTCGTGGGGCTGGCCACCCTGTTCATCGCCGCCTTCTCGGCGCTCGTGCAGACCGATCTGAAACGCATCCTCGCCTACTCGACCATGAGCCAGATCGGCTACATGTTCCTGGCCCTCGGTGTCGGCGCCTGGTCTGCGGCGATCTTCCATCTCATGACCCATGCCTTCTTCAAGGCGCTGCTGTTCCTCTCGGCGGGGTCGGTGATCCTGTCCCTGCATCACGAGCAGGACGTGCGCCGCATGGGCGGCCTCTGGCGACGGCTACCGATTCCCTTCCTGTGCATGCTCGTCGGCAGCGCAGCGCTCGCCGCCCTGCCGCTGACCTCCGGCTACTTCAGCAAGGATCTGATCCTGCTCGCCGCCTGGGAACAGGGCGATGCCGGGCCCCTGCTCTGGGGTGGGGCGCTGCTTGCCGCCCTGGTCACGGCGATCTATTCCACGCGCATGATGTGGCTCGTGTTCTTCGGCCCCCTGCGCACGGAGCCGCACGGGCAGGACGGCCTGGACATGAGCCTGCCGCTCGGTGTCCTGGCGCTCGCCTCCCTGGGCGGTGGCTGGTTCGGCTTCGCCGTGGTCGCGGACGTGCTCCCCGATCAGGGCATCGGCCACGGCGCCGATCACGATGCCCTGATCGCCGGGGTGACGGCGGCGGTGCCGATCCTCGGCGTGGTCGGCGCGCTCTGGTGGTATCGCAGCCGCGCGGGCGTCGGGGTCGACAGCGCCGATGCCGCGAGCGCCGAGAGCGCCCCGGCGCGCTTCCTCCGCGGCGGCTGGGGCTTCGATGCGCTCTACGCGACCCTGCTCGAACGTCCCTTCGTCCTCGCCGCACGGGCGAATCGCCGTGATCTCGTCGATCTGCCCTTCGCGCTCACGGCCGCGACGGCCCGGGTCCTCCATCGCACGCTCTCCGCGACCCAGACCGGTTCCCTGCGCTGGTATGCGACCAGCATGGCGATCGGCCTCCTCGCCGCCTTTGCCCTCGCCCTGGGGCTGCGCTGATGCTGTTCCTGCTCATTCTCGTCATGCTTGCGGGGGGCATCTGCGCGCTCCTCGCCGAGCGTGTCGATGCCCGACTGCCGCGCTGGATCGCCCTGATCACCATCGTCATCGACGCCGGGCTCGCGGCCACGCTCGGATCGACGCCCCTGTCGCCGGACGCGCTCGCCGCCTTGCAGGGCGCGCCGGAGCCGAGCGCCTGGTTGGTCGTCGAGCAGTACGCCTGGGTGCCGCGTTTCGGCATCTCCCTGCTGCTCGCGGTGGACGGCCTCGGTCTCCTGCTGCTCGTGCTGACGCTGCTGCTCGGCGCGATCGCCGTGCTCGCGTCCTGGCAGGAGGTCACGCGCCGGCAGGGGTTCTTCGAGGCCAATCTCCTGTGGACCCTCGGTGGCGTGATCGGCGTCTTCTGCGCCCTGGATCTGTTCGCGTTCTTCGTGTTCTGGGAAGTGATGCTCGTCCCCATGTACTTCCTGATCGCGATCTGGGGCCACGAGCAGCGCGCCTATGCGGCCATGAAGTTCTTCCTCTTCACGCAGATCAGCGGTCTGTTGATGCTGCTCGCGGTCGTCGGCCTGGTCTGGACCCACTACGCCGCGACCGGGGACTGGACCTTCAACTACTTCGCGCTGCTCGGCGCGGCCGCAGGCTCGCCCTGGGCGGGCTGGCTGATGCTCGGTTTCCTGATCGCCTTCCTGGTCAAGCTGCCGAGCGTGCCTTTCCACAGCTGGCTTCCCGATGCGCACACGCAGGCGCCGACGGCCGGCAGCGTGCTGCTGGCGGGCATCCTGCTGAAGACCGGGGGCTACGGCCTGATCCGCTTCGTGGTGCCGCTGTTTCCGGACGCCTCGGTCGAGTTCGCATTCCCGGCCATGCTGCTGGGCGCGCTGTCGGTCGTCTACGGCGGGGTCCTCGCCTTCGCGCAGGATGACTTCAAGCGCCTCGTCGCCTATTCGAGCATCAGCCACATGGGGTTCGTGCTCCTGGGCGTGTTCGCCTTCAACGAGCTCGCGCTGCAGGGCGCCATCATGCAGATGGTCGCGCACGGACTCTCGACGGCGGCGCTCTTCATGCTCGCCGGCGCCCTGCAGCATCGCCTGCATACCCGCGACATGAGCCGCATGGGCGGCTTGTGGAACCAGGCGCCGCGCATGGGCGTGTTCGCGCTCTTCTTCGTGGTCGCGTCCCTGGGAATGCCGGGGCTCGGCAACTTCGTCGGTGAATTCCTCGTCCTGCTCGGGGCCTTCCAGGCGCAGGTGGCGCTGACGGTCGCCGCCGCTCTCGGGCTCGTCGTCGCCGCTGTCTATGCCCTGGTGCTCATGCAGCGGGCCTTCTACGGCCCGCCCGGTTCGGCGATCCTCGGCATGGCCGATTTCGACGGGCGCGAGACCGGCACCATGGCGGCGATGGTGCTGGGTCTGCTCGTGCTCGGCGTGCATCCGCAGCCGGTCTTCGACCTGACCGCGCCCATGGTTCGTGTCCTGCTCGCGACCCTGGGAGGCACGCCGTGACCCAGGCCGATCTGCTCGCGCTCGGGCCCTTCCTGGCGCTCACCGCCGGGGCGATGGTCCTGACCCTGGTCATCGCCCTGAAACGGGATCACGGGCTCGCCGCCCTCACAGCCGCGGCCTCTCTCGTGGCGGCCCTCGGCGCCATCGGTCCGAGCCTCGACGTGGCGCCGCGCGCCGTCACTGCGCTGGTGCGCATCGATGCCATGGGCCTGCTCTTCTGCGGGCTCTTCCTGGTCACGGCGCTCGCGACGGTGCCGCTGTCCTGGCGCTATCTCGAGCCGCGGCGCGGCGTCCGCGAGGAGTTCCATCTGCTCCTGCTGCTGGCCACGCTCGGCGCCATGACCCTCGCCGTGGCGACGCACTTCGCGAGTCTGCTGCTCGGCCTGGAGATCCTCTCGATCGCGCTCTATCCACTGATCGCCTATCCGGAACGCGGCCGCAAACCGCTCGAGGCCGCACTCAAGTACCTCGTCCTCTCCGGCGCCGCCTCGAGCATGCTGCTCTTCGGCATGGCGCTGATCTATGCGGACACCGGGGCCTTGACCTTCGCGGACGTCGCGGCCCGCTCGACGGAGCAGGGCGGTGGGCTGCTCTTCACGCTCGGTGCGCTGCTCCTCTTCACCGGCCTCGCCTTCAAGCTCTCCCTGGTGCCCTTCCACATGTGGACGCCGGACGTGTACCAGGGGGCGCCAGCGCCTGCGGCTGCGTACCTCGCGACGGTCGGCAAGGCGGCCGTGATCGCGCTGGTGCTGCGTCTCGTGCTGGGGACGGGGTTGCTCGCCGACGACGCGCTCTTCACGGTGCTGTCCCTGATCGCCGGGCTGTCGATGATCGTCGGCAATCTGCTCGCGCTGCAGCAGCCGAGCGTCAAGCGCATGCTGGCCTATTCCTCCATCGCCCATCTCGGCTACCTGCTGGTGGCGGTCCTTGCGCTCGAGACGGCGGCCGATCACCTCATGGCCGCGGAGGCCCTGATCGTCTACGCGGTCGCCTACGTGGTGATGACCTTCGGTGCCTTCGCGATCATCGCCGTGCTGTCCGCGGAGACGCTCGCGACGGAGCGGGCGGCGGAGGAGGACAGTACGGTGGACTTCGACGCCGACGCCCTGACGCACTATGCGGGCCTCTTCTGGCGGCGGCCCTGGGTGGCCACGGTGTTCACGGCCATGCTGCTGTCGCTCGCCGGCATCCCGCTGACGGCGGGCTTCATCGCCAAGTTCTATCTCTTTGCAGCCGGCGTCGACGCCCGACTCTGGGTGCTCCTGTGGCTCCTGGTCATCGGCAGCGGCATCGGGCTCTTCTACTATCTGCGCCTGGTCTTCACCATGACCCGGGATCCGGAGCCCGCTGCGAATGGACCCTCGGTGGAGGCCGATGCCCGAGCCGAGGCTCTATCCGAGGCCGATGCGCTGCAGGGAAGCTGGCTCCTCGGTGGGCTGCTGTTCGCCCTGCTGCTCATCGGCATCCATCCCGCGCCCCTGATCGAGCTCGTCAGGGCCGCGCTCGGCGGCTGAGGCGCCGTCCCGGCCCGGACCGACATGGAGCGATCCGGACCGGTCGCACCCGACTGCGGGCCGGAGCCGCTTCGGCCTACTCTTCCGCCGGCACCGAGGCGAACTCGAAGAGGGCGCGGTGGGTCTCGAGCCCGTCCTCCGGCGCGGGCAGGCGCCCCGATGCGTGGGCGCGGTAGAGGACGTGGCCCGCGCTCAGCTCCGCTTCGAGTGCGCTCACCAGATCGTCGAAGCGGCGGAACAGCGTCAGGGCGCCGTCTCCGCGTACGCGCACCGCATAGGCACCGGTCTGCTCCGGCGCGACGAGCGGGAACTCGATCGGGCGCCCGACCACGAAGCCCGGGATCAGGCCGATCCGGAAGCGCACCCGCGCGTGCTCGAGATCCAGCAGCAGGCGGTCCGGCGCGATGCTCGTGAACGGCATGGCCTCGCCCTCGGGCCAGAAGGCGCGGAGGGCGCTTGCGCGCGACAGCGGCGCCAGGGCCTGCACGGTGCCTGCGGTGAAATCGGGCGGTTCGCTGCCGAAGGTCGGGACGAGACCGCGGATGCGGAGCTGATCGCCGATGGCGAGCAGGGGCAGGGCGAGGGTGCCGGTGTCGATCTCGTAGGCATCGGGATCGGCATCGTCGGCCGGGATCGGACCCGTTCCCGCGAAATCGAAGCGCTCGGGGCGGCGCCCGTCGAGCAGAAGCAGATCGACGGCGAGCGGATCGAGGCCAACCACGGTGCCGGTGAGGGTCGAGCGCTGCAGTCTCACCCGTCCGGTGCTGGCGTCGAGGCGGGTCTCGTCCTGCCAGCGCCCCGAGGCGACGATGCGTTGACCGACGGAGATGCGGCTCGCGTCCAGCGCAGCTGGATCCTCACCGGGCGCGGAAACGACCGTGTCCGGGCCCAGGAGCAGGGTCCAGCGGTTCCGGAACCGTTCCGGCTGGTCGGCCCGCAGGACGCGCACGCCCGCGACCTCGAGCAGATCTCCGCTGCGCGCCGTGATCACTCCCTGCAACGCATCGGCGTCGCTCCAGGGGACACTGCTGCCCGCCACCACGCGATCGGCGACGAGGTCCCGGCCGGAGGCCGGCCCCTGGGCGATCAGCGGTGTCTCGGTCGGCAGACCGGCGAGGGCGGACAGGCCGTCAGCACCGACGTAGCCGATCCCGTCGATCTCGTAGCGCGTGTCGTCATCGACACGGAAGCGGACGCTGCCGAATCGGGTGCGCGTCGTGCGAAAGGGGCGCAGATCGAGGCTGACGACTCCGGTGGCGACTTCGACGGCCTCGAGCAGGCCACGGATGCGATGGTCCCGCGTCGCCTCGAGCTCCGGGGCGGCGAAGAATACCGGCGCCACCGTGACCTGCGGTGGATCCAGGGACAGATCGATGTCGTTGGAGGCGTCGAGGTCGAAGTCGAGGCTGAAGGCCGCCGCGACGCCCGGCGCGATCCGGATGGGGTCCGTCTCCGCCAGTTCGAGGCGCACGTCGATGCGGCCCAGGGGGGCGCCCGCGCCGTCGACCGCGACGGCATCGTGCAGGGTGCCGTCCTTCGTCTGCACGACGAGGTCCGCATCCCGGTAGTCCAGGCTCAGGGAAACGGCCGTGTAGCGTCCCGCGGGCACCGTCGCGAGGGACAGGAACTCCGTGACCTCCACGAGCTCGACGAAGTCGATGCGCGTGCGGATCGGCAGGGTCTCGATGCGATCGCCGTCGGCGCGCTCGAGGGTGATGGCCTCCACGTCGATCGCATAGCGGGCGAAGTCGCCCTCGGCATCGGTGATCGTGATCAGCAGCTGCCCCGTGTCCGGGGCCGGTGTGGGGGCGGAGGCGGAGAGGGCATCGGCACGCCCTCCGCTTCCGCCACAGGCGACGAGCAGGGTCGTGCACCACAGCAGGCCGAGGAGGCGGCACCATTGGGGCAGGTTCATGATCGAGGCTCCCTGTTTCCGCGCGCGATCCGTGCGCGAACAGGACAGGAAACGTGTGGCGGCGCGCTGCGTTGACCGCCGCGCCTCGACGCTCGACAGGCGGTCAGTCGGGCTTGAAGAGGCGGACGATCCCGGACTGGCTGGCGGTGGCGAGGAGGAGGCCGTCGCGGGCGAAGAGGTGCATGCGACCGTGCACGAAACCCGAGGCGATCCCGAAGATCTGCGTGTCGCAGAGCACCCATTCCGTGGGCTGGATGCGCACGATGCGCAGCGTGTTGTCGAGGCTGTTGGCCCCGGCGGGCTGTGCGAGGGCGACGCTGATGGCGCTGGGCACGTAGTCCGCGATCACGGCGAGGAGCCCCGAGGTGATCTCGGCACCGTCGCGATGGCGGATCCACATGCGCGCGCGCCCCTCGTCCTCGCCGGGGTCGCGCGGAATCGGGCGCATCTCGAAGCGGGCATGGAGATCGGCGTCGTCGCGGAAGGGCGATTGCGCCGGGTCACAGTCGCGGGGTGTGGGGACGGCGGGCATCTCCGCGAACTGTCGGGGATGGATCTCGTCGCGGGCGCCGAGCGCCGCATTCACCGTGAAGATCTCGCGTTCGCCCACATGGCCGACCACGCGGGCCTGGGTCACGTTGTTGCCCTGGATCGGGGCGCGCACGTCGATGTCGACGAAGCTGTCGGGCTCGGCATAGGACAGGTACTGCGCGGTGGCCCAGATCAGCGGGCGACCCATGGAACGCTCCATGGCACTCACGGACGACGCGAGGCCGACGCCACCGAAGAGAAACTTGCGGCCGGGCGGACCGACGCAGAGATCCCGCGTCACGGGCAGCACCCAGCGCAGCGGATTGTGGCTCGCGCTCGGTGCGTAGAA
>JAZBPI010000004.1:0-7212 GCA_036351555.1 Pseudomonadales bacterium
CGATGCGCGGGCGGGCCATCCATGGCCCGCGAACGCAGGCGGCTGAACCGGAATCCCAGCAGCCCGCTAGCGGTTCTCGTAGCGGTTCAGATCGAAGATTCCCGCTTCGACGGGCCGGCGCGCGTGGTGCAGGTCCTGGAGTGCATCGCTCACGCGCCAGAACCAGGGCGCCGTGCGGCGCACGCCGTAGTGCTGCACCAGCGCGCCGTAGTCGGCGTCGCTCTCCAGCGCCAGCAGGGCGCGCACGAACTCCGCGCGCTGCGCGTCCGTGACCTGGAAGAACATGTTCGGATAGGCGCCGATCAGTCCCTCCACGACCGTGAGCGTATCCTCCTCGGGCACGAGCCGCTCGTCCTCCCCGAACATGCGCGCGATGTTCGTGTGCGCCCGATTGTGCAGCAGCGAGAGCGCCCGGCTGCTGCCGTCCCGTGCCAGCACCTGCACGAAGGCGACCTCCGGCAGATGGCTGAAGGCGGCGCTCTGCACGCCCGCGAGCGCCGCGAAGGCCTCGTCGTCGGCGGCGATCCAGTCGTGCTCGGCGGCGCCGGCGATGCGGCTCCGGAGCAGGTCCATGAGCTCGCGCTCGGGCGTCGCGCTGCGGAAGGGGATCGCCGTGTCGCGTTGATAGGGCGCCGTCTCCGGCGAGGCGATGAAGTCCCGCACGTGGTCCTCGGCGCCGCGGTACCAGTGGTCGCGCAGCACCGGACGGCGTTCGATGGGCAGGAACTGCAGGAAGTTCAGCTCGCCCTCCATGCGCAGGAAGTCCATGTAGAGCCGGCTCTCGAGCTGGTGGGCGACGTTGCCGTAGACGTCGAAGCCGGCGACGAGCAGGTAGTGGATGCGCTCGAGCAGCGAGTAGTCGATGAACCACATGGTCTTCGGCCGCGCGCCCACGAAGCCCTTCACCACCGATGCGCTGTCGCCGTGGCGGAAGACGGTCAGCGCGGCGTTGCGGTTGCGTTCCGGGCCGCCGTCCCAGAGCTGCTCGAGGGTGAGATCGATGGCGCCCGTGTCGACGACCTCGGCGATGGTCTTCGCCCGGGCCTGGAGATAGCGCTCCTGATTGGCGGCGTACTCGCGCCACTGCAGGAGCGTGATCACGGGGCCGCCCTTCGGCCGCGGGATGACCATGTTGCGGCTCTGCTCGGCGAGGAAGGCGGCCTTCTGGTCCGGCGCCTGGCTGTTCGGGCGGATGAAGGCCACCCAGAACTGGTCGTCGATGACGTTCAGGGCCACCTGGCCGCGGCATACGGGTCCCTTGATGTAGCCCATGATCGTGAAGTGGGCTTCGTCGAGCATGAAGCGGTAGCGGCTCTCCACGGGGAGCTCCGCGAAGGTCGCGAAGGGATTGGCGGCGGTGTCGCGGTCGTAGCCGGGCAGCGCGGTCACGCGGTAGTCGGGGTCGAGGAAGAGCGCGGTCCAGCGCTGCAGCCGCGCCGCGTTCAGCGCATAGGGCATGTGGCGCTTGTCGAGGATCGCCGTCTGCCGCCGCTGCAGACGGTAGTGGAAGGTCGCCGTGCCGGGATCGTCGAAGGGGCGCCGGGTGGCGATGAGATCGATGGGCTGCCCCGGCGGCGTGCGGGAGCGCACGAGGCGATACCAGCCGCTGCGCTCCGGCAGATCGTCGAAGTGCAGGCTGCCGATGAACAGGTGCTCGTACATGTAGCGGGCCATGAGCCGCTCGCGCAGGCTCGTGCCGTTGAAGAAGGCTTCCCAGCGCTGCACCTCCGCCTGCTCGGCGGCGGAAGGCACCGGCACCGGAGTGCCCGGCGCGCCGGCGCCGAGCCAGCGGGTCAGCACGGCCTGCTCCTCGGCGTCGAGCCCGGGGAAGCCGAAGGGCATGCCTTGCTCGGGGCGCGCCTCGGCGTAGGCGTCCATCTGATCGGGCCGCGGGCAGCTCTGCTCCCGGTCGAGGCGGAAGTCGAAGCTGTCCGGCAGCACACCCGTGGTCGGCAGGGGGTGCGCCTGCTTCAGCGCGAGCATGCGGCGCAGCACGCCCTGGGCGGGGTCGGCATCCTCGAGCACCGGATGGAAGCCGCGCGCCCGCCATTCCTCTTCCGTGAAGCCGTCCTCGTAGAGGCGCGTCAGCTGCGCCGTGATCAGGCGCCGGCCGTCGTAGACCTTTTCCTTGCTGCCGCCGCGGCCGACGCCGAGCCAGTCGTCGAGCTTGAGCTGGCAGGGCGCGTCATAGCAGCCGTGGCAGACCATGCAGCGCTGCTCGAGGATGGGCCGCACGTCCGGGGGATAGTCGAACTCCATCGCCGGGACGGCGGCGCTGCCCAGGCTCAGCAGCGCAAGCAGCGCGGCGCGGACGATCCCGGACGTCGCCCCGAGGTGCTTCAACACGGTCGCTTGCGCATGGGCGCTCCCGTCTCCGGCCGCGGTGGCGGCTCGGTGTCCTGCTCAGTTCGCGCTGCGCAGCAGGTCGCTGACGACGCGCTCGAGGTGCTGGAGGCTGTTGCACACGGCCACCTGATGCACGTGGGCGCGATAGCGGTTCATCTCGGAATCGCCGCCGCCCCAGGCCAGCTCCGGCTCCGGGTTCAGCCAGAGCACGCGGCGGCTGCGGTCGTAGATGCGGCGCAGCAGCTCCGTGCGCGCCTCGCCGTAGTTGTTCCGGGCATCACCGAGGATGATCACCGTGGAGCGGTGGTCGAGATCGTCCCCCGCAAGGCGCAGGAAATCGGAGAAGGCCTGACCGTAGTCCGTGGAGCCGCCCGCGTAGTCGTGCAGCGTGTGGGCGATGGCCTCGTCGATGTCCTCGCGCTGGAAGAGGTCCGTCACCTCGGCGAGGTCTGACGAGAAGGCGAAGGCGCGCACCTTGGGCAGCACTTCCTCGAGGCTGTAGAGGAACATGAGCATGAAGCGCGCGTAGTAGGACACGGAGCCGGAGACGTCGCAGATGGCGAACACCTTCGGCCGCTCGATCTTCTTCGACTTCCAGGACAGATCGATGAGGTTGCCGTCGTGGCGCAGGTTCTGGCGGATCGTGCGCGGCACGTGCAGCTGGCCGCGGCGGGTGATGCGCCGGCGTCGCGCGTGGGCGGCGACCAGGCGCTTGGCCATCTTCTGCACGATGCTGCGCAGATGGCGCATGTTGCGCTGCTCGACGTTGCTCAGCTTCACGGTGCGCAGCAGCTCCTCGCGCAGGCGTGCGCCCGTGGCGTCGGCGTGGAGCAGGAACTGGCGCTCGACGTAGTCGCGGATCTGCTCGCGCAGGCCGTCGCGGCGCCGTTCGAGTTCCAGCGCCAGGCGGCGGTCGGGCAGTTCGGCGCTGCGGTGCAGGCGGCTGATCTCCTCCTGCAGGTCGCCGAGGCCCATGCCGTCCATGATGCGTCGCGTGTAGAGCCCCTTCTGGGTGAAGACGCGGATCTCCTCGACGCCGGCCTCGCGGGCGGCGCGGGCGATCTCCATGGCGAGGGCGCTGCGATCGCCCTCCATGAGCATGCGTCCGAGGGCGGAGCCTGCGTCGGCGAGCTCGCCGGGATGCACCAGGGCCTCGAGCTCGCTGCGCTCGTCGCCGTCCTGGCCGCTGCCGGGGGCGCCGGGGCTGCCACCGGCGGGCGGGCCGCGGCGTTCGCCGCCCTGGCCGGCGCTTTCCCCGCCGCCGCCCGCGTCCGAGGCATCGCCCTGTGCATCGCCGTCTGCATCGTTCGTGGCCGAGCCGTCGTCCTGCGCGGCGCCGTCGGGGTCGGCGGCGGCATCGGCGTGCGTGCGGAAGTCCTCGACGCGGAAGAACTGCTCGAAGCAGGCGTCATAGGCCTCCTTCTCGTCGTGGGTCTTCGGCAGCACCAGGGCGAGGGCGTCCTTCAGCAGGGTGCGGTCGCGCCAGCCGACGACCTCCGCGGTGCGGAAGGCGTCCAGGGTCTCCGCCGTGGACACGCGCACGTCCGCCATGCGCAGGGCGCGGATGAAGTTGGCGAGGGAACGTTCCACGGGCGCGACGGCGTCGCCGTCAGCGCGAGCGCTGGGCGCGGTCGATGATGCCGTGGAGCTCCGGGCCGACGCTGTCGATGTCGTCCTGGAACTTGAGGATCACGTTCAGCGTGTCGCGCACCAGCTCCGTGTCCAGCGCATCGGCATTGAGCAGCAGCAGCGTGCGCGCCCAGTCGATGGTCTCGCTGATCGCGGGGATCTTCTTCAGGTCGCGATCGCGGAGCTCCTGCACGAAGGCGACGAGCTGGCGGCGCAGGGTCTCGGGAATCTCCGGCACGCGCGCATGGATGATGTCGCGCTCCAGGGCCGGATCCGGGAAGGGGATGTACAGGTGCAGGCAGCGCCGCTTCAGGGCGTCGGAGATCTCGCGCGTGTTGTTCGAGGTGAGGAACACGAGCGGCTGGCGGCCCTTCGCCTTGACGGTGCCGATCTCGGGAATGGAGACCTGGAAGTCCGAGAGCATCTCGAGCAGCAGGGATTCGAACTCCTGGTCCGCCTTGTCGATCTCGTCGATGAGCAGGACGCTGCCGTCCACGGCGCGCAGGGCCTGGAGCAGGGGCCGGGGCTCGAGGAACTCCTCGGAGAAGAACACGTCGCCGAATTCGTGGAGCCGCGCGATCGAGGCCGTGAGGCCCTTGGCGCCGTCGAGGACGTCCGCGAGCTGCTCCTTCAGCACCTGGATGTAGAGCAGCTGCTTGCCGTACTTCCACTCGTAGAGCGCCTTGGCTTCGTCGAGGCCCTCGTAGCACTGCAGGCGGATGAGCGGCAGATCGAACATGCGCGCCGAGGTCTTGGCGAGCTCCGTCTTGCCGACACCCGGCGGGCCCTCGATGAGCACCGGCTTGCCGAGCTGCATGGCGAGGTAGACCGCCGTGGCGATCTGCTTCGAGCAGATGTAGCGCTCGGCCTCGAGGCCGGCACGGACGGCTTCGACGGACTGGGCGGCGGCGGGCAGGGCAGGGGATTCGGCAGCGGTCACGGGGACTCCGGTGGCACGGACGGCACCGGCAGCAGGGACCGGCAGGGACGCGCGATTATCGAGTGGGGGGGCGGCGCTGTACAGGCGAAGGGCGATGGCGCGCGGGTGCGTCGTGGAGCCGGGCGCCGCCCCGGGCGGCGATGGACTGCTCGGCGCGGGCCACCGAACGGCACGCGGCGGATTTGCAAAGCGGAACAGATATCCTATGCTCGAAGCACTGGGCATCGCCCGTTCCTGGCCCGAGGGCAAGGAGGTCCTGGATGTCTGAAGCCTCGCTGCGGCAGCTCCGTCGCCTCGAAGCACCCCTGGTGGTCTTCGCTGCCTGGCTGCTCGTCCTCGCGCTCGCGGCGCGGGACGACGGCCGCCCCCTCGTGGACGATGGGGCCCTCGACACGACCGCCCGCGTCGTCGTGACCCTGCCCTGACGTCCTCGGGCGGGGCATCGCCCGGTCGCCGCTGAAGCTGGCTCCCACAGTGGCGTTGTTCCCGTGGGAGCCGGCTTCAGCGGCGACGGTTGCGGCTTCGATCGTGGGGAATCGATCGCCGCTGAAGCGTGCTCCCACTGTGGGAGCAGACTTCAGTCGCGACCGGGCGCCTCAGCGCCCCGTGAAGCGCGCGGGGCGCTTCTCGAGGAAGTGGGCGACGCCTTCCTTGAAGTCCTCGGTGCCGAAGGTCTTCTTCATCTCGGTCTCGGCGCGATCCAGGGCGCTCTGGAGATCGCCGAAGACGTCGTTCCAGAGCTGGTTTTTCATGACCCGCAGGGAGCGCGGCGAGACGTTGTGCGCCATGTTCTTCGCGTAGGCCATGACGTCGTCCATGAAGGACTCGGCGGGATAGACGGCGTTCGCGAGGCCGATGCGCAGGGCCTCCTCGGCGCCGACGAAGCGTGCGGAGAAGAGCATGTCGGCGGCGCGGGCGGGCCCGACGAGCTGATTGAGGGTCCAGGTGAGGCCCCACTCGGCGATGAGGCCGCGCTTGGCGAAGATCGTCGACATGCGGCCTTCGCTCGACCACAGGCGCAGATCCGTGAACAGGGCGATCGCCATGCCCATGCCGGCCGTGGCGCCGTTGATGGCGCCGATCACGGGCTTGGGCACGGAGGGAAAGTAGGAGTAGCGCCCGCCGAAGGCCTCGGGCACGGCGCGGTCGATGCGCCGGTCCTCGGCGCCGCCGGCGACGCCGGCATCACCGCCGTCCTTCGCTGCCGCCTGGATCGACAGCAGGTTCTCCATGTCCGCGCCGGCGCAGAAGCCGCGGCCGGCGCCCGTGAGCACGATCACGCGCACGGCGTCGTCGGCACTCGCTTCCTTCATGCACGCGTGCACGCCTGCATCCATGCCGCCGGTCCAGGCGTTGAGCTTGTCCGGTCGATCCAGGGTGACGACGGCCACGCCGTCCTCCACGCGATAGCTCACGTCGGTGAGTTGCATCTGTTGCTCCCTCCCTCAGGGCGCGTCGGCGGGGAATCGCCGGCGCAGCCAGTCGATGATCAGTGCGTTCGTCTCCGCGGGCTTCTCCTGCTGCGTCCAGTGGCCGCAGTCGGCGATCACGTGCTTCTCGAGGTCCGGCACGCGCGCCTCCATGCCCTCGGTCATGGCCGGCGTGAGGACCACGTCGTTCGCGGCGGAGATCATGAGCGCGGGCACCTCGATGCGCGTCGGTGCGTCCGCGGTCGTGGCCCAGTTCCGCGAGATGTTGCGGTACCAGTTGATGCCGCCGGTGAAGCCGGTGCGGCGGAAGGTCTCCGTGAACACGGCGAGCGCGGCCTCGTCGATGATGCAGGGCGGCGCCGTCGCCGGATCGAAGGCGGCCACGGCGTCGAGCATGCTCAGGCGGCGCTGCTCGGCGGGCAGGGCGGTGAATTCCTCGGCACTCATCTCCGCCCGGCTGTAGAAGAGGCGGAACACCGATTCGACGTGCTCGAGGAGCAGCGCGTCCGCCCGCTCCGGTTCCTGGAACTGGAGGATGTAGAACTCCTCGCCGAAGCTGGCACGCATGAGGGTGATCGGATCGACCGGCGGGCGCGGACTCTGCGGCGTGTTCAGGGCGATGACGCCGGCGACGCGATCCGGATGCAGCTGGGCCATGGACCAGACGACGCCGCCGCCCCAGTCGTGGCCGCAGAAGAGGGCGCGGTCGAGTTCGAGAGCGTCGAGGAGCCCGGCGAGATCGCCGGTGAGCTGGTGGATGTCGTAGGCCTCGACGGCCTGCGGCCGATCGGTGACCCCGTAGCCGCGCTGATCCGGCGCGATGGCGCGGTAGCCCGCGGCGGCCAGGGCCGGCAGCTGGAAGCGCCA
>JAZBPI010000005.1:0-52516 GCA_036351555.1 Pseudomonadales bacterium
CGTCTGTTCACGCAGCTGCACGGCGAGATCTTCGATCCGGACTACTGGCGCGGCCTCCAGGACACGATCCGCGCGGGCCGGGTCATGGACGTGTTCCCGTATCGGCGCCGGGAGCGTTTCGGCACCCGCTTCGGCAGCGCCGATACGCCGCCGGACGGCGACTCGCAGCAGGTGGAGCGCGCATGATCCTGAAGGCCGTTCTCGCCGTCGCGGCACTCGCGTTCTGCATCCTGCTCGGCACGACCCTCCTGCAGGTCGGCACCGAGGGCACGGAAGCGGTCACCGCCACGCGCTGGGGGCAGGTCACCCTCGCCGACTTCTATCTCGGCGTCCTCTGCTTCAGCGTCGTCATCGCCCTCGTGGAACGCAGTGCCCTTCGCGCCCTGCCCTGGGGCGTCGCCCTCGCGCTCCTCGGCTACCCCGTGGGAGCGCTCTGGTTGATCCTCCGCGGCCTGCCGCGGCTGCGCGATCCAGCCCCGGGCCCCTGACGGGACCGCACGACGGCCCCCTGCGGAGCGCGCGCCTCACGGGGTAGTATCGGTGCCTCGCCCTGGGGAGGGATACCATGAACCGTTCCGTCGCCGCGTCGACGGGCGCTGAGCCGTCTGCGCCCACCGATGTCCTCAGCACCCGCACGGTCTGGCTGCACGGCAGCATGGGCCTGCCCCTGGCCGTGATCGGCTATCCCTTGTCGATCTGGATCCCGGCGCACTACGCGGGAGCCCTCGGCCTGCCGCTCGCGACCGTCGGCACCCTGCTCATGCTCGCGCGCCTGAGCGACGTCATCACCGACCCACTGATCGGCGAACTCTCGGACCACACCCGCACCCGCATCGGACGACGACGGCCCTATCTGCTGGCGGGCGCCCCGCTGATGATGCTTGGTGCCTGGTGTCTCTTCGTGCCGCCGGCGGGCGCCGGCATGATCTATTTCCTGCTCTGGCTGACGCTGTTCTTCCTCGGCTCGACCCTGATCCAGCTCCCGCACGCCGCCTGGGGCGCGGAACTCTCGCCGGACTATCACCAGCGTTCACGGGTCAGTGCCGCGCGGGAGGTCTACGTGCTCGCGGGACTGATGATCGCGGCAGCCGTGCCCATGATCGTGGAGATCATGGCGGACCGCGGTACGGGCCTCGTCGGCGTGGCGGACCACGCCTGGCGAACCCTGCTGTCCTGGCTGCCCGGAGCCGGCTTCGAAGCGCCCGCCGGCACGGCGAAGATCCCCCGGGCGGCGCTGACCGGCCCCGTGCTCGAGGGCCTGGCGATCACCGTCATCGCGCTGCTGCCGGTCTGCGCATCCCTGGTCGCCTTCGGGGTCGCGGAGCCACGCTGGCAGCAGACGACCCGCGTGCCGCTGCGCGAGGGTCTGCGCATGGTGGCGCGCAACGGCCCCATGAAGCGGGTGCTGCTGATCGCGCTTCTCGTCTACTTCGGCGAGGCCTTCCGGAATGCGGTCTCCCTGTTCTTCATTCGCGACATCATCGGCCTCGGCTCCATCGGCAGCGCCTACTTCCTGTACTTCCTCGCGGGCATCGCCGCGATTCCCTTCTGGCTCGGTCTCGGCCAGCGCATCGGCAAGCACCGCGCCTTCATGTGCACGCTGATCACCGTGGGGTGCGTGTCCGCCGCCAACTTCTTCCTCGGCTACGGTGACTACGAAGCCTTCTTCGCGCTCTTCATCGTCAAGGGCTTCTGCTTCGGCGGGCTCCAGTTCCTGCCCGCGGCCATGCTCGCGGACGTGGTCGACATCGACAGCATGCGCACCGGGGGACGGCGTGCCGGCGCCTATTTCGCGCTCATGGGCATGACCGTGAAACTGGCGATCGCCTTCGGAACGGGCGCGTCCCTGAATGCCGTGGGCCTGCTCGGCTTCGACGCAGCAGGTGGCGTGGAGGGCAGCACGGCGCTCGGCGTCCTCACGCTGCGCATCGTCTACACCATGGGGCCCGTGCTGTTCTTCGGCTCCGCGCTCTACCTCGTCTGGTCCTATCCGCTGACGCCCGTACGGCACGCGCGCCTGCGGGCGAGCCTGGCACGGCGGGAAGCGCGCCTGGCCGCCCGGATCGCCCCGTGACGAGGCAGCTCATCCTGCTCCGTCATGCCAAGTCCTCCTGGAAGGACGAGACGCTGGCTGATTTCGACCGTCCCCTGTCCGCCCGGGGCGTTCGCGACGGCGCGCACTTCGCCCCACGGCTGCAGGACCTGCTGCCCAGGCCCGATCAGGTGCTCTGCTCCCCGGCCCGGCGCACCCGGGACACCCTGGCCTTCCTCGTGCCCGGCCTCGTGGATCCGCGCAGGACCTCCTTCCCTCCGGAGCTCTACCTGGCCGATGCCGATCGTCTCCTGCAGCGGATCGGCGCCGTCGCGCCCGTCGCCGTGCTGCTCGTGATCGCGCACAACCCGGGGCTCACGGACCTCCTGAACCTTCTCGTGGACCGCGCCGAGGACCGCATCGACAACCTTCCGACCTTCGGCGCCGCCCTGCTCGAGAGCCGCGATGCGAGCGGCTTCGCGCCCGGAGCGGTGCGTCGACGCATGCTGCTCACACCGAAGTCGGTGAACTGACCGGTCCCTCCGCCGGAGCGTGCGCGGCGATCTGCCCGCTCCGCGACGGCAGCCCTATACTGGTCGCCCTGGGAATCGGACCGGGAGTCACCGGTGTCTGCAGCGATCATGCGTATGCCCCTGTCCTTCCTCGTCCTGTGCTGCCTCTGCGCCTGCGGGCGAACCCCCACGCCGGCGGAGCAGGCGCAGGCGTTCTGGGACACGCTCGCCGGGGGCGACCTCGACCGCGCCATGACCATGGCCCGGGTCGAGGGCGACCCCTCCCGTCTCGCGCGCCGGCTGCAGCAGCTCGAGGTCGCGCGCGCCGAGGTGGAGCGCCTCGACGTCCCCGCCGAAGCCACGCTCGCACTCCTGCCCACACGCCTGTATCTCGAGACTCGCCAGGAGGATGCCGAGGCGTCGCCGGACAGCTGGGCCGTGGAGACGGTCACCGTGCTGCGGCGCCAGGACGGGCGCTGGCTGGTCGCCGTGGACGACACCCTGGAGCGGGCGCACGAGGCCAGCCTGGCGGCCACGGGCGAGCGCATCCGGGACGCCGCGAAGCGCTTGACCGAAGCCGCGGGGGCCAGCGCGGAGGAACTCGCGCGCACCGCCGAGGCCTTCGCGGAGGCGTTCTCCGAACAGTTCGCGGAGGAGTTGGCACCGCGGGTCGTCGAGGAGACCCGGAAACAGGGCGAGGCGCTCGCGGACGAGCTGGTCGGCGCCCTCGGTCGCGCCGGCGAAGAGCTGGTCCGCGTCCTCGAACAGCTCGAAGCAGCGCTCTCCGAAGCCGCGAAGGAGCCGGACCCGGGGCCGTCACCGGACGCGCCCTGAGCCATCGGCGACACGGCCCTGGCGGATCGTCGAGCCTCCGCGCACGGGCGCCGCGCCCGGACAGCCGGGTGTGGGTCGCCGCTTCCGCCATCGGCCGCCGGAACGATTTGCCCCCCTCGGGAGGTTCGCGTTAAATGACGCCCGGAGTGTCGGGGGCGGCGACAGCATGCGTCCCGGCCAGTCCCCCGAGGCTGCGCCTGCCCCGTGAAGCCTGGATCCCGTCAGCCGGAGTGCCTCTCGATGTCCTTTCTGTCCTTTCTCGTCCTGCTCGGCATCGCCTACATGATCTGGCGGATCATGGATCAGCTCCCCGACGTGGTGTTCCGCCTGAGCGAGATCCAGCGCGACATCGCGGAGCTGCGTCGCAACGCGCAGGACCACGCCAGCGCGCCGACGGAGTCCGGCAGCGGAGACTGACCGGGCGCCGGATCGACCCGCAGCGCACGGCGCCATGACGCATCCGGCATCGGTGGACGAGACTCCAGCCGTCCACGCCCGGGGTGCGACTTCCGAATCCCCGTTCCTGCCCGCCACCGAAGACGACATCGGTCCCGACTGGCGCGTCTGGCTGGGGCTGGGCATCACCGCCGTCTGGCTCCTCCTCGGGGCCGCCTACGTCAGCTGGCACCTCGGCTGGCGCGCCTTCCTCGACCAGCCGGCCGACGTGCTCGGCAGTTTCCTGGAGGGCGCCTTCGCACCCCTCGCCTTCCTGTGGCTCGTGATCGGCTACTTCCTCCAGCAGAAGGAGCTCTCGCAGAACACCGATGCCCTGCGACGCCAGCTCCGGGAGGTCCAGCGCACCGCCGAGCAGGCCGTGATCCAGTCGCGCACCATCGCCGCGAACGAGCGCCATGCGCGCCAGGGCACCTTCCTGGAGCTCGCCGAACGCGTGCACGGCCAGCTGGGATCGATCGCGGGCTTCCTGTTCATGTCCTCGCAGGGGAGCGACGGCACGGACAGGGTTTCCGGTGAGGAGTTCGGCCAGCTCTGGGCGGATCAGAAGCGGGGCGATCCCGAGGTCTTCGCGCGCAAGCTTCTCGAGCTCTACGTCTCGGAAGAGGACGACGCCGAGCGTCACGCGCTCTTCTACGGGACCGAGGTCCGCGCCCGACACAGCAATCACATCATCTTCACCTTCGAGCGCCTCCTCGCACGCGCGCGCGAAGCCGACAGCGACGGGATGATCGAGGACGCCGTCCGGCACAGCGCGCACGGCTACCTCTACCGGATCCTCCTCGAGCAGCGCGAACTCGCACCCGCGCCCCTGGCGGACATCACCCGGACCGGCCGGGAAGTGCGCCTGTGAGCCCCACCTCCGGCCCGGCGCCTGCGCGCCCCGCCGTGACACCGCCGCCGAACGACCGTGCCTGAGAGTCCGCCGACGGAAGACGCGGCCGACAGGGACCCACTCACGCTGCTGCGAGCCGACCGGGCCGCGGCGCGCGCGGCCGGCGACCCGAATGCGCTGCTCTGCTGGCTGGCGACCACCGATGCCGCAGGCGCACCCTCGGTGCGCACCCTGGTCCTGCGCGAGGTCGACGACCAGTTCGCCCTGTTCCTGTCCGCGACCTCACCGAAGGCCATGGACCTGGCCCGGCACGGCCACTGCCAGCTCGCGACCTGGTTCGCACCCCTGCAGCGCCAATGGCGCCTCAGCGCGCGCACCCGGACCATGGCGCGGGATCGCCTGGCGGAAAGCTGGCAGCAGCGGCCACGCACCAGCAAGCTGCTGGATCACCTGCATCATCGCGGGCGCCCGCAGAGCGGGATCGCGCCCGACCAGGCCTCCCTGGAGTCGGCGCTCGCGGACCTGGACGACGAGCTCGGTGCGCAGCCGTCGATGCCCGACAGCGCCCAGGGCGTCCTGCTCGAGATCCACACCGTCGAGTGCCTGCAGCTCACGGGTGCGGACGCCCTGCATCGACGCCGGCGCTGGCAGCGCGGCACCGACGACGACGCACCCTGGTCCCTCAGCGTCCTGGTGCCCTGAGGCGCGCGGCGCGCCGTCGATGCGCTCCCGGCGACGCGCTCGCGTCCGGCTCAGAGGCCGGCGGTCGTCGCGCGCAGCTCCGGATCACGGGGCGCCGGGCGGATGCCCACGAGCCGGCGGAAGCAGGTCTCCGCGGCCACCTCCACGAAGGACTGCATGAAGGCGGCATCCGCCTGATCCGTGCGCACGGCCGCGTGAAGCACGGGCCAGAGCCCGTCGCGCCCGAGGGACAGGGTGCGCACCACCCCCCGCTCGACGTACTCGGTCAGCGCCCAGTTGGGCAGGCAGGCCACACCCCGGCCGCTCGCGACCAGCTGCACGATCATGGGCGTCAGCTCGGCGGTCCGCACGCGCCGCGGCGCCACCCCGGCAGGATCGAGGAAGCGCGTGAAGACATCGAGGCGATCCCGATCCACCGGATAGCTGATCAGCACGTCGTCGGCGAGGGCCTCGGGGTCCACCCGTCGCCCGCGCGCGAGGGCGTGATCGGGCGCCACGGCGAGCACCGCCTCGTAGCGGAACAGGGGCAGATAGGTGAGGCCGACGATGTCGAGGGGGTCGGACGTGATGACGAGATCGAGATCGCCGCGCGCCAGGGCCGGCAGGGGCTCGAAGCTGAAGGCACTCGACAGATCGAGCTCGACATCCGGCCAGGTGTCGCGGAACGCCTCGATCGCGGGCAGCAGCCAGTCGAAACAGCTGTGACACTCGATGGCCATGAACAGGCGCCCGGCCTCACCGCCGGCGAGGCGCTTGAGATCCTGCTCCGCAGCGCGGATCTCGGGCAGGACGCGATCGGCCAGGGCGAGCAGGCGCCGCCCGGCACCGGTGAAGCGCACGGGCCGCGTCTTGCGGACGAAGAGTGGACTGCCCAGGCGGTCCTCGAGGTCCTTCATCTGGTGCGAGAGCGCCGACTGGGTCAGGTTCACCCGTTCCGCGGCCTCGACCAGACTGCCCGTATCCCGGAGGGCCACGAGCGTGCGCAGGAGGCGCAGTTCCACGAGCGCCATCATGAGCTCCTCTCAGCTTTCACTGACCCAGCATGCACTGCACTCGAGCATCCTGACCAGCATCGCGCGGCACCGGCTGCGATCCCTGGAGAGAAAGCCCATTCGATCAAGCAGTTGGCCGGTCGCTGATTGGCCATGAGCGCAGCCGCGCTCTAGAATCGCCGCTTGATCGGCCACCCCCTCTCCCGGTGTGGTCCCACGGGTGAGGAAGCGAGCCATGGATTCGGCCGGCGTCGATCTGTCGACCAGGGGCCCGGAGGCCGGGAGCACCCGGCGACGTCCGGCCCGGAGACCCTTGCGCATCGCGCTGCTCGGCTATCGCAGCAACCCCTACAGCGGCGGTCAGGGCATCTACATCTCGGCCCTGGCGCGCGCGCTCACCGATCTCGGCGAGCAGGTCGACGTGATCTCCGGCCCGCCCTATCCCCAGCTCGATGACGACATCCGTCTTCGCCCCGTGCCCAGTCTCGACCTCTACGCGGCGCCGAACCACGTGACGGCCCTGCGGCCGGCACACTTCCGCTCCGGCACCGATCTCTTCGAGTACTTCAGCATGCTCACGGGGGGCTTTCCGGAGCCCTACACCTTCGGCCGCCGCGTCGCGAAATGGATGCTCGCCGATGCGCAGCGGGAAGGCGTCCACTACGACCTCGTCCACGACAACCAGAGCCTGTGCAGCGGTCTGCTCCGACTGCAGCGCCTCGGTCTGCCCGTGGTCGCGACCATTCATCATCCGATCCAGCGTGACCGAGACATCGCCCTCGCGCATGCAGCGGACTGGAAGGCGCGGCTGCTGATTCGACGCTGGCATGCATTCATCGGCATGCAGGAGCGCGTGGTCCGGGCCCTGGACCACATCGTCACGGTGTCCGAGGCGTCGCGGCGCGACATCGCCGACGCCTTCGCCATTCCAGCGACGCGCATCGAGGTGATCCACAACGGGATCGACACGGATCAGTTCAGACCCCTGCCCGGGATCACCCGGCGTGAGGATCTGCTGCTCACCGTCGCGAGCGCCGACGCGCCGCTGAAGGGACTGCGCTATCTCCTCGAGGCGCTCGCCCGGCTCGCGCCGCGCCATCCGTCCCTTCGCCTGAGGGTCATCGGGCGCCTTCGGGACGACAGCGACACGGGCGCGCTCATCGAGCGCCTGGGCCTCGGTGACCGGGTCAGCTTCGAACACGGCCTCAGCCGCGAACAGATCGTCACCGCCTATGCGGAAGCGACACTCGCCGTCGTGCCCTCGATCTACGAGGGCTTCGGCCTGCCCGCGGGCGAGGCCATGGCCTGCGGAACGCCGGTGGTCTCGACCCGGGGCGGCGCCCTGCCGGAGGTCGTCGGCGACGCAGGATGCCTGGTCCCGCCCGGCGACGCGGGCGCCCTCGCCGAAGCGATCGAGGCGCTGCTCGCCGATCCGGGCCGACGCGCCGGCCTCGGTGCACGGGGACGGCGCCGGGTCGTCGAGCAGTTCAGCTGGCCCGTGGCCGCGCAGCGACTCGCCGATTACTACCGGACGCTGCTGACCCACAGACGTCACCGGACCACAGCGTGAGCCTCGAGACCATCGACCTCGATCGTCTCGCCCTGGGCAAGGGGACGACGCTCCTCGACGTCGGCTGCGGAGAGGGGCGACACACGCTCTCTGCCTGGCTGCGCGCGCCCATTCACGCGGTCGGTCTGGATCTCTCCGCCCGCGATCTCGCCACGGCGCGCGCGCGGCAGGCGGACTTCTCCGGGCAGGCACCCGAGGGCGCGCAGGTCGAGTTCCTGCGCGCCAGCGCTCTCGCCATGCCCTTTCCGGACGCCAGCTTCGACGTGGTGATCTGCTCGGAGGTCCTCGAACACATTCACGACTACCGCGGGGTCCTCGCGGAAATCGACCGGGTCCTCCGCCCCGGTGGGCGCCTCGCCGTGAGCGTGCCCCGCGCCTGGCCCGAGCGGCTATGCTGGCTCCTCTCCGATCCCTACCATGAAGCGCCCGGGGGCCACATCCGCATCGTCGATGCGCGGCACCTGGCGCGGGTGATCGAGACCTTCGGGCTGCAGGCACGCGCGCGGCACGGCGCCCACGCGCTGCACGTCCCCTACTGGTGGCTGCGCTGCGCCGCAGGCAGCGACGAGGCCGCTGACGCATCCGCACTGGTACGCAGCTGGCATCGCCTGCTCGTCTGGGATCTGATGAAGGCACCGCGCACGACCCGGACCCTGGAACGGCTGCTCGATCCCGTCTTCGGCAAGAGCGTGGTGATGTACTTCGACAAGCCCGGGCGGCACCGCGGCACCCTGCCGACGCGCGCGGCTGCCCGAGCACCCTCGACAATGGAGACCTCGTGACCCGCCTGATCGTGACCGGCGGCCTGTACCCGAGCGGCTATCTCGCACCGACCGTGGACTACATCGCCGCGCACCAGCACGCGAGCGGCGCCGTGGCCTGGTTCGAGGGCGGTCACGTGGACCCCTGGGACCACGTCGAGGCGGCCATGGGCCTGTCGATCGGCGGCCGCTACGAGGAGGCCGCCGCGGCCTACGACTGGCTGCGCCGCACGCAGCGCGCAGACGGCAGCTGGTTCGTGTCCTATCGGGACGGCGAGGTCGAGGACGGGACCCGGGTGGAGACGAACTTCGTCGCCTACGTCGCCACCGGCATCTGGCACCACTACCTGATCACCGCGGACCGAAGCTTCCTCGCGACGCACTGGCCCATGGTGTCCGCGGCCATGGACTTCGTGCTCGCCCACCAGTCCGCGCACGGCGAGATCTACTGGGCGCTCGACCTCCGCAAGGGCGTCGACGAGGACGCGCTCGTCACCGGATGTGCGTCGATCTACAAGAGCCTGGAGTGCACGATCCGCGCGGCCGTGGAGCTGGGCGAGGATCCCCGGCGCTGGATCGAGGCCAGGGCGCGCCTCGGCGGTGCCCTGCGCCACAAGCCCGAACGCTTCGATCGCAGCTGGGAGAGCAAGGCACGCTTCTCCATGGACTGGTTCTATCCGGTGCTCACCGGTGTGTTCCGGGACGGCGAGGCCCGCCAGCGCCTCGCGGGGCGCTGGAACACCTTCGTCGAACCGCGCCGCGGCTGCCGCTGCGTCGCGGATCAGCCCTGGGTGACCATCGCCGAGTCCTGCGAACTCACCCTCGCGCTGCTCGCCGCGGGCGAGACCAAGAAGGCCGAGACGGTGTTCAGCTGGCTGCACGACTACCGGCACGCGGACGGCTCCTACTGGACCGGCCACCAGTTCGTCGAGGACGTGCTCTGGCCGGCGGAGCGGCCGACCTGGACCGCAGCGGCCATCCTGCTCGCGGCCGATGCCCTGGCCGGCGCCACGCCTGCCGCACGGCTGTTCACCCGCGTCGAACTACCCGAGACGACGCAGCAGGCCGAGCGTCTTCACCATCGCGAGTTCCTCGAACAGTCCTGAGGCGCGGGCGAGCTGCCAGATCTCGAAGGGCGGGCGCCCCCCGTCGGCGGGATCGGGAAAGATGTCGTGGATCGCGAGTATGCCGCCGGTCATGAGCCGTGGCGCCCAGCAGCGGTAGTCCGTGAGGGCGGCGTCCATGCTGTGTCCGCCATCGATGAAGACCAGGGCGAGGGGCGTCGACCAGGCCCGGGCCGCCAGGGCGGACGGCGCGACGATGGGCACGACCGTGTCCTCGAGGTCCGCCTCGCGCAGGGTCCGACGGAAGACCCCGAAGCTGTCCACGCCGCACCCGTCCGCCGTCGCGAGCGCCGGATCGTGGTAGGCCTCCCCCGGCTGGTGCTCCTCGGAACCACGGTGATGGTCCACGGCGAACAGCACCGCGCCCCGCGCCTGGCAGGCTGCGCCGAGATAGAGCGTCGACTTGCCGCAGTAGCTGCCGATCTCCAGGCAGGGCGCCACCCCCGGAGCGCTCCGCGCATGGTCGTAGAGCGCCTCGCCTTCCTCCGGATCGAGAAAGCCCTTCACGGTTGCAGGATCGAGCGGCAGGTGCATGTCCGGTCCTCGCGATGCTCAGGCCAGGCCGTAGTAGACGACCGCGAACATGGGCAGAAAGGCCACGGCGACGTAGACCCCGAGATTCAGGATGTCGTTCTGACGCGGGTCGGGATCGAGGCGCAGGCGACTGCCGACGAGCAACCAGGCCACGCCGGCGAGGAAGATCGCCAGGACGAGGGACATGAGTACGGCAACCATGGAGATTTCGTCCTCGTGCGTCGGCCGGGCGGATCGCCCGGCCGACAGGGGCGCGCTCAGCCGCCGAGCTGAAGCATGTTGCGCGGCTTGGCACCGGTGAGATCCGTGATCCGGTCCCAGGCTGCCGCGACGTCGTCCGCCGTCGCCTCGGCGCCGAGATTGGCACCCTGGTTCTCGACGATGGCCGCGATGGAGAAGTTGCCACCGGCCGCCTGGACGATCACGCCATTGGGTGCGCCTTCGCTGCACAGGTAGGTGACTGCGGGGGTGATCAGCTCCGGCCCCAGGTTCTTTGCCGCTGCCTCGGGGATGAGGCCCTCGGTCATGCGCGTGAGGGCCACGGGCGCGATGGCGTTGGTGTGGATGTTGTTCTTGGCGCCCTCGATCTTGAGCGTGTTCATGAAGCCGACGATGCCGAGCTTGGCCGCACCGTAGTTGGTCTGGCCGAAGTTGCCGAAGAGGCCGGACGGCGAGGTCGTCATGACGATCCGACCATAGCCCTGCTCGCGCATGATGGGCCAGACCTCCTTGGTGACCATCACGGAGCCCATGAGGTGCACGTCGACGACCATGCGGAAGTCGTCGAGGGTGACCTTGGCGAAGCTCTTGTCGCGAAGGATGCCGGCGTTGTTGATCAGGATGTCGACACGGCCCCAGGCGTCCATGGCGTCCTTGACCATGGACCGGGCGCCCTGCTCGTCGGAGACGCTGCCGCCATTGGCGATCGCTTCACCACCGGCCGCCTTGATCTCCTCGACCACGGCCATGGCCGCTTCGGACGAACCGCCGGTGCCGTCCATGGCGCCACCCAGGTCGTTGACCACGACCCTGGCGCCGCGCGCAGCGAGGTCGAGCGCGTGACAACGGCCGAGGCCGCCTCCGGCGCCGGTGACGATCGCGACCTTGCCTTCGAAACTGATGGACATGCTCAACCTGCTCCCATGACGGGGCCCCGGCGCCGCGACGCTGGCGAGGGCCTGGTTTTCGGCGGCGACGATTGTACAGGACGCGGAACGAGCAGGCGCTGACCGCCCGGGGACGGTCGGGTCAGGGCCTGAAGCCGAAGCCCACGGGGCCGCGCAGGGACTCGAGGCGGGACTGCACGCGATCGATCCATGCACACAGGAAGGGCCGGGTCTCCCGCGGATCGATCAGCTCGTGCACGGAGAAGGATTCCGCGAAGGGAAAGGGGGACCGGCTGGCGCGGAGCCGCTCCTCGAGCTCGGCGCGCAGGGCCTCCGGATCCTCGGCCGCGGCGATCTCGCGGCGATAGGCGACGGCGACGCCGCCCTCGACGGGCAGGGCTCCGCTCTCCGCGGAGGGCCACAGGAGCGTATAGGCGTCGGGACCATGGTGCGCGGCGCCCGCCACGCCGAAGGTCTTGTGGACCTGCACGGAGGCCCAGGGGACCCGGGCCGTCGCCGCCGCTGCGACGGCGCCCATGCCGCAGCGGATGGTCCCCGCACGCTCCGCATCGGGGCCGATCATGAAGCCGGGCTCGTCGACGAAGTTCACGACCGGCAGGTGAAAGGTGTCCGCCAGCTCGATCATGCGCTGTGTCTTGCGGGCCCCGTCCGCACTCATGGCACCAGCGTAGTGCCGGCAGTCGTTGCCGAGGACCATCACCGGCTGACCGGCGAGGCGCGCGAGGCCGGCCAGCTGGCCACGACCGTAGCCCGCGGCCAGTTCGAGGAATTCACCGTCGTCCACCACGGCACGCACGATGCGACGCATGTCGAAGGCGCGGCGACGGTTCCGCGGCACCATGCGGATCAGGTCGTCGTCGCAGCGATCCACCGGATCCGTGCAGGCGCGTCGGGGCGGGAGCGCCCAGACGCTGTCCGGCATGAAGGACAGGAACCGGCGCAGGAGCGCGAGCGCGCCCGGCTCGTCGTCCGCGACCGCGTCCACCACACCGCTGCGAGCATGGATCTCGGCACCACCGAGCGCTTCCTTGTCGATCGGCTTGCCGAGGGCGCGCTCCACCAGCGCCGGCCCCCCGACCATGACCTGGGAGGTCCCGCGGACCATCACGGCGAAGTGCGAGGCCACGAGGCGGCCGGCGGGAAAGCCCGCGACCGGGCCCAGGGCCGCCGAGGCGACCGGCACCTGCGACAGCGCCTCGGCGATGATGCGGAAGCGCGGCTCGGCGTAGACCGCCTCGCCCACGGTGGCACCGGTCTTGCCGCCGCCGCGCACGCTGCCCCCACCCCCCTCGAGGAGGCGCACGAGGGGCAGGCGATCGCGGACCGCGAGATGTTCCGCATAGATGCTCTTGCGCAGACCGGACGCATTCGGCGAGCCGCCCTTGAGCGTGAAGTCCTCGCCGCCGACGACCACCGGGCGTCCGTCCAGGCGACCATGGCCGAGGACGTAGTTCGCCGGTGTGTGGCCGACGAGCGTGCCGTCCTCGTCGTACTCCGGCGTCGCCGTGGCGCGGCCGATCTCCTGGAAGCTGCCCTCGTCGACGAGCTGCGCGATCCGCTCGCGCACCGTGAGACGGCCGTTGTCGTGCTGCCGAGCGATCCCGTCCGGCCCCCCCTGGGCCTGCGCCAGGGCGCGGCGCCGGCGGATCTCCGCTGCTTCTTCCTCCCAGGACATCGCGCTTCCTCGTTCGGGCCCGGTCAGGGACCCCGGGTCAGCGTTTCCGGTGCGATCACCTCGATGTGGTCGCGATGCACGTTGAGGAACTCCGCATCGAACAGCAGCGCCCCTTCGGTGGTGCGCACCTGTGCGTGGGTCACGGCAATGAAGGTCCGTGCCGCGGTGACGTAGTCGGTGATCCGTTCCCCCTCGGCGAGCGCGACCTCGCCGCGGATCCGGTAGGTGCTCGTGAGGATGATCACGACCACGCGACGCAGCGCTCCATCGGTCTGGCTCATCGCCGCGCCGCCCGGCGTCTCAGGCGGCCGGGTCCGCGAAGCGCGGCGCCCGGTCCTCGAAGTTCGCCTTCACCGCCTCGAGCTGATTCGGCGAGCCGATGAGCGAGGCCTGGAGGCTCGCCTCGAGGCCGAGCCCCGTGGCGGGGTCCGCATGCCAGCTCTCCTCGAGAAGCTTCTTGCCGAAGCGGATCGCATCCGGCGACTTGCCGGCGATCTGTCGAGCCATGTCGAGGGCGGCCGCGAGCGGGTCCTCGACGACGCGGGTGACGAGTCCGAGACGCTGCGCCTCCTCGGCGCCGAGGACCCGACCCGTGAAGGTGAGTTCCTTGGCGACATCGAGGCGCACGAGATCACGCAGGGTCTGGGTGAGACTCATGTCCGGCACCAGGCCCCACTTGATCTCCATGACCGAGAGGCGCGCATCCGGCGCTGCGAGCCGGATGTCCGCCCCCAGGGCGACCTGCAGGCCGCCGCCGTAGGCGACGCCGTGAAGGGCGCAGATCACCGGGACGGGCAGACGCTTCCAGACGTAGGCGGGGCGCTGGGCGCGATTCTCCGGGCGCTCCGAATCGCGCGCGAGCGCGCCCGTGGCTGCAGCGCCGGTCGCAGCCTCGGCGCCTCCGCGATCGGCCATGCCCTGGAAGCTCGAGAAGTCGAGCCCGGCGCAGAAGCCGCGTCCGTTCCCGGACAGCACGACGGCGCGCACACCGGCCTCCCGACCCAGACGCTCACCCGCCGCGACGATCGCATCGAACATGTCCGGGGACAGGGCGTTGTACTTGTCGGGACGATTCAGGCGGACATCCGCGACGCCCGCCTCGATGGTGACCTCGACCAGATCGTTCATGACGTTCTCCTCGGACGTTCCTCCGGCGACGATTCCGCAGCCGGGCTTCGGGTATGAGCGAGCGTGGGACGGTCGGCGGTTGCAGGGCGCCATGGTCGCGCGCCCTTCGCGTTCCGGCGAGCCGCGCTCGTGGTCAGGGGGAATCCAGGACGGCGATGAGCTGACCCTCGTCGACCGCGTCTCCCTGCGCCACGCAGAGGCGGGTCAGGATGCCGGCGACCGGCGCCTCGACGGGAATCTCCATCTTCATGGATTCGATCAGGATCAGGGTCGCGCCGGCGGCAACGGCCTCGCCTTCCGCGACGGCGATCTCCCAGACGCTGCCGGCGACTTCCGATTTCACGTCCACGCGGCTCATGGTGACCTCGATCCGCGCGCCGGCTCAGCCGGCATGGCCCTGGATCTCGGCCAGCCGGCGCTGGAAGACGCCGAGATCGAAGTAGTCCCGCCAGGCCCGGATCCGCCCGGCGTCCACCTCGAAGGCACCCATGACCGGCAGTTCCAGCCACTGGCCCTGGATCAGGAAGCGGTCGAGGCGTTCGTTCATGACGCGCCCCCTGCCGTCGGAGACCGTGCCGAGGACCACCCAGTCGATCTCCGATGCCAGGCCGACGAAGCCCTCGATCACGGCCCGGATGGCGCCCGTGCCCTGAACCGGCGTCATGGGCATGTTGTGGTAGACCGCGTCGTCGTGGAAGCAGGCCATGATCCGTTCCAGGTCGAGCGCATTGAATGCGTCGATGAAGCCGCTGACCACGGCCTGCGCGTCCTGTTCTGCCCCCATGCGTCTCCCCCTCCAGTTCCTGCGCCCTTCGCCATCAGGACAGCAGCGCGAACAGCGCCTCCGGCGAGGACGCGACGCGCAGGCGCGCGTGGTCCGTCTCGCTGACGAAGCCTTGCGCCACGGCCTCGTCGAGAAACCGCAGCAGGGCGTCGAAATACCCCTCGACATTAATCATGCCACAGGGCTTCTCATGGATGCCGAGCTGCGCCCAGGTCAGCACCTCGAACATCTCGTCGAGAGTCCCCATGCCCCCGGGCAGCACCGCACAGGCATCGGCCAGCGCCAGCATCCGCGCCTTGCGCTCGTGCATGGACGCGACGATTTCCAGGCGCGATCCGCTGGTGCCGGGGCGCAGGCCGGTGTGCGCCTCCTCCGCCGCCACCAGGGACTCGGGAATCACGCCGATCACCGTCCCTCCGGCGTCGAGCACCGCATCGGCGACGGCACGCATCATGCCGCGGCCGCCTCCCCCGTAGACGAGGCTGACGCCCTGCCGGGCGAGGAGCGCCCCGAACTCGACGGCCGCCGCCCGGAAGGCCGGGCGGCCACCCGGTCGGAAGCCGCAGTAGACCGCGACGGCGCTCGGCACGCCCGCCGTCGCGCTCAACGGAGTACTCCCGCGGCACGCAGCGCATCGATCTCCGCCGGCGTGAATCCCGCCTCCCCGAGCACGGCGGCGCCATCGGCGCCGAGTGCCGGCGCCGCATGCCGAATGGTCTCGAGCGCCGGATCGTTCAGGGGCGCCCGGGGCTGGACCATTTCGCCAGCGCGCGGATGTCGCGTGCGCAGCAGGGATCCCGCATGCACGACCTGCGGATCCTCGCGCACGTCCTCGAGCCGGTTGACCGGGGCGCAGGGCAGGTCGTGGGCATCGAGGAGCGCGAGCGCCTCGGCCGTGGAGTGACCGGAGAAGTCCTGACTGCCGTCGGTGATGGCGGCGATCCAGCCGTCCGCCGTGCGCGTGACGCCGAAGAGATCCGCGAGATCCGCATGGAACTCGACGTCCTCGCCGACGAAGGTGTGATTCCAGAACAGGTCGGGCCAGTGGAAGTAGAGGCTCGCATCGAGCATGGACAGCCGCAGATGGCGTCCCTCGCCCGTCCGCTCCCGGGCGAAGAGCGCCGCCGCGAGCCCCTGGGCAGCAGTCAGGGCGGTGACCTTGTCACAGACGAGGGTGCGGACCATGCGCGGCTCGTGGTCGTGGCGCCCCTGGGCATCGGTCATGCCCGTGACCGCCTGCACGACCGGGTCATAGACGCGGCGACCCGCGTAGGGACCGTCCTCCCCGAAGCCGGAGATGGACAGGTAGATGACGTCCGGACGGACGGAGCGCAGCGTCTCGTAGCCGAGGCCCATGCGCTCGGCGGTCCCCGGGCGGAAGTTCTGCACGAAGACGTCACAGTGGGCTGCCAGGCGCAGCAGCGTCGCGATGCCCTCCGGCTGTTTCAGGTCCAGGGCGATCGATCGCTTGTTGCGATTCACGGTCGCGAACATGGCCGTCACGCCTGCGCGACGCGTCCCCAGGCCGCGGGTCATGTCCCCCGTCTCCGGCGGTTCGACCTTGATCACCTCGGCGCCCTGGTCCGCGAGCATGCCCGTGGCCATGGGCCCGGAAATCACCGCCGAGAGATCGAGAATCCGCACCCCGTCGAGCATGCCCTTCATTTCTGCTCCTCCGGATCCGCCCAGCCTTCCCCGGCGCGGGGATGGCGACCCTCGATCCAGTCGACGTACTCCTGCCAGACGACGCGGTGCGCGTGCGGTGTGCCCCCGTTCGCCGCCGGGGAACGGGGCGCACCGACGATCGCGAGCACGCGGCGCGCGTCCTGCGGACCGAGGGCGACCTGGAAGAAGTCGGCTTCGGGACCGCCCCGGTGATCGGCCGGTCTGGCGATGGGCGCGGCAGCCGTCAGCGCCGAGAGCCGGTCCGCCAGCTCGCACTCACCGGCTTCGCGCAGACGTCCCGCGGTCGCGTCCAGGAGGTGGCGCGAGAGCACGTCACCACGATCGCAGAGGCGACGATAGGTTCCCCAGTCCAACGGCCCCCCGCGATCCGCTCCCCACGGGGGATCCTACTGTGCCGCCGGGACGATTCCCATGGAGCCGCGGAGCCCGTGACGCCGCTGCACGCCTCATTCCGAGGCGGCTCCGGCTGATCGACGAGGCCGTCCGCCCGGGACCGCTGCAACACTCGAGGAAAGTGCATTCCGCAACGCGCCGTCGGTCTCGATGGCGAGACGAGCGCGGAGACACCAGCACTGCTGCCCGCTCGCCAGATACTTGCGCTCGAAGGGGGACACGGGTGTGCCATCGGCCCCGACGGGCTCGATGCGGGCCGGAATCCCGACGATCGCGAGCGCTGCGGCGAACTCGTCCAGGTACAGGCGCCAGTTCGAGCGCAGCTCGAGCAGACCGCCGAGGGCGAGCAGGGCGGGAAACACGGGGTGAGCGTGCCAGCGACGCGTGAGCTGGGCCGCCTTGGGCCAGGGATTCGGGTAGAAGAGGCAGTGCCGCGTGATGCGCCAGCCCGAGGCCTGCGCCAGGCGCCAGAAATCCTGCAGATCGGCGCGCAGGAGCAGCAGGTTGGGCGGGAGGGCGCCCAGTGGCTGGCGCGCCAGACGATCGGCAGACTTGTCGACCCCGATGACGAGCGCCTCGGGATGGCCTTCCGCGAGCATCACCGTGCTCGCCGCCGTGCCGCAGCCGGAGTCGAGGACGATGTCCCCCTCGTGGCCGCGCACCCGACCCGCCGCACGCAGGAACGCATCCCGGGTATGCGTGGAGACCGGTCGGCGCCAGGGCTCCGCGAGATGCCGACGAACACGTCTTCCGAGGCTCGGGTGAATGCCCTGCTGGGCGCTGGTCACGGAACGGGAGGGGCGTTGCACGCAGTACCGGGGATCAGGCCTGGACGTCCGCCATGATCGCGACTTCGCGCTGGCGGAGCCAGCCTTCAGGCGCCTTCGGCCGTAAACAAGAGCGGGTCGCCGCCGGAAGGCGACGACCCGCAAGGGCGAGACAAGTCACGGCGGCCGGGGGAGGCACCGGCCGCCCCGGGCTCACTCGCTGACAGCCAGAACCTCACCGACACCCTGCTCGGACAGCGCGTAGCGGCCGGCCGTGGCGGAGTAGTTCACGAGCTTGCGGCCGTTCGGGCTGGTCTCGCAGAACACGCGGACCGGCACGCGGTCGCTGCCTTCCCAGGCGGTGGCGTTGATGTAGTAGACGTTGCTGGCGTCCTGCTTGGCGATGAAGTAGTCACGCTTGGTGACCAGACCCTGGTAATCGGTCTCGGCAGCGGACAGGCAGGCGTCATAGCCGCGAGCCTCGGCCGGCGAGCTGAGCTGGGCCTGGGCGGAGACGGACAGGCCGGCGGTGAGTGCGGTCGCAGCGATCAGGGCGAGCTTGTTCATGGCGAACTCCTTGGCACCAGTGTCAGGGGTGGGGGGAGGGAGGGAGGACGTCCCCTGTACACGTTACGCAAAGTAACAACATGCGCTTGACCTGGGAACTAACGTAACGTAGAAAGCATTTCTCGAATATGTGCACCCCTCTCGATAGCAACGAGTGTGCGGCGCAACATGGAAGCCCACCCATGCGTCCCTTGTCCCGCCTGGACTGGAATCTGATCCGCAGCTTCGTCGCCGTGGTCGACCAGGGCAGCCTCGCCCGCGCCGCCCGCCACCTGAAGCTCGCCCACCCCACCGTCGCCCGCCACGTCCAGCAGCTCGAGGACGCCCTGGCCATGCAGCTCTTCGAGCGCACCGCCAGCGGGCTGGCCCTGAACGAGGCCGGATCGCGCCTCGCCGAGGTCGCCCGACGCATGCTCGACGACGCCCTCGCCTTCGAGGCCGTCTCGGACGCCATGAAGGGCAGCGCCGCCGGCAAGGTCCGCATCACCGTCGCCGAGGTCCTCGCCGACCTGATCCCGGACCTGCTCAGACCGCTGCAGGACTTCTCCGGCGAGATCGAACGGCAGTTCGAGATCCTCGTCTCCGGGGATCTCCTCAACCTTCTCGAGCGGGAGGCAGACATCGCGGTCCGCCACGTCCGCCCGGAACAGAGCGACCTGCTGTGCCGACGCGCCGGCGCCCTGCCCATGGCCGCCTATGCGAGCCGCGCCTACGTGGATGCCCAGGGCCTGCCGACGCTCGCCAATCTCGACGGTCACTGGTTCGTCGACGGTGCGTCCGAGCAGCGTTTCGCCCTGGCGGTCGAGCGGCTCGGCCAGCGCATCCCGCAGGCCCGGGTCGTGTTCCGTTCCGACTCCCTGCAGACCCAGCGCATGGCTGCGGTCGCCGGCTGGGGGGTGGTGGCGCTCCCCGTGTTCCTCGCCGAGCAGACACCGGACCTGGTCCCCGTGCTCACGGACTCCAGCGAAGCCGTTCATCTCGATCTGTGGGTGGTCGCGCGCCCCAGCGCGCGCTCGCAGCTCCTGCTGCGCCAGGTGGGAGATCTCCTCGCCGAAGGACTGCGCCGTCGTTTCGGCGACGACGACGGTGTCACGCGCACGGTCGGCCCGGTGTCGACCCTGTCCGCCTGAGGCGCGCGCTACACTCCCTGCCTCACCTGCAGGAGCACGCGATGGCCACTCGCCCGCCCTTTCCACGACAGCCCGAGGACCTCGCCTGGCCCGTCGACCACTGGCCGACGGCAGCGCTACCGGAGGACCTCGACCGGTCGCGCTTCGCGGCCGCGATCGAGGCACTCACCCGACTCGGGCCGGACGACGGAGACCTCCACGCCCTGCTCGTCGTGCATCGCGGCCGGCTGGTGCTGGAGCACTACGGGCCGGGAATCGATGCGACCAGCACCCTGCAGTCCTGGTCCATGGCCAAGAGCATGCTGCAGGCCAGCATCGGCTTCCTCGTCGCCGAGGGCCGCATCGACCCGGATGCACCGGCTCCCGTCCCCGAGTGGTCATCGCCGGGCGACGCGCGCACCGCGATCAGCTGGCGTCAGCTGCTGGCCATGCGCTCCGGCCTCGAGTTCCGCGAGGACTACGTCGACGCAGGGGTTTCGGACGTGATCGAGATGCTCTGGCAGCGCGGCCGGAACGACGTCGCCGCCTTCGCCGCCGGCAAGCCCCTGCTGCACGCACCGGGCACGACCTTCAACTACGCGAGCGGCACCACGAACATCCTCGCCCGCGCCCTCGGCACGCTCGTCGGGGGCGGCGAAGCGGGCATGCGCGCCTTCCTCCAGGAGCGGCTGTTCGGGCCCCTGGGCATGGACTCCGCGACCCCGAAGTTCGATCCGGCCGGGACCTGGAAGGCATCGAGTTTCTGCTTCTGCACGGCCCGCGACTTCGCGCGCTTCGGCCTTCTCTACCTCAGGGGCGGCGTCTGGAACGGGCAGCCCCTCCTGCCGGAGGCCTGGATCGACGAGGCACGGACGCCGACGCACGAGACGGAGGGCGAGTGCTACGGCAGCCACTGGTGGATCGAAGCGGAGGATCCGCGGCACTTCTACGCCAGCGGCTACGAGGGACAGCGCATCCTCCTGGCCCCGGAAAAGGACCTGCTCGCGATCCGTCTCGGTCAGTCGCCCAATGCGCGGGTTCCGGAACTGCTGCAACCTCTGCACGCCCTGGTGCGGGCCTTCCCGGATCTCTGAAGCGGACGCCGGTCCCCCAAGAAGCCCTTCAGGCGCCGGCGTCGGCCCAGAGCAGCGAGGAGGCCTTCATGATCCGATCCATCTTGAGCATGCGGACGCAGGGCTCCCCGGTCGCCGCATCCTCGAGGATCGATTCCATCCAGAAGATCTCGGTCTTCGGGCTTTCCGAAAGCGCCCGCGCACGCCCTCTGAGGCGATAGTCGCGCCCGGTGACCGGCTGTCCGGCCAGATAGGTCACCTCGATGGCACCGAACAGGCCGACGAAGGGGCCCTGGGTGGGCGCGATCGGCCCTTCCACCGCGCGCATGGCGTGGATCAGCACCGAGAGCGGCGGCACTCGCGCGGGATCACCCGGCGCGCCGAACATGGCCATCGGCTCCGTGACCACCTTCAGCTGGCGATCGATGTCCGCCTCGGGAATCCGCACCGGGATCGGCTCACACCAGCGATCGACGACCACATCCGCGAGCACGCGCAGGGACTCGGCCGGTCGCACTGCCGCAAGGCGCCGCTCCAGCATCGAATCGGGATCGACGCCACCGAGGGCGGCCGTCCCTTCCATGACCCGATGACCCGCCTCCGTCTCCAGCGCGATGTCCATGCGCAGGCGCTCCCCCAACGCTTCGGGCTGGGTCCCGACGCAACGGACCGGCTGGCCGTCGAAGGTCGCTTCGCGGAAATAAAGGGAGATCGATCCGTCCTCGAGCCAGGCGTCGCCGAGGTGGCTGACGAGAAAGGGCGGGAACTGCTCCATGTGGATCGAGCCGGCGACCGTGCCGCCCTCGAAGCCGAGCGCGCGCGCCGTCTCGTCGTCGTGAATGCCGCCCTTCTCGTCCGCCGAGGTGTTCCGCGGCCGACGCCAGGGGCCCTGCTCACGGTAGTGGCTCATGGCGGCTCCCCTCAGAGTCCGAGCACATGCTTGGCGATGATGTTGCGCTGCACCTCGTCGGCGCCACCGGCGATGCTCGCCGAGCGCGCGATCAGGTACTGCTGCATCTCGTCCTGGCACCAGCGCGGGCCGATCCGCGCCTCCGCCAGTTCATTGCCGACCAGCGGATAGGGCAGCGCGAGCCAACCCGATGCTTCTGCCGCCAGCTCCGTGAGACGCTGGACGATGCGCGTGCCCTCGAGCTTGAGGATCGAGGACTGCGCCCCCGGCGCCTGCCCCTCTGCAGTCTCCGCGAGGGTGCGCAACTCGGTCGTCTCCAGGGCGGTGAGCGCGGTCTCGATGGCATCGAGCTTGCGCGCGAAGGCGCTGTCCCCGAGCGGCGCGAAGGGAGCCTGCTCGGCCAGGGCGCGCCGGATGACGGCGAGCTTGCGCCGCGATTCCGCGACGAAGGCCAGGCCCGTGCGTTCGTGGGTCAGCAACCCCTTGGCATAGATCCAGCCTCGCCCCTCCTCGCCGATGCGATCCTCGACGGGGACGCGCACGTCCGTCAGCACCACGCGATTGAGGCTGTGCCGCCCGTCGATGGAGCGGATCGGCACGATCTCGATGCCGGGGTCGCGCATGTCCAGGAGCAGGAAGGTGATGCCCTCCTGCTTGCGGCCGCTGCTGTCCGTGCGCGTCAGGCAGAACATGCGATCCGCCTTGTGCGCATCGGAGGTCCACAGCTTCTCCCCGTTCACCCGGTAGTGATCGCCCTCGAGGACCGCCTGGGTGCGAAGACCGGCGAGATCGGAACCGGCTCCGGGCTCCGAATAGCCCTGACACCACCAGGTCGTGCCCTCGAGGATGCCGGGCAGATAGCGCGCCCGCTGGGCGTCGGTTCCGAACCCGCAGAGGATCGGCCCGATCATGCCGATGCCCATGCCGCCGATGTCCGGCGGCAGGGCGACCGCACCGCACTCCCGCTCCCAGAGGTACTTGCGCGTCGGACTCCAGCCCGTGCCCCCGAATTCCCGGGGCCACTTGTAGGCCTGCCAGCCGCGCGCGACGAGGGCCTGCTTCCAGCGCGCGAGCAGTGCGTCTTCGGGGGGCGACACGGTGCCGACGGCGCGGAACTGCGCCGTGAAGCCGCGCACCTCGCGCAGGAAGGCTCGATCCTCGTCGCTGAACGCCAGATCCATCGATCGGCTCCGAATCCGTCCCGGGTGCCGTCAGTGAGCGCCCTCGCTTCCCGGCGACAGGAGGTGAACGTCCCGTTGCGGAAAGGGAATCGTCAGGCCCACGTCGCGAATCGCGGACCAGACGGCCAGGTTGACGCGATACTGGACCTCGAAGTACTGCTTCGTGGGCACCCAGTAGCGGTAGGCGATGTCCACGGCGGAATCGCCGAAGGCCTGGATGCCGACCTGCGGCGGCGGCGTCGCCGCGACTGCCGGGTCCGCGGCCAGCACCGCGCGCAGGACCTCGATCGCCTTCTCCGGCTCGTCGCCGTAGGAGATCCCGACCGTGCCCTCGACGATGCGGTGCTCCCAGGAGTTCGTGAGCACCTCGCCGACGATGTGCTTGTTGGGGATCGTGATCCGTTCGCCGTCCTCGTTGGTCAGGAGCGTCGCCGCAAGGTGGATGCTCTCGACGACGCCGGCCTGTTCCAGCACGCGGATCGTGTCCCCGACCTTGAAGGGCCGCGTGAGGATGATGAGCATGCCGGCACCGTAGTTCGACACGGGCCCCTGCAGGGCGAAGCTCGCCCCGACGGCAAGGCCGCCGATGGCCGCGACGAAGGGCGTGACCGAGATGCCGACCTTGCCCAGCGCGATGATGAGGAACAGCACCAGCACGGCGGTGCGGGTCGCCTGCGCGATGAACAGGCGCAGCGTGATGTCGACGTTGCGGCGCTCCTGGAAGCGCAGGGTGACCCGACCGAGCCAGCGCGCCACGACGTAGCCGGCGAGCAGCACCAGCAGGGCACCGACGATGTCGAAGGCATAGGCGACGACGAAGGCGAGCGCCTGATCGTAGATCTCGCTGATCCAGGCCGCCTGCTCCTGGACCAGCGCCAGGGGATCCGCCAGCGCGCTGTCGATGGCGTCCCGCGCCATGGAACCTCCCGACCTCACGCTGACGTCAGCGGCTGCCCCGTGAGGCAGCGGTAGGCTTCCAGATAGCGCGCCAGCGTCGCCGCGGCCACCGGTTCCGGAAGCTCGGGCCCCGGCGGCGTCTTGTCCCAGCGCTGCTCGGCGACCAGGGTCTCGAGGTAGTTGCGCACGAACTGCTTGTCGTAGCTCTCCTGCTCGCCACCGGGACGCCAGTGATCGGCAGGCCAGAAGCGGGACGAATCGGGCGTCAGCACCTCGTCGACGAGGATCGGCTCGCCGGTGCCCGGCAGGAGACCGAACTCGAACTTGGTGTCCGCGAGCAGAATGCCGCGCGCCGCCGCGAAGCTGCGCGCGGCGCCGTAGATCTCCAGGGTGAGCGACCGCAGCCGCTCCATGAGCGTGCGCCCGACCCGGGACGCTGCGTCCTCGAAGGAGACGTTCTCGTCGTGGCCCGTCACCGCCTTCGTGGCCGGCGTGAACACCGGCGTTTCGAGGCGATCCCCGTTGTGCAGACCTGCGGGCAGGGGAATGCCGCAGACGGCGCCGGTCTCGCGATAGTCCTTCCACCCGGATCCGGCGAGGTAGCCTCGGGCGACACACTCGATGGGCACCACCTCGGCCTTGCGGCAGAGCATGATGCGCCCGCGCAGGGGCCCTCGTTCCGAAGCAGGAAGTTCGTCGACGTCGTCGATGTCCACGGACAGCAGGTGATGGGCGATGCGCTCACCGAAGTGCGCGAACCAGAACCGTGACAGCTGCGTCAGGACGATGCCCTTGCCGGGAATGCCGTTGGCCATCACCACGTCGAAGGCGCTGATGCGGTCCGTGGCGACGATGAGCAGGCCCTCGCTGCCGTCGGCGAGCGTCACGTCGTAGAGGTCGCGAACCTTGCCCTGGCGACGATTGCGCAGGGGCAGGTCCGTCTCGAGCAGCGCCTGCGCCGGCATGGTGAACGCCGGGATCGCCTCGAGGCGCCGCTCAGAGCGCACTCGAACCTCCGTCGACCATGTAGACCGCCCCCGTGAGGTAGCGCGCATCGTCGCTGGCGAGAAAGCACATGAGGCCCGCGACGTCCTCGGGCTGGCCGTAGTCCCCCAGGGGGATGCGGGAGGCGATCTGCGCGTGAGCGGCCTGGGCATCCCCCGGCAGCAGTCCATCCTCGAGGGCGCGCATCATGCGCGTCTCGATCGGCGAGGGATTCACCGTGTTCACGCGGATGTTGAGCGGTGCGCACTCGAGCGCCGCAGAGCGCATGAGGCCGATCACGGCGTGCTTGCTGGTGACGTAGGGAGACAGACCGGGGCTGCCCTTGAGCCCGGCGATGGACGAGGTGATCACGATCGCGCCGCCACCCCGTTTCGCGATCGCGGGGATGCCGTACTTCAGGGAAAGCCAGACGCCGCGCACGTTGACGGCCATGACCGCGTCGAAGGTCGCGACGTCCTGCTCGACGATGGAGGCCACCGTGCCCTCGATGCCGGCGTTCGCGAGCAGGACGTCGATGCCGCCGAAGCGTGCCTCGGCGGCGTCCACGAAGGACGCCGTCGCCTGCGGATCGGCGACGTCCGCCACGGCCCAGGCCGCACGATCACCGAACTCGGCCGCCGCGGTGGTGAGCGCGGTCTCGTCGAGATCCACGAGGAACACGCTCGCGCCCTCCGCGACACAGCGTCGTGCCGCCGCCCGGCCGATGCCTCCGGCGCCCCCGGTCACGAGCACCACCTTGCCGTCCAGTCTACCCATGGTCTTCGCCCTCCCCTCTCCGTCTCCTGCCACGTGCGTCGGCGCACGCCGACGCCCTCAGTCGAAACGCGCCAGGGCCTGCTCGAAATCGCCCAGCAGATCGTCCGCGTCCTCGATGCCCACGCTGACCCGGATCAGGGAATCGACGATGCCCATTTCCGCCCGCCGCGCGGCGCCCATCTCGTGATAGATCGTGTGGGCCACGGGGATCGCGAGGGTGCGCGTATCGCCCAGATTGCTCGACAGGATCACCACCCGGAGCGCGTTCATGAAGGCGAAGATGTCGACGGCCGGATCGAGCTCGAAGCTCATCAGGGCGCCGGGATGCCGGAACAGGCGCCGGGCCCGATCATGCTGCGGATGCGATGCGAGGCTCGGATGGTAGACGCGCGCCACGCGCGGATGATCGTCGAGGAAGGCGGCGAGCGCCGCCGCCGTGGCGCAGGCTCGATCGAGACGCAGCGCGAGGGTCTCGGCACCGACGGCGATGTGGTGGGCGGCCTCGGGACCCAGGGAGGCCCCGAAGTCACGGAGGCCCTTCTTGCGGATCTGCTGCAGCCCCCAGCGCTCGCGAGGCTGACTGCGATAGCCCTCGAAGATGTTCGGGTAGTCGCTCCAGTCGAAGGCGCCGGTGTCCGTGACGGCCCCACCGAGCGCCATGCCGTGCCCGCCGATGTATTTCGTCAGGGCGTTGATCACCAGGCCCGCCCCGACGGACCCGGGACGGAACAGCCAGGGGGACGTCATGGTGTTGTCGACGACGAAGAGCACGCCGCGCTCGCGGCACAGGGCGCCGATGCCTTCGAGATCGGCAATCTGCGTCCGAGGATTGGCGATGGTTTCCACGAAGACCATGCGCGTGTCCTCGCGGAGCGCCGCGTCGACCGCCCTCACGTCCGTCGCGTCGACGAAATCCACGGCGAGGCCCAGATCGTCGTAGGTGCGCAGCAGACTGTTGGTGTTGCCGAACAGGAACTTCGACGACACCAGATGATCACCAGCGCGCATGAGCGAGAACAGCATGGAGCCGATCGCACCCATGCCCGTCGCGAAGGCGATGGTCCCGACGCCGTCCTCCATCCCGGTGATCTTCGCCTGCAGGGCTTCGACGGTCGGGTTGGACTGGCGTCCGTAGGAATACCCGGCCCGGCGCCCCTGGAACACGGCCGCCAGTTCCTGGGCGTCGTCGTAGCCGTAGGCGACGGAGGTATGCACGGGCTTGTGCAGGGAGCCGTGCTCGATCCCGCCGTGCCGGTCCGCGTGCAGGATGTGGGTCGTGAAGCCTGTTGCGCGCTCGCTCATCCTGGCCGGACCGTGGGCTCTCGAAGGAAGGCCGGTACTCTACGCAAAGGCCGGAATGCACGCCACGGCCGGGCCCTACGGACTGCGCGCACGAAGCGGGGTCACTCTCGTAGAGCGCCTCTCAGGCAGGGCCTCTCAGGCCGCGCTCGGCGACGCGTAGGCCGTCCCCGCCGCGAGCAGGGCCCCGAGGGCGTCGGCGGTCATCGCTCGCGCGTAGACGTAGCCCTGGGCCTGCAGGCATCCCTGGCCGTGGAGATAGTTCAGCTGCAGGTCGGTCTCGACTCCCTCGGCGATGATGTCGATCCCGAGACCACGGGCCATGTGGATGATGCCGTCGACGAGCAGCGCGGCCTGCTGCGCGGCCCCGATCTCCGCGACGAAACGACGGTCGATCTTCAGACTGGTCACCGGAAAACGCTGCAGGTGCGAGAGCGACGAGTAGCCCGTCCCGAAGTCGTCGATGCCGATCGCCACACCCTGGTCCGCGAGCGCCTCGAACTTCGGCTGAACGATGTCCGTGTCGCGCATGATGACGCGCTCCGCGATCTCGAGGCGGATCCCGGTCGTTCCGATTCCGGTTCGCTGGAGGAGCGCGAGGAACTCCTGGACGAAGTCGTCCTGTTCGATCTGCGCCGCCGAGACATTGAGCGACAGTGCAAGCTCGGGCATGCCGCAGGCGCGCCAGCGCGCCACGTCCTGGCAGGCCAGGCGCTGGATCACGCGATCCACTGCGACGATCAAGCCCGTTTCCTCGGCGAGGGGCAGGAAGGCCGAGGGTTCGAGCAGGCCACGCTGCGGATGGCGCCAGCGCGCGAGCGCCTCGACGCCGATCACACGGCCGCTGGCGACGTCCACGAGGGGCTGGTAGTGCGGTTCCAGCTCGCCGTTCTGGAGCGCGTTGCGCAGCTCGCGTTCTTCCGAGAGACGCGACGCGAAGCGCTCGTTCATGTGCTCGCTGAAGACCTGGTAGCCGTTCCGACCACGGCCCTTGATGTCGTACATGGCGATGTCGGCGTGCTGGATGAGCGACTCCGCGGTGGCACCGGCCTCGGGATAGAGGGCGATGCCGATGCTCGCGCCGATGAAGAGTTCGTGATCCTCGACCTGGAAGGGATCGGAGAGCTGATCGAGGATCTTCCGGGCGATGACGCGCACGTCCTCGGTGCTGCGCACTTCCGGGAGGAGCAGACAGAATTCGTCCCCGCCGAAGCGTGCGAGCGTATCGCCTCGCCGGATGCACTGCTTCAGGCGCAGGGCGACGGCGCGGAGCAGACGGTCGCCGGTCGTGTGTCCCAGGGTGTCGTTGACGATCTTGAATCGATCCAGATCGAGGAACATCAGCGCGAGACGGCGGCCGCTGCGCCGGGCCTGGGCGAGCGCGAGCTCGAGGCGGTCACGCAGCAGCGCCCGGTTGGGCAGGTAGGTCAGCAGATCATGATGCGCCTGGAACTGGATCATCTCCTGCGCCCGCTTGCGCTCGGAGATGTCCCGGGCAATGCCGTAGGTGCCGACGCGCCCACCCGGCGACGGCATGGACGCATCCAGATAGACCCCCATGGCCGTGACCTCGACCTCGATCTCCGTCGCGCCCGCGCGCTCGTGGGCCGGTGGTTGACGACGCAGGCGGAGCTCGACGTTTCGCGACGCGCGCTCGCCCGTGCGCCGCTCGTCGAAGACATGGCGGGCGGCCTCGTGCTGCGACGCCGGCAGCAGCGCGCGGTAGTGCTGCCCGAGCAGCTCCGCCCGCGACAGGCCGAGGAGCGTTTCCACACGTTCGTTGAGGAACACGAAGCGTCCATCCGCATCGAGCATGTAGACGAGATCCGGCGAGCTCTCGACGATGAACCGGTGCAGCTGCTCAGAACGCTCCAGCCGCGCCGCGATCCAGCGATTGCGTCGCGCGAGCCGGATCTGATCGGCGACCCGCGCGACCGCCGCGAGCAGTTCCGCCGGTTCGTAGGGCTTGCGGATGAAGTCGACCGCACCGCGCGTGAGCGCCCGCTGGGCGTACTCGAAACTCGCTTCCCCGGAGACTACGATGATGCGCGTGTCGATGCCCCGCTCCCGGACCGCGTCGATCACCTCGAGCCCCGGCATGTCGGGCATCACGAGATCGAGCAGGACGAGATCCGCAGGCGCCCTGTCGAGCGCGAGGAGGCAGGCCGCCCCGCCTTCCGCGGCCGCGACGCGATAGCCCTCGGCCGCGACCAGGCGGCAGAGCGACTCGCGCAGATCGGCACGGTCGTCCACCACCAGCACGGACAGCGACGCCTCCGGCCCCGGCGGAGCCTCGCCGGCGTCGCCGGGCAGGAACAGGCTCGGATCGGGGCCGCGCGCGGTCCTGTCCCGTTGCTCCCCCACCTGAAGTCTCCCCTGGGCCCCCTGCCGCGACGCCCGGGCAGGTCACCACGAGCATCGCGGATCCTCGCTGCGCCCCGGCCGTGGTGCGCGCTGACGCCAGGCGTCTCGGATGAACCTTGCGAAGCTAACCCGCCCGCGGGGGACGAAGCAATCGAGGCTCAGGGCGCCGATGAGGCCTCGTCAGGGATCCGGCCCTCGCCGGCGCGGGTCACCGCACCTGCGCCGTAGCCCGTGAGCTCCAGGAAGCCACAGCCGCTGGCCTCGCCCCGAAGGCAGACCATGCCCTCCCAGTAGCGCACGGACAGGCGATCGAGCTGGTCCTCGATGAGCGCCTCGACGCGGCCGTCGATGCCCGCCGAGGGGACCGTCAGACGCCAGACGACGGGCCAGCGGGCGCCGTTCTCGTCGGTCCACCAGGCCTCGGGGCGGAACAGCCAGTCGTCCTGCGTCAGGGCGCGGGCGCTGCCGTCCTGGTCCACGAGGGTCCCGGCACTCGCGCCGTCGATCTGCCCGTCGGAGCGGCGGATGCGGTAGAGCATGAGGTCGCGACCGTCGTCGAGATGCAGCGCGAGCCAGTCCCAGCCGGTCTGGCCGGGATCGAGCGCGCTCGTGCTCCATTCCCGGTCCAGCCAGGCCAGGCCTCGCACCGGCCGACTGCGCTCGGCGCTGCGAATGCGTCCGGAGGCCTCCAGACGCGTGAAGGAGTAGTAGTAGGAGGCATTGCCCTCCCGGGCGCTCTTCCGGGACAGGCCCTGATCGCCCTGGGCGACCGGCCCCTTGCGCGCCTCGAGCCGCAGGTCGATCTCGAAGGGGGTCTCCGCATCCGGCACCCGCGCTCGGAGTCGGAGCGGGAACAGGTCGTCCTCCCCGGCGGACTCCAGACGCCAGTCCTCGAGCCAGGCGGCAAAGGGGCTCGCCCGCACCCCCGCGAGGCCCAGGGCTCCCCTGGAAAAGCGCTCGGCCGCCTCATGTCCGGCCTCCGGCGCCGTCAGGGCGACATGCGCCATCCAGACCTGACGCGTCCGCCAGGCACTCTCGTCCGCCCCGGCCCCGGCCCCGGCGGGTGTGGGCGGCGCCAGGGCCTGCCGGAACAGGGTGAACTGGACGCCGTAGCGCGCGCCGGCCTCATCCTCCAGGTGGGCCGTGACGTACCACCACTCGTTGCGGAAGTCCTCGTGGGCGCCGTGATCCTGCGGGAAGACGAAGGCGCGCGGTTCGAGCGCCCGGGCGAAGCCCGCCTGATCTCCCTCGCCGAGCAGGCGCCCGACGTCCATGCCCGGTCGCGTGGCATCGGCGGCTCGGCCGGGCGTCGCCGCCAGCAGCAGGCAGGCGAACAGCAGGCGGCCGCGGCGGGCGTCAGGCAGCCGCACGGGCATCGGCCAGCAGGTCTGCAGGACGGGCGCGCCAGAGGCGGACCGCGGGGAGACAGACGGCCGCCGCGCCCGCCGCCAGCGCCACCAGGAGTGCGCGCAGGAACACGCCCGGCGGAAAGGCCAGGTCGAGGGACCAGCCGAAGGCCCGTACGTTGACGAACTCCACGAGGACCACCGCCACGATCATCCCCAGGGGCATGGCGAGGAGCGCGGCGGCGCCGGCGAGCAGCAGGGCCTCGCCCAGCGCCTGCAGCGCGGGCATGGCGCGACCGACCCCGAGCGTACGCAGGACGCCGTACTGGGTGCGGCGATCGAGCGCGAGCGCCGAGAGGGCCCCGAAGAGCCCGAAGGCGGCCACCGCACCGGCGATGCTCTGCAGCACGCCGGTGACCCGGAAGGTGCGGTCGAAGATCGACAGCGAGAAGGCGAGGATCTCGTCGTTGCGTCGAAGCTCCACAACCGGGACGGCCGCCTGCAGGGCCGCGATCAGGACGTCGGGATCCCGCGCATCGTGGATCTCGAAGCTGTCCAGACCCGCCGGTGGCGAGGGCCAGAGGCGAGCCGGCATGACGATGGTGCCGCGGCCGCCGCCGTATTCGCGAAAGATGCCCTGCACCGGGAGCTGCAGCGGGCCCCCGCCGGTCTCGATGGCGAGGCGGGCGCCCGAGTCCACGCCGAGCGCACGCGCGAGCGGCTCCGCGACGAGCACGCCGTCCTCGCGCCAGGCTCCGGCAAGCAGGGCCAGGCCGAGATCCTGCGGAACGCTGCCCCGGACCCGGGTCAGCACGATGCGTACGGGACGCCCGGACACGCGTTGATCGAAGCCGTGGCGAGCCACCCAGCCCTGCACGTCGAGAGCCTCGAGCACCCGCTCGAGCGCCTCCGTGCCTGCAGCGGAATCCGGCAGGCGCGCGTACAGCGGCGCCGCGAGGCGGCCCTCGAGCCAGCGTTCGACGCTGCCGCGAAAGCTGTCGACCATGATCTCCATGCCTACCGCCGTGGCGATCGCGACCACCAGCGCCGCCGTCGCGATGCCCGAGCGGCCGAGACCGCGCACCGTTTCCCGCAGCAGCATGCGTGTGCCCGCGGGTGCATGGCGCGCGAGGCCGGCCAGACCCGCCAGCAGCGCGCCGAGCAGGGGGCCTGCCACCAGCGCGGCGGAGAGGAGCAGCAGGGCGATGGCCAGCAAGGCGCCGAGATAGCCGGTCCCCGGCGTCAACGCCAGCATCGCCAGCCCGCCCAGGACCGCGGCCGCGCGCGCGCGGCGCCCCACGGGCAGCCGGCGGGGCGTCGCCAGCAGGAGGGCCCGGGGCGAGGTCCGCGCGGCGCGGCGCGCGGCCGGCAGGGCCACGGCAAGGCTGCCGAGGAGTCCGACCGCCGCGCCCTTGAGATAGGGCACCGGATCCGGCGCCAGGGCCCCGATGGCGACCTGCTCGTAGAGGCCCTGGAGCGTGGCGGAGATCAGCTCCAGGAGACCTCCCGCCAGCACGCGTCCGCCGACGAGGCCGAGCAGCGTGCCCGCGACCGCCATGCAGGCGGCCTCCACCAGAATCAGCCGCTGCAGCTCGGCGGGCAGGACCCCGATGGCGCGCAGGCGGCCGAAGGCACGCTGCCGCCGCCAGACGGAATAGCTCAGGGTGCCGTGCACCAGGAACAGGCCGACGACGAGCGCAAGCAGTCCGAGCGCGGCGAGATTGAGCTGGAAGGAACTCGACAGCGCTCGCAGATCGGTGTCGCGCTCCGCCCGCGCGATGAGCTCGAGCCCTGCGCCGAGCGAGGCCCCGGAAGGCCCCGGATCGCGGACCACGAGCCCGGGAAAGATCCGCTCGATCAGGGAGATCCAGGGCGATACGCCGTCGGCGTCGCGCGCCGGCAACACGACATCGATGCGCGACAGGTCGCCGCGCATGCCGAGGACTTCCTGGACCGTCGCGATGTCCGCCACGACGAGCCCGGAACCGAGGACGCGGTCGCTCGCCGCCAGGAGACCGACGACCCGCAGTCGCTGCAGGCGGCCGGCGGCCATCAGCTCGAGCATGTCGCCCTCGGCGATCCCGAGACGACGCGCCGAGGCACGATCGAGGAGCACCGCATCGGGTTCCGTGAGCAGACGCACGGCGAGCCGTGCATCACCTTCGAGTCCCGGCGCAAGGGTGCGGACCGCCCGATCGGCGATCGGATCCACACCGAGCAGGCGCAGGCTCAGGTCGTCCCGGGCCGCCGGCCGTGCACGGCCCTCGACCACGGGCGTGAGCGCCGTGGCGCCGGCGAGGGGCCCCTCTCCTTCGCGCCAGGCCAGGCGCAGCGCCGCGTAGGCCTGCTCGTCGACGCGATCCCCGGGCCCCACCAGCAGATGCGTCGCCCGGCCCGAGAGCTGGGCGCCGGCGACGTCCATGGCCACCCGGGAGGACGCGTTGACCAGGTCGACGGCGACCACCACGGCAACGCCGACAGCGATGCCCAGCACGGCCAGGAGCACCTGGAAGCGCTCCCGCGCGAGATCGCGCAGCTGGGCGCGCAGCAACAGGCTCATGCGCCGCGACCGAGGTCGAGATGCAGATCACCGCCCTCGGCGAGGGCCGTGTCGTGGGTCACCAGCACCAGCGCGGCCCCGCTCTCGCGCACGGCATCGAGCAACGCGGCGAACACGAGATCGCCGGTCTCCCGATCGAGGTTGCCCGTCGGTTCGTCCGCCAGCACGGCCGCAGGGCGGTGCACGAGCGCGCGTGCGATCGCGACCCGCTGCTGCTCGCCACCGGACAGGGTGTCCGGAAAGACGTCGAGGCGATGGCCGAGCTGCAGGGTGCGGAGCATGTCCCGGGCCCGGTCCGTGGCGTCGGGGAGGCCGTTGAGTTCCGCGAGCAGGGCCACGTTCTCGAGCGCCGACAGGGTCGGCACCAGATTGAAGAACTGGAAGACGAAGCCGATGTGGCGCCGGCGGAACAGGGTCCGCGCGTCCTCGTCCAGCACACCGAGGTCCCAGCGCCGACCGCCGACCTCCCAGCACAGGGTTCCGGCATCCGCCTCGTCGAGACCGGCGAGGAGATTGAGCAGCGTCGACTTGCCGCTGCCGCTGCGGCCCGTGAGGGTGAGGCGCTGGCCGGCATGAAGCTCGAGGTCGAGATCACGGAGCACGTCGATCCGCGCTCCGCCCTGATGGAAACTGCGGGTGACGCCCCGCAGCGAAAGCAGCGGCGTCACGCGCCGCCGGGCGGCGGCTGCAGCCCCTCCCGGGCCAGAAGGTCGTCGGGGGTGACACGCTCCCGATGGGCACCGCTCGCGACCAGGTCGATCACCGCAGCCGCCGAGGGCAGGTCGACGAGGGCAGCGAGCGTCGCGTGGGTGGGGTAGATGAGCTGGATCTCCCCGCGCTCGCGGGCGGCCAGCGCCTCCGCGGGTCGGATCCAGCGGCTGTCGATCAGTTCCCGATCATCGTGCAGGCCGTCCTGGTCCGCCGGCGCCTCGGCGACGAAGAACCGCGTGTCATAGCGACGCGGCGGTCCCTCCGGCGTGATCCAGTGACTGAAGGCGTGCACCCGCTCGACGGCGAGCGTCATGTCGAAGCGCTGGCAGACGTCGAGGAAGGTCCGCGAACCCTCGTTGACCGCCTGCCTGAGCTGGCGCAGGCCTTCCGCCCAGCGCGCGTTGCGCGCGCGGACGAACGCGCCGTCCGGGCCGTAGGCCAGCAGAAGCCCTGCCTCCTCGAAGCACTCGCGGATCGCCGCGACCCAGTAGGCCAGCCCGCCTTCCGCGAGCCCGAGCCGGGCGCTGGCCTCGGCATCGGACAGACCGGGACAGTGACGCGCCATCTCGCCGACCGCGTCGTGGGGATCGACCTTGCCGCCGGGGAAGACATGCAGCCCGCCGAAATCCAGGCGCGAGGCGCGCTCCATCATGAACACCTCGGGGCCCTGCCTCGAATCGCGGAGCAGCACGATGGTCGCCGCCTGGCGCATCTGCGCTTCCGCTGCCGGGACGAAACCGGTCTGGTCGGGGAAATGGGTGGTCATGCAGTCCGCATCCGGCGAGCCCGTGCCGAGTGCCCACCGCAGGCGCCCGGCGGGGGCGCACCGGACGGGCGAGCGTCCGGCACCCTAACCCGCGGTCGAGGCCCTGTCATCCGGGGCATGCCGGGCCTTGCGCGATGCGGCGCCTGAGACCAGGGCCGGCAGGGCGAGGAGGTCGACCGCCAGCGCGATCACCACCGTGAGCAGGGTGATCCGCGCCAGCTGCGCGTTGATCGCGAAGCTGGACGCCGCGAGCACGGCGAAGCCCGCGACCAGGGTGACCGTCGTGAGCATCAGCGCGGGCGCGACGCTCCGGACGACGGCGTTCATGGCCGGCGCCGGCGCCTGCACCCCACGCAGACGGCGGTAGCGCGACAGGACGTGCACCGTATCGTCCACGACGATGCCGAGCGTCATGCCGAAGGCCGTGCCCAGGGCGAGGCCCACATCGCCGATCCACCAGCCCCAGAGCGAGAAGGCCGCGGTGATGGGCACGAGATTGGCGAGGAGCGACAGGCCGGCGAGCTGTACGGATCGGAGCGCGATGCCGAGCACGGCGCTGATCACGAGGACCGCGAGCAGATTGCCGCGCACCATGGCCCGGACGTTGCGCTCCGAGATGTGGGCGAACATCAGGTTGATGCCGCCGTGCCGTTCGCGCACGCGCGGCGCGTGCGCGGCGAGCCACTGCTGGGCCCGCGCTTCGAAGTCGCGCACGGCGCGGGCATCGACCCCCCGCAGGGCCACGAGCTGGCGCACGGAGGCCCGGTCCGTCGCGACCAGGTTGGTGAGGTCCATGCCCAGGGGCAGCGACGCCTCGTAGAGGAAGGTGTACTGCGCGGCATGCTCCGCGTCGGGGGGCAGCCCCCCGGAGGCGTCCTCCGCATCGAGGACGCCGTGGAGCCGTGACAGGACGTCCGTCCAGGCGAGGACATGGGCCGTTTCCGGCTGACGTCGAAGCCAGCTCGTGAAGGCCGCCAGCTCGCGCAGGAAGCCGGGGTCGTGAATCCCGTCGGGGCCCTCGGAGCTCAGCTGATACTCGATCTCGTAGGGGCCGACGAGACGGGCATCGGCGAGTTCGGCGGCCTCCCGGAAGGGCAGGGAGCGGTCGAAGTAGGCCACGAAATCGTCATTGACGTTCAGGCGGGCGAGCCCCGGCAGCACGAGCAGCAGCAGGGCTGCGCCGCCCACCAGGATGCGAAGGCGATGGTCGCGGATCAGGGACACGAGCCGTTCGCCGACCCCGTGCGGCGAGGTCGATGCCGGGGGAAGGCCCCCCGCGAGTGCGAAGAGTGCGGGCAGCACCGTCAGGGACAAGGCTCCCGCCACGGCGACGCCCACGGCGACGATGTTGCCGAGGTCGCGAAAGGGCGGCACGGCGCTGAAGTTGAGGCTGAGGAAGCCGGCGACCGTGGTCGCCGTGGTCAGGAGCACGGGGAGGCTGTTCTCCCGCAGCCCCTCGCGCAGGGCGGCACGACGATCCGCACCCGCGGCGCGGGCCCCCGTGGCGAGGTGGACGCCGTCCGCGATGGCGACCGTGACGATGACGATGGGCGCGATCGCCGTGGGAGTCGTGAGGGCCATGCCGACCCAGCCCGCCGCACCGAGCGCACAGAGCACGGCAGCGACCATGACGAGCAGGATGCCGACCACGGCGATGGCGGACCGGAGGGCCAGCGCCAGAACTCCGATCATGAGGGCCAGCATGATGGGGAGAAGCCTCGCCGAATCGCGCACGGAGCTTTCGCTGAACGCGTGATTCATGGCGACGATGCCGCCGATGCGCAGATCCATCTCCGGCGCCGCCACCTCGATCCGCTCCACGAGTGCGCGGGCCGCCTGCATCAGCGCATCCGTGGCCGCCAGCGGATCGCCCTCGAGCTGCACGGTCACGACGACGGCGGTCAGCGGGCCCTTCTCCTCGAGCAGACGCCCCGAGACTTCGGGCATGGCCCGGACCACGCGCTCCCGCTCCGCGCGCCCGGCCGCATCGAGCGCGCCGGCGTCTTCCACGAGCGGGGAGATCTCGACGAAGTCCCCCTCGGCGCGCACCCAGGGCACGTTCACCAGGGAGTCCACGCGCAACGCGAAGGGGAGCTGCCACGCCTCCTCCGTCAACCGCTCGAGAATCTTCAGACTCTCGGCGGAGAAAGGACCGCCGGGCCCGGGGTCGACGAGAATGGCGAGGGTGTCGGACGCCGAGAACACCGCGCGCAGATGCTCGTAGGCGAGCAGCTGCGGATCATTGGCATCGAAGAAGGTCGCATAGCGCGGATCGAAGGACAGCCGCGTTGCGCCCAGGCCGAGCGCGAGCACGATCATCAGCCCCAGGAATAGGGTCGCACGGGGACGATCGATTCCGGGCTGCGCCGTCGCGTACGCCACGCTCATCCCCAGCCAAAACGGACGGCGATCATTGCATGCGGTGGTCGGACCAACACTGATGGCACAGCGCCATCACCGGCGCAGCCGTCCGGGAAGAACGGCGAAACGATCTGAGCTATCCTCGATGTCATCGTGCGGTTCCGACCCGCGGGCACGAACGCAGCGGGCGGCGGAGGATGCGGGCCCGACTGATCGGGACCGGCCCTCCGGAAGCGGTCCTCCGCAACGGGTCGTCCGGAAGCGGCCCTCCGGAAGCGGCCCTCCGCACCCGGCTGCAGGCGATCCGCGACCTGCCACGCGCGTGCCGGGACATGCGTCTCACGGAGATCGAGCGCCATGACGGACGACGACTCCATCACGAACTCCAAGACGGCCGAGAAATTCGTGGTCCGCTTGCCGAACGGCATGCGTCGCCGGATCGCGGAGGTGGCCCGCTACCACCGGCGCAGCATGAACTCCGAAATCGTCGCACGGCTCGAGCAGACCCTCGCGAGCAACCCGCCGTCGCTCGATGCACCGCCGTCGGGGCAGAACGAGCCGACGTCGTTCGCTTCGGCCGATGAGGAAGTCTGGGCACAGGAAGAGCTCGAACGCCGGCTCGTCGCCCTCTTCCGCACACTGCCCCCCGAGCGGCAACGCGCCCTGCTCGTCCTGCTCGACTGACCCCTCATGCACTACGCCTCGCCCCACGCACTCGTCGGCGACCTGTCCCGGATCTTCTGGCGACTGAGCGGCCGCCTGCGCGGGTCGCTCGAGGAGAGTCTGCGTTACTCGCGGGACAACATGGCGGCCATCGCCGCAGTGGGGTTCTTCACCTTTCCGAGCTACTACCTGATCTGGCAACAGCTCTTTCCCCAGGACTACGAGAACCTGGCGCTTCGCCTCATCGGCTCGGCGGTCTGTCTGCCCTTCATGTTCACCCGCTACTGGCCGGAGCCGCTCCGCCGGCTCATGCCCGTACTCTTCTGGGTCGCCCTCACCTACTCGCTCCCCTTCTTCTTCCAGTTCATGCTGCTGAAGAACGCGCTCTACGCGCATGCGATCGGCGAGACGGCCTTCGTGTGGCAGATGAGCCTGGTCGTGGCCTTCGTGCTCCTGCTCATGCTCATCGACGACGGCCTGCTCATGGGACTGACCATCGTCCTGTCCACGGCCGCGGCCTGGGGCCTGTTCCTCGCGACCACCGACCGGATTCCCTTCGAGGCGATCCAGAAGAACTATCTGGCCCCCCTGCCGGTGTATCTCTTCATCATCGTCGGCGGCAGCATCTACAACCACCACCGGGACGCGGTCCAGCAGGAGATGCTGCGCGCCGTCGCCTCCGTCGGGAGCAACATCGCCCACGAACTGCGCACACCGCTGCTCGGCATCAAGTCCGATGCCCGGGCACTGGATCGGTACCTCCCGCAGCTCATGGACGGCTACGAGAAGGCGCTCGACGCCGGACTGATCGCGGAACCGATCCGGCGCGCCCACCTGTCCGGCCTGCATCGGTCCCTCGAGCGCATCGACAGCGAGACCGAGTACGCCAACACCATCATCGACATGCTGCTCATCAACTCCGGAGGTGGGCGCCTCGTTCCCTCGGAGTTCCGTTCCCACTCGGTGCGGGACTGCGTCCTGCGTGCCCTGGACCGCTATCCCTTCGCGACGCCGGAGGAGCGCGCCCGGGTCGATTTCATCGAAGGCCACGATTTCTCCTTCTACGGCTCGGACGTCCTGCTCACCCACGTTCTGTTCAATCTGCTCAAGAACGCCCTCTACCATGTCGCCGAGGCAGGCCGGGGCGACATCTTCATCTGGACGGAACCGAACGCCGTGGGCGAGAACCGTCTCTATTTCATGGATACGGGCACCGGGATCCATCCCAGCGTGCTGCCGCGGATCTTCGACCGCTTCTACTCGTCCATGAGCGCAGGGCGCGGCTCGGGGATCGGCCTGTCCTTCTGTCGCATGGTGATGGACGGCTTCGGTGGCAGCATCGACTGCGAATCCGTGCACGGCGAGTTCACGCGGTTCATCCTCAACTTCCCGAGGAACCTGCAGTCATGACCCGGCCCGGACGGCTCTTCCCCTACTACTTCCCCACCACGGTGATCGTGGTCGACGACAATCCCCGGTTTCTCGAGAGCCTCGCCCTCGAGCTTCCGGAGCAGCTCGCCTCCCGGTCCTTCCAGGCCGCGGACCGGGCCCTGGTCACCGTGAACGCAACGCCACGCACACCCCCCCTGTACCAGCGCTGCTTCAGCCACTACCGCGAGGCCAACCGGGAGCCGACGGGCACCCAGCTGATCCACCTCGATCTGTCCCTGATCGAGCGGGAGATCAGCAATCCGGATCGCTTCCGCGCCGTGTCCGTCGTCGTGGTCGACTACGACATGCCCGGCATGAACGGCGTCGAATTCTGTCGGCGCATCGAGGATCCGCACGTCCGCAAGATCCTCTTCACCGGCGTCGCCGACGAGAAGGTCGCCGTCGAAGCCTTCAACGACGGCCTGATCGACCGCTTCATCATCAAGAGTGCCCCGGACGCCCTGCCGCGCCTCCGTGAGGCCATCTCCGCGCTCCAGGAACGGTACTTCGCGGCCATCTCGGAGACCCTGCGCAGCACCCTGATGCTCAACGCACCCGCCTTCCTCACCGATCCGGCCTTCGAGGACTTCTTCCTGCGGCTCTGCGAGACCCGGGGCTTCGTGGAGTACTACCTGGTCGCGGAACCGGACGGCTTCCTTCTCCTCGACGACCTCGGCGTCCTCTACCGGCTCGTGGTCATCGACGACGCCGGTGCCGATGCGCAACTCGCCTTCGCACGCGCCCAGGGCGCACCCGCCGAGGTGCTTGCCGATCTGCAGGCGCGCTCGCGGATCGGTTACTTCTATCAGTCCGTGGACGAGTTCTTCGACAGCGCCGACTACGACTGGGACGAGTTCCTCAGACCCGCCTCGACGCTGGTCGGCGCACGCCCCTGGTACTGGGCGCTCGTCGACGCACCGCCGGTCGACATCGATTTCGACGCCGAGACGTCGAACTATCGCTCCTACCTACGCCGCCTCGACGCCAGCCGCGACGCCGCCTGATTCCAGCTCCGGGTGATGTCCGCGCCGTCCCTCACGGAGGCGGGCGTCCTGGACACGCGCATTGATCTCCTCGATCGCCGCGACGTAGTCGTGCTGATTGGTCCCCATGAGACGGTCCCAGACGTTGAAGTACAGCATGAAGTGTCCGCGCGCCCGTGTGTGATGGAGGTTGTGATGGGTGCTGGTGATGAACCAGCGCGCCACGGAGGACGGGTAGAACTCGTGGCCGAGATGGCTGATGACGTTGAGCACCGTGAGCAGCACCACGTAGCACGCGAGGGCCCCCGGATGGATCGGCATCACCAGGGCCAGCGGCGCGATCCAGGCCACCTCGATGAGCGCTTCCCAGGGATGGAAGGCATAGCTCGCGAAGGGCGTCGGGTTGTGGAAGCCGTGATGCAGCTTGTGGACCCGGCGGAACAGGGCCGGGTGATGCATGAACCGATGTGCCCAGTAGTAATAGCTGTCATGCACGAGGGCCATGACGACGATCTGGCCGACGAACCAGGGCACACCATAGGTGCCGACATCCCAGTAGATCGCGGTCCAGCCCAGCTGATCCAGGAACCAGAGACTGGTGAGCAGTGCGGTGAAGATGACGATGGAGAGCGTCGACCAGGCAAGCTCGCGGCGCGGCTGCGCGGCGCGCAGGGGCTGTTGCTGGATGCGATGGGGCGCAAAGCGGCGTCGGCCCGCCATCCAGACGGCGGCGTAGGCGCCGGTGGCGATCAGCAGGAAATGACCATAGAAGAGCGCGAACACGATGAGGGCGACATCGACGAGCTGCATGGGGCTGAAGTTCATGGTCGGGACTCCGATGGACGAGGCGTTCAGCCGTTGCTCACGGCAGCGAGAGGGGGATTCAGCGGCACACGACTGCGGCGGCGCGTGGAGGGCCATTCGTCGAGCGCGACCTCGTCACGGATCTCCGCGCAGACGGCGATGATCCGGTCGAGTTCCTCCTCGGTGAGCTCCGAGTGCACCGTGAAGCGAATGAGCGAACGCTGCTTGGGCGTGGCCGGGGCGCAGAAGACGGAGCCGAAGACGCCTCGGGACTCCAGGGCATCGCGGAGCACGATGGTGCGGCGTTCCGGTCCTGCCTCGAGACCCAGGATCTGTGCGCGGGAGAGGTCGAGGTTGTAGCCGAGCTCCGTCAGACCGGCACGGAGACGGTCGGCGTTGGCATGGAGTCGTTGCCGTCGGTCGTCCGCACCGACGATGAGCCGCTGGGTCGCCTCGAGGCCGGCGATCTCGTGCGGCAGCAGACCGGAGGAGAAGATCGCAGGATTCGAGTAGTACTTGATGTACTCCGCCATCCGTCGACTGCAGGCGATGGTGCCCGCACGACCGGCAAAGGCCTTGGCAAGGGACGCCGTGCGCACGTGGACACGATGCGCGAGACCGAGCTCGACGACCAGGCCGCGCCCCTGGGGGCCGTGGGTGCCCAGGGAATGCGCCTCGTCGACGATCAGGACGCAGCCATGGCGTTCCGCCACCTCGACGAGGTCGCGCAACGGCGCGATGCTGCCCGAGGTCGAGTACACGGAGTCGACGATGATCAGACCCGGACCCTGACGACGGATCTGCCGTTCGAGGTGCTCGACGCTGTTGTGCCGGAAGGCGAAGGCGGTCGCCCCCGCGGACTGGATCCCCTCCCAGAGCGAGGCATGCGCGAACATGTCGATGTAGCAGGGCGTTTCCGGCGCGGCGATGGCCTGGATCAGGCCCGTGTTGGCCGCCCAGCCGGACTGGGCCAGGAGCGTCGCCTCCGCCTGCATCCAGTCCGCCATGGTGGCCTCGAAGCGCGCCTGACTGCTGTCGCCATGAAGGAACACCGCCGCCATGACCGGCGCGTCGGACTCCGCAAGCACGGCACGCTGCGCGGCGATCACTTCGGGATGCCGACCCATGCGGAGATAGTCGTTGCTGACCAGCTGGATGGCACCCGGGCCGGGCACGCGGCCGACCATGATCTGGCCGCCGTCGAAATCCTCCTCGATGCGCCCCCTGTAGTAGCGATCGACGCGCTTGCGGAGAAACTCGGGCTCGGGTGCAGGGCTACGGGCGTGGCGCACGGGCACACGCAGGACGGTCGCGTTCATGGTACGACTCCTTCGAACCGGGGAACGGGATGCACTTCACGGAAACGGGCCTTTGTCCGGCAGGCCCAGAGAATGTCTACTACACTTGTGGGTTTTGGCTGCGCAATGATGGCAAGACGCCACCATGGCCCCCGGGAAGGCCCGTCGATCGCCGCCCGGTGGTCGACGACCACCGATCGATGGCGCCCTGCGGTCTTGCGCTTGTAAACGAAGGATGAACGGCGTCGTCCGATGCCGGTCTCACGCTGGAGTGGCTCGTGCACCGAGATCTGGATCCCGATCGCTTCCTGGAGGGCCTGCTCGGCTTCCTGGACGCCTCGCGCTCACCCTTTCACGCCGTTCGCAACCTGGCACGACACCTCGAGGACGCCGGCTATCGCCGCATCGACGAGCGCGAACCCTGGGCGGTGACTCCGGGAGAGCGTGTCTATCTGACGCGCAACGATTCCTCGATCGTCGCCCTGCGCACGGGCCGTGATCCGACCGATGGACTGCGCATGATCGGGGCGCACACGGACAGCCCCTGCCTGCGACTCAAGCCCGAGCCGGTCTTCGTCGATCGCGGCTATCTGCGCCTCGGCGTCGAGGTCTATGGCGGGGTGCTGCTCAATCCCTGGTTCGACCGCGATCTGTCCCTGGCGGGCCGGGTTCACTACCTGGACGAGCGCGGCACACTGCAGACGACGCTCCTCGACTTCGCGCGGCCGATCGCCGTGATCCCCTCCCTCGCCATCCATCTCGATCGGGAGGCGAACAGCAATCGCTCCGTCAATGCGCAGACGGACATCGTGCCCGTGCTCGGCTGTCTCGCCGACGACACCCGTCCCGATATCCGGGCCCTGCTCGCCGAAGAGCTCGGGCGGCAGCTGCCGGACGCCAAGGTGGCATCGGTGCTCGACTACGAACTGGGCTTCTACGACACCCAGGGCGCGGCCCGGGTGGGTCTGGAGCAGGAATTCCTCGCGAGCGCGCGCCTCGACAATCTCGTGAGCTGCTGGTGCGGCGTGCAGGCGCTGCTGCACTCGGACGAGGCGGTGCCCGCCCTGCTCGTGTGCAACGACCACGAGGAAGTCGGCAGCCAGTCGAGTTCGGGCGCCGGCGGCCCCTTCCTGCGCAGCGTGCTAGAGCGCATGAGTGGCTCCGCCGACGGCTTCGTGCGTCTGATCACCCGCTCCATGCTGATCTCCGCGGACAACGCCCACGGCGTGCACCCGAACTACGCCGATCGCCACGAACCGAATCACGGACCGGTGCTCGGCAAGGGCCCCGTGATCAAGGTCAACGCCAATCAGCGCTACGCCTCGAACAGCGCCACCCAGGCCCTGTTCAGGAACCTCTGCGCAGGCGCGGACGTCCCGGTCCAGACCTTCGTCACGCGCACCGATCTCGGCTGCGGAAGCACCATCGGACCCATCACCGCCACGGAGCTCGGCGTGCCGACGCTCGACGTGGGCATCCCCCAGTTCGCCATGCACTCCATTCGCGAACTCTGCAGCGCCAGGGACCCGGCGGCCCTGACGCGCGCCCTGATCGCCTTCCAGTCCCTGCCGACGCTGCCACCGCTCATCTAGGCCGCCGGCGCCCCGGCCGTCCTGGGTCAGGCGAGGGGGTCACGGCGCAGGGCGGCCGGCACCAGACGCCGCTCGAGGAGCTCGAAGGCGAGCTCCGTCCCGAGCGCCAGCAGCGCCGCCGGAATGGCGCCCTGGAGGATGAGCCGGGGGTCGTTGAGCGACAGCCCGGTCACGATGGGCTCCCCGAGCCCCCCCGCTCCCACGAAGGCGGCGAGGGTCGCGGTGCCGATGCTGATCACCGCTGCGGTCCGCACCCCCGCGAGGATGGTCGGCAGGGCCATGGGCAGCAGGAGCCAGCGCACCTGCTGGCTCGTCGTCAGGCCCATGCCCGCCGCCACCCGACGCAACAGCGGATCCACGGACAGCAGTGCCGTGACCGTGTTGCGCAGAATGGGTAGCAGCGAATAGAGGAACAGCGCCACCACCGCGGGTGCCCAGCCGATGCCGAAGACGGGAATCATGAGCGCCAGGAGCGCGATGGAAGGAATGGTCTGCAGGAGCCCGGCCGTATAGAGCACGGTGCTCGCGAGACGCCGGGAGCGATGCACGAGGATGCCCAGCGGCAGACCGACGAGGCAGGCGAGGGACAGGGCGATCGCCGTGAGACGAAGATGGTCGACGGTGTTGCGGACCAGCGCCGACCGCAGATCGCCCGTCGCGCCGCTGGCCGTCGCGATCCCCGCCTCGGCGAGGAAGGTCGCCGCCGTCGCTCCGAAATCGGCCCCCTCGACCACGACCCGCGCATTCAGGCTGCGCATGCGCGCCGCATCGATCCGCCCGGCGAGCACGGCCAGGGCATCTTCGGCGCCGGCAGGGAAATCCGCTCGCACCAGGGGCAGGGCGGCGTAGCGCGGGAAGAACGCGCGATCGTCCTCCAGGACACGGACGTCGTAGCGCTGCAGTTCACCGTCGGTGGAGTTCGCATCGGTGAGATCGAGCTGCCCGCTCTCGATGGCGCGATAGGCCAGGGCGTTGTCGATTCCACGCGGGACGAAGCTGAGCCCGTAGGCCTGCCTGAGCCCCCGCCAACCGTCGCTGCGTTCGATGAACTCGTGACTGAAGGCCGCCCGGACGTCGGACAGGCGCGCGAGATCCGACAGGGCGACGATCTGCTCGGCGCGCGCCAGCTCGCCGGCGAGGGCAAGTGCATAGGTGTTGTCGAAGCCGAGCTCCGGAAGCGTGCGCAGGCCAAGTGCGGCGAGGGGCGCGGTGAGCGCGTCGCGCTCGGCCGCATGGGGCTCGGCGAGAATGGCCTCGGTGATGGTCCCCGTGTATTCGACGTAGACGTCGATCTCGCCACTGACGAGGGCCTCGTAGCAGATGAGCGTGCCCCCCAGGCCGAGTCGGCGCTCCACCTCGTAGCCCGCGCCTTCGAGGGTCTGCGCGACGATCTCGCCGAGCAGCCGTCCCTCGGGGAAGTTCTTGCTCCCCACCACGATCGCCTCGGCGGCAGCGCCGCGCACCGCGCCGACCAGAACGCCGAAGCACAGCACCCTGAGCAGCCAGCGCCCCGATCTCATCGGAGCTGGGTCTCGAAGAGGCGCGTGATCCAGGGCGCCGCCGGTGCGGAGAGCACCTGGTCGCAGGGCCCCGCCTGAGCGACGGTGCCGCTCCGGAGCACCACCAGTTCCGAGGCGAGATCCACCGCCTCCCGCATGTCGTGCGTGACGAGGACGACGGTGACCGGTTCCGCTTCGGCGAGACGCCGGAAGTGATCGTGAATGCCGATGCGGGTGATGGGATCCACCGCCGAGAAGGGCTCGTCGAGCAACAGCAGCGGCGGCTCGAGCATCATGGCGCGACAGAGGCTGGCCCGCTGCTGCTGACCGCCGCTGAGCTCGTACGGGTGCCGATCGCCCAGCTCCGGCTCCAGGTCCATGAGCCGCATGAGGTGCTGGAATCGCGCCTCGCGGCGTGCGGGCGCCCAGCCGACCAGGCGCGCCAGCAGCGTGACGTTGTCGCGCACGCTCAGATGGGGAAACAGCGCCGACCCCTGCACGGCATAGCCGATCCGCCTGCGCAGCGCCACGATCTCCTCCGCGACGATCGGCGCGCCGAACACGCGTACCTCTCCTGCGTCGGGACGGATCAGTCCGTTGATCATCTGCAGCAGGGTCGACTTCCCGCTGCCGCTCTCGCCGACGATCGCCGTGGTGCGGCCACGCGGCAGCGCGAGGCTGACCCCATCGATCACCGCGGCCTTTCCGTAGTGCTTGCTCACGGCACGGAATTCGACGAGCGCCTCGCTCATGCCCCGGCGCCCGCGTCGGCGTCTTCGGCCGGCGCGAGCCAGCGCGCACGAAGGGCCTGCAGGTGCGCGCGGAGACCGCCGACGACGCGCGAGTCCGCACCCTCGGCGGCGAGGGCGTCGAGGCGCGCCTCCGTGGCATCGAGACCGTCCATGCCCGGCCGGCCCGCGACCAGCCGCTCGGCGACCAGAGCGCGCCAGTGCGCCTGCTCCTCGACGGACAGGGTCTCGGGATGGCGGCGAGCGCGGTAGCGGAACAGCAGCGCCCGACTCCGCGGGTCCTCGAGTGCGGGCAGGGCTCCAGAGGGCGCGACCGCGCTGTCCCGGAGCGTCACGAAGGCGTCCCGATCCGCATCCGGCAGGAAGCCGTCGTAGAGTGCACCATCCACATCGTCCTGCGGCGGGCGGGCCCGCGGCTGGAACGCGTCCCGGACCCGTGCTGCGAGACCCTCGCTGGCCCGCAGTGCCTCGAGATGGCGGGCACAACGGTCGAGATCGACGCCGAGGCGCTGCTGATCCTCCTCGCGCAGGACGGACAGCGGCGCGAGCGCCGGGACCCGATTCAGATGCACTTCCTTCAAGGGAGGACGGGGAGCCCCACCCCGCGAGGCCGCGGGCTGGAACAGCGCCTCCGCCAGCGCGTCGCCGTCGAGCCCGGACCAGGTCGCCGGATCGCCATCGAGATCCGCGACGATCACCGCATTGCGATTCACCGGATGCGGCGCCAGCGCGGCGACGACCGCCAGGCGCTGCCGCTCGGCGGCATAGCGGCCCGACACGTGCACCACGGGCTCGCGCAGGGGCGGCAGCAGCAGGCGCGACACGGCGCGCTTGTCGCGCATCGCAAGATAGAAGGAGAACAGGCGCGGCTGGGCGTCCCGGAGCAGCCGGGCGAGGCCCAGGGTCGCCAGCACATCGTCGAGGGCGTCGTGGGCACGGGTCTGCTCGATGTCGTTCGCCCGGGCCAGGGCGTCGAGGCGGAACAGGACGCGACCGTCCTCCGTCGGCCAGCGCACGCCGTCCGGACGCAGGGCCGCCGCCATGCGTGCGAGATCGATGAGATCCCAGCGCGAGTTGCCGCCCTGCCACTCGCGCGCATAGGGATCGCGGAGGTTGCGCCAGAGGCCGTAGCGAATGAACTCGTCGTCGAAGCGCAGGCTGTTGTAGCCCAGGACGCAGGTGCGCGGGCGTCCGAATTCGGCGGCGACGAAGCGGAACAGGGCGCCTTCGTCGCGGCCATCGGCACAGTCCGCCGGCGTCAGCCCGGTGACCAGCGCCGCCTCGGGATCCGGAACGACGTCGTCGTCGAGAGCGACCCGGAAGGAGACCGGCGCCTCGACCGGGTTCAGGTCCATGTCCGTCCGGACCCCGGCGAACTGGATGATGCGGTGCCAGCGTGGATCGCGCCCGGTGGTCTCGAGGTCGTAGAAGTAGAAGGTGTCCATGGAGCCCTTCGCCGACCCGGCGGGTCACCTTGCATTCGACGGGACCCGTTGGCAACCTGCCGGCGCGCCTACCGGGCCGCCAGGCCCATCTTCCTGTTCCTGCGGTTGAGCGGCCCTGCGGTACCGCGGAGGCGTGCGGGTCGTGGGGCGCAGGCAGAGCCCTGCACCACGGGGCTCCGAGTCCGACACGATCTCGACGGCGGCGGGAGACCCACAGTTGGTGGATCCGGACAAAGACCCTGGGGCACGCGTCCCGCTCGGCCGCACCCTGGCACTGGTGGCTGGCCCCCTCCTCGGGCTCCTCGGCGGGGCGCTCATGCTCGGGGGGGGCTGGGCCGACGACGCCGCCGCGACGGTCGCGATCACCACCTGGGTGGTGCTCTGGTGGATCTTCGAGCCGATCCCGATTCCCGCGACCTCCCTTCTGCCCCTGGCCCTCACGCCCGCGCTCGGCGTCCTGCCCCAGTCCGCCGTCGCCGGCGCCTACGGTTCGCCCCTGATCCTGCTTCTCCTCGGCGGTTTCCTGCTCTCGACGGCCATGGAGCGCAGTGGGGCCCACCGTCGCATCGCGCTCAACATGGTGCGGCTCTTCGGCGGCTCGAGCGGTCGCGCCCTGGTCCTGGGATTCATGGCGGCCGCCGCGGTGCTGTCCATGTGGATCTCGAACACTGCGACGACCCTGATGCTGTTGCCCGTCGCCCTCGCCGTGGTGGAGCGCGCTCGCGATCCGCGCCTGGCCACGCCCCTGCTGCTGGGCATCGCCTACGCGGCCAGCGTCGGCGGCATCGGCACGCCGATCGGCACGCCTCCCAATCTGATCTTCATGCAGGTCTACGCGGAGACGACCGGATCCGAGCTCGGCTTCGTTTCCTGGATGCGCTGGGGTGTGCCCGTCGTGCTCCTCATGGTTCCGCTCATGTGGCTCTGGCTGACGAGGAATCTCGCCGACAGCGCGCGCGTGGAGGTCCCCGAAGTCGGCGCCTGGAGCGCCGCCGAGGCGCGGGTCATGACGATCTTCGGATTGACCGCCCTGGCCTGGGTGACCCGCGGGGAGCCCTTCGGCGGCTGGAGCGAGCTGTTCGGTCTGCAGGGCGCCAACGACGCATCCGTGGCCTTCGTCGCCGTGATCACCCTGTTCATCGTCCCCGATGGAAAGGGCGGTCGGTTGCTGGACTGGGAGACCGCGGAACGGATTCCCTGGGGCATGCTGCTCCTGTTCGCGGGGGGCATCACCATCGCGCGTGCCTTCGAGGCGAGTGGCGTGAGCGTCGCTCTGGGTGAGGCCCTGTCGGGGATCGCGGACTGGCCCGTCCTGCTGGTCATCGCGTCCATCTGCCTCGCGATCACCTTCCTCACGGAAATGACGAGCAACACGGCCACGACCACCCTGATGATGCCGATCCTGGCGGCCGCCGCCGTCGGTGCAGGCCTCGATCCCATGGTGCTCATGGCGCCCGCAGCCATGAGCGCGAGTTGCGCCTTCATGCTCCCGGTGGCGACGGCACCGAACGCGATCATGTTCGGAACCGGTCGCTTCACCAGCCGCATGATGGCCAGCGAGGGCGTCGCCCTGAACCTCATCGGCGTGATGGTGGTGACGCTCGTGATCTGGCTGTCGCTCTAGCCGGCTGCCGAGACCTCGTTGCCGCCGCGCCAGCAGGGACGCACGAGCCGCCCGCCCGTCAGCGCTGCGCCCGGACGCCGGCAAGGTCCGGCCCATCGTCGGGGCGCGCGGCGTCGAGAAAGGCCTCGCGCTCGACCTCGGGTGCGCTCGCCAGGGCACGGACGCGATCGAAGAAGGGCTCGAAGCGTGCGCCCGTCTCCTCGAAGAGCGCCGCGAAGGCCGGAACGTGCTGGTTGTAGTCCGCGACCGTGTTCAGCCTGGCGTTGGAGGGCACGGCAAGAAAGAATCCGTCGTAGGGGGCCGCGTCCGGACTCCGGGACGCCAGCCAGCGGCGCCGCAGATCCGCCCATTCGCGCGCCCGGACGGCCTCCAGGGTCCGCTCGTCCGCGCCTGCCGCCCTCGCGCTGTCGAAGGCCTCGGCCAGGCGCGCGCGGGCGTCCAGGGCGAAGGCGATGAAGCCTTCCCGTTCCTGTCCGCGCGTCTCCCAGGCCAGCCGCGCGGCAGGATCCTCCTCCTCATCCAGCCAGCGACGCACGCCTTCACGCCCGACGAAGGTGGCGAAGCTCTCGTTGAAGGCCGTGTCCCCGGGGACATAGGCGATGCTGTGGGCAAGCTCGTGGAAGAGCAGCTCGGCCAGGTCCGCCGGCGGGCGCTCCAGGAAACTGCTCAGCAGCGGGTCGTCGAACCAGCCCAGCGTCGAGTAGGCCGCGACGCCGCCGACATGGACATCGTAGCCCTGCTCCGCGAGCGCACGGGCCTTGCGCTCCGCCGCCGCTCGATCGAAATAGCCCCGGTAGGAGACGCAGCCCGCGATCGGAAAGCACCAGAGCAGCGGTGCCATTTCATAGCGCGGCGCCGCATAGACGTTGAAGAGCACGGCCTCCCGATCGAGCTCGACGTAGCGCCGGTAGCGATCCCCCGCCGGCAGGGCGAGTTCCCGTTCGGCGAACTCCCGCAGCGTACGGGCAAGCTCGAGCTGAGCGCGTCGATCCGCCGCGAGCGCCGGGTCCTCGAGCAGCCGATCCACGGAGCGGGCACCGAGCAGAAGCGCCGCCTGACCACGGACCGCCTGGCCGTAGTAGGCGAGGCTCTCGCAGCCGCTCCCCGCGAAAGCCAGGCAGAGCAGCACCGGGAGCCGGGCACGCCGGACGCTCGTGGTTGCCATGCGGGACACGGCTGCTATAAGAAGTGCCCTGACGGGCGCGAACGGGTTCACGCTGCCGGATCCATCGTGATGCGGCGAGCGCCAGCGCCGCCGTGAAGGGCTCGATTGCGCATCATCGCCCGGGCCCTTGCAAGCCCGCCGACCCCCTTACGCGAACTGCGAGTCCGACACGCCATGGGCGCACTCCGAGGCACGCTGCTCCTGCTGTTCGTCGCGCTGAACACCGTGGCCTGGGCCTCGGCCACCTTCCTGCTCGCCGCCGTCGGACTGCTGCTGCCCGTCCCCGGCTGGCGCGCCGCCTGGCGGCGCCTCATGAACCGGATCATCGATGGCTGGGTGTCCTGCAACGCCGTCGTGTTCGGCGCCCTCCTGCCCACGAGGATCGAGGTGCGGGGCGGCGAAGGGTTGTCGCGCGACGAGTGGTACCTGGTGATCAGCAATCACCGCGCCTGGACCGACATACTCGTGCTGCAGTGGGTGTTCCGGCACCGCGTGCCGGCGCTGAAGTTCTTCACCAAACAGCAGCTGCTGTGGCTGCCCTTTCTCGGTCAAGCCATGTGGGCCCTGGATTTCCCCTTCATGCGCCGGCACAGCCGCGAGTACCTCGCGAAGCATCCGGAGGCGCGGGGCGCGGACCTCGAGACCACACGCCGCAAGTGCGAACGCTTCCGCACCACGCCCACGGCGATCCTCAACTTCGTCGAGGGCACCCGCTACACGGACGCCAAGCATGCGGGCCAGCAATCACCCTTCCGCCATCTGCTCAGACCCAGGGCCGGCGGCGTGGGTTTCGTGCTGGGCGCCATGGGCGACCAGCTGCATCGGCTCGTGGACGTCACCATCGCCTACCCTGACGGCCCGCAGAGTTTCTGGGACTTCCTCTGCGGCAGGGTCCGCAACGTGATCGTCGAGATCGAGCACGCGCCCCTTCCCCGGGAACTCGCCGGTGGCGACTACGAGCGGGACGACGCCTTCCGCCTGCGCATCCAGGAGTGGATCACGGCGCGCTGGGAGCGAAAGGACCGGCGCCTGGCAACGCTGCTCGCAACCGCGGCGTCCGCCGCCGAAGCGGCCTGAATTCCATGTACTACCGCTTCTTCGGGCTGCATCGCGCACCCTTCTCCATCGCACCCGATCCACGCTTCCTCTACATGAGCGAGCGCCACCGGGAGGCCCTGGCCCATCTGCAATGGGGTCTCGAACGGGATGGCGCCTTCGTGCTGCTCACGGGCGAGGTCGGGACCGGCAAGACCACGCTGTCGCGGCTGCTCCTCGAGCGCATCCCCGGGGATACGGACATCGCCTTCGTGATCAACCCCCGGGTCAGCGCGACGGAGCTGCTGGCCACCATCTGCGAGGAACTCCACGACCCGCCGCCGCCGGACGAACACCAGAGCCTCAAGCGGCTCGTGGACCGCATCAATCACCATCTGCTCGGGTCCTACGCGCAGGGGCGACGCACGGTGCTGGTCATCGACGAGGCACAGAACCTCTCCGCCGATCTGCTCGAGCAGATCCGTCTCCTGACCAATCTCGAAACCAGCGATCGCAAGCTGCTCCAGGTGATCCTCCTGGGGCAACCGGAACTCGACGCCATGCTGCGTCAGGATCGCCTGCGCCAGCTGGCCCAGCGCATCACCGCCCGCTATCACCTGGAGCCGCTCGACCGGGAGGAGCTCGCAGCCCTGGTCGATCACCGACTCGCCGTGGCCGGCGCCCTGTCGAATCCGTTCACGGAGCGCGCCCTGACCGCCCTGCATCGTCAGTGCGGCGGCATCCCTCGCCTGGCCAACGTGATCGCCGATCGCGCGCTCCTCGGCGCCTACGCGACGGGCGCCACCCGCGTGACGCCACGAATCGTTCGCCAGGCGGCCCGGGAAGTCAGGGGCGAGCCCGAGTCCTCGCCGTCGCGAACGGCGACCCTGGCGACGGGGCTCAGCGCCCTTCTGGCCGGAATCGGCGTCGTCGCAGCACTCTGGTACGGAGCCCTGCTGCCGTCATCGCTGACCGAGGTGACCCGACGGCGTCCCGCGCCAGCGCCGGTCACGCCCCCCGCCGTCGGCGCGGCCACGAACGAGCGATCCGCAGCGCCCGCAGAAGCGGACGGCGTCGCGGAGGCCCCCTCCCCGCCCGCCGCACCGGTGACCGACGCGGACCGGAGCGACGCACCTGCGGTCGGCAACGGGACGGCCGTCGCCGACCCGGTCCGCGCAGCGGAGTCCGTCGTCACGGCGCCCGGAGCAGACCCGGGGGACCCGCTCCGGTCGCTCTGGAACGAGGCGATCGCGCTGAATCGGAACGCCGCCTTCGAGGCGGTGCTGAAGGCATGGTTCACCCCTCTGTCCCTGTCCGCGACGGATGACCCCTGCGAGGCCGTGGCCCGCGTCGGCCTGCGTTGCCTGGACTACCGCGGCGGCTGGCCTGCGCTGCTCGCCATGGATCGCCCCGC
>JAZBPI010000006.1:0-35950 GCA_036351555.1 Pseudomonadales bacterium
GTCTGCGGATCTTCCCGTCGATCGCGCGCTGAAGGAGGCCCGGGTCGATGCGACCCTCGCGATCGGCCTCGGCGGTCTGATCACCCTCGCGATCATGAGCACCGCCGCCACGGCCTTCTTCGGCCAGGCCCTGGCCGTGAGCCCGGCGCTGCTCGCGGACGCGCTGGCGCCTGTCCTCGGCGGCGGCGCCCGGGTCGGTTTCGCGATGGGCCTGCTCGCCGCCGGCCTGACGAGCGCGATCACCGCACCCCTTGCCGCGGCCTACGCCGTGAGCGGTGCCTTCGGCTGGACGCCCGCGCTGCACGATCCACGCTTCCGCATGGTCTGGGCAGGGGTGCTGGCGACGGGCACGCTCTTCGCGGTGAGCGGACGCCAGCCGCTCGCGACCATCCTCTTCGCCCAGGCGGCGAACGGACTCCTGCTGCCCATTGTCGCGATCGCCCTGCTCTGGGTCATGAACCGCGGCGCACTGCTCGGGCCCCGACGCAATGGCTGGCGCAGCAATCTTGCAGGGGGTCTGGTGATCGCCGTGACCCTGCTTCTCGGTGCGAGCCGTCTGGGCGCCCTGTTCACGGCCTGAAGCAGGCCCGATGGCGAGCAGAGGGCGCAGGACCGCAGTGTGGGCCTGCACCGTAGCGACGCCTCTCGACGCCTGGCCGGAGGGCCACGGCCGAGCGCGAAGGCGGTGAAGCGATCCGGCAGGGCACTAGCGCGCGGGCGCCACCTCGCCCAGGAGCCGGACGAGCCCGGAGGCCCGCAGGATGCACGCGTGCTCGTGGAACAGGTGGCCCTCCAGGAAGGCCGTGCTCCGCGTCTGCCGCAGAACCCTCGCGCGGCCGCGCACCAGCGCGTCGCGCGGCGCACTCGCCAGGAGATCGGCATCGACGTGCATGGTCATGCCCGCGCGACCGGTGACCAGCTTGCTCGTCATGGCGAGCACCTGATCGGCAAGCACGAGCAGCATGCCGCCGTGGAGCGTCCCGTGGGTGTTGCAGTGCTCCGGCAGCACGCGGAGCGCGACCTCGACGCTGGCCGCGGCGGCATCGAGACGCCGCCAGCAGCCGCCGATGAAGTTCACGAAGGGCGAGGGTGTCTCGTAGGGCACGAAGCCCTCCGCACGGAGGGCGTCGTCGTCGGGCTGCTGCAGCCCCGTCAAGACGCGCGGTCGCCGCCACGCACGAGCCGCCCGGGCAGCGCCCCCGTGTGCAGACTGTTCTCGAAGGTGACCTCCCCCGCCTGGATGGTGTAGCGGTAGCCCTCGACGCGCTGCACGAGGCGTTTTCCGCCGGTCGGGAGATCGTGCACTGCCTCGGGACGATGCAGGCGCAGCGCATCGAAATCGATGACGTTCAGATCCGCCTTCATGCCCGGTGCGACCAGACCGCGATCGTCCATGCCGTAGGCCTCGGCCGTATCCCGGGACAGCTTGCGCACGAGGTACTCGAGAGGCAGGCGCTCGCCACGCCGACGATCGCGCCCCCAGTAGGAGAGGATGTAGCTCGGCATGCCGGCATCGGCGATCACGCCGCAGTGCGCGCCGCCGTCGGACAGGCCGAAGAGGATGTTCGGGACCTGCATGATCTCGCGGTAGTAGTCGAGGTTGTAGGCCTCGTAGCCACCGAGCGGCTGATAGAAGAGTTCCTTGCCGTCGTGATCGACGAGCAGGTCGTACATGACCTCGAAGGCCGGTACGCCACGCGCCGCGGCCATGCCGGCCACGCTCGCCTCCCGCGTCTGCTCGTAGTCCGGCACGTCACCGAGGGGAAAGACCTGCCAGAGCAGTTCCTCGAGACTCTTGCCCATGGCCGTGCGCGGGATCCGCGACGCCTCGGCCAGCAGACGGGCGCGCATGGCGGGATCGCGCATGCGCGCCACCTTGTCCGCGAGGGGCAGGTTGGCCAGCTCCGCAGCGAAGGTCGGATGCCCGACGAAGACGTGGAAGTTCGACTGAAGACCATGGAGCACGCCGGTCGGTCGCGCGGCCATCTGCGGACGGATCTCCATGCCCTCGGCCGCGGCCTCGCTCGCCATGCGATAGATGCGCCCGCCGACGTAGGCCCCCGGCGAGGTGCCGACCAGGGTGACCTTCAGTCCCGTCTGCCGGGCGAACTGCTTCACCCAGGTCCATTCGTCGTCCTCGCCGAGATGATCGGAGACGAGTTCGAAGACCCCGTGGGACAGGCCCTTCATGGAGAGCCCGAGCGCGAGCATCTCGTCGGAGCCGGCGAAGGTGCCGGGCACGTGAATGCCGTGCTTGTCCTTGTGCAGCAGGGTTCTCGACGAGGAGAAGCCGAGGGCGCCCGCCGCCATGCCTTCCCGGACGAGGCGCTGCATCTCGACCAGCTCGGCGTCCGTGGGCACGTCGTCCTGCGTGTTGCAGCGCTTGCCCATGACGTAGGCCCGTACGGCGCCGTGCGGGACCTGGGTGCCCACGTCGATCGCCCGCGGCATGCGCTCGAGCGCGTCCAGATACTCGGGAAAGCTCTCCCACTGCCAGTCGATGCCCTCGGCGAGGGCGGAACCGGGAATGTCCTCGACCCCTTCCATGAGTTCGATGAGGAAGTCCTGCTCACCGGGCCGCACGGGCGCGAAGCCGACACCGCAGTTGCCCATCACCACCGTGGTCACGCCATGCCAGCTCGACGGCGCGAGCACCGGATCCCAGGTCGCCTGCCCGTCGTAATGGGTATGCACGTCCACCCAGCCGGGCGTGACCAGCTGATCCTGCGCATCGATCTCACGATGCCCGCGCCCGGAGACCTCGCCGACGGCGACGATGCGACCCGCCTCGATGGCGACGTCCGCCTGGCGTCGGTCGGCGCCGGAACCGTCGATCAGGGTACCGCCGCGAATCACCAGATCATGCATCGGAACTCTCCCTCGCCCGTACGGGCGTCGCTGTACCGACAGGGTGCCGGAAGGGCATTCCGGCAGCCTGCTAATGGGAATGCATTAACCACGGAGCCTACGACGCACCGGACAGCGGGTCCACACCGGCTCAGTCGAGTCGACGGACCCGCACGCGGTCCGTGTAGAAGGCGAGATGGCCCGCCAGCGCGGCGACCTCCTCCATGGGGTCCTCGTAGACCCAGACCGCATTGTCCAGGCGGACGTCCTCGGTGAGGATGCTGAAATAGCTCGCATCGCCCTTGAAGGGGCACCGCGTCTGGTGCGTGCTGGGTTGCAGCAGCCCGGGCCGGGCCGCCTCCGGCGGAAAGTAGATGACCGCCTCGTGGAAGGACTCACGCACCTCCAGGGCGCGCTCCGTCTCGGCGATGATCGCCCCGTCGATCTCGGCGACGAAGCGCCCCCCCGCTTCCGCGATCTCGACCGCGTACTCGGGATAGCGATCCAGGACCTTCTCCCGTTCCGCGGTCCTCGCGTACTGCGCCATGGTCGACCCCGTTGATCGAACCGCTCCCTGCGCCGATGATGCCCCCGCCCAGCCTCGAGGCCAACCGATGGCGCCCGCACCACTGCCTGCCCCTCGCCTCTCCAATGCCCTGGTGGGTGCGGCCTGGATGCTGCTGGCTGCCTTCTGCGGCTCGCTCATCGACGCCTGCGTGAAGGCTCTCCAGGACGGCTACGGCACGCCGCAGATCGTGCTCCTGCGCCTGCTGTTCTCGCTGCCCACCGTGCTCCTCGTCGCCTGGGCGTCCGGCGACCTCCGGGACATCCGCCCGCGACGCTGGCGCTGGCATCTGCTCCGCGCCTGCTGTGCCTCGGGGGCGACCTTCGGGTTCTTCTACGCCCTGGGAGAGCTCTCCTTCGTGCTCGCCGTCACCCTGGGGTTCACGGCACCGCTGCTGATCGCGGCGCTGTCGCGGCCGATGCTCGGCGAACGCATCGGCGCGGTGCGCGCCCTGGGCATCGGCCTGGGCTTTCTCGGGGTGCTGGTCGCGCTGCGCCCCGGCAGCGCCGCCTGGCACCCGGCCATGCTCGCCGTGCTCGCCTCCGCCCTGTGCTGGGCACTCCTCGCCCTCTCCGCACGGCGCCTCGGCACGGACGAACCGGCCGGCGCCATGGTGCTCTCGACCATGCCGCTGTCCCTGATCATCGCGACCGTCCTCGCCCTGCCCGTCTGGGTCGCCCCCTCGATCGCGGATCTCCTGCTCTTCGCCCTCGTCGGCACCTGCGGCGCCGGCGTGCACTACTGCGTGGTCTTCGCCTACCGCGCCGCCGACGCGGGCACGGTCGCGCCCATGGAGTACTCGGCGCTGATCTGGGCGGCGCTGCTCGGCTTCCTCTTCTGGGGGGAGATCCCGACCCCGGCGACCCTGGCGGGCGCTGCGGTGATCGTGCTCGGGGGGATCATCGTGCTCCGGGCGCGAAGCTGAGCGCGCCCGGCATACGTTCAGCGCGGCGGGAAGGACGTCTCCAGCCCGGATTCCACATGCGCCTGGAGCGCTGCCGTGACGACGTCCACATCGCCCTCCAGGAGGTCTGCCGCGATCGGTGAACCGAAGCGCACGCGATAGTCGCCGCCGCGCTTGTTGACGACCTCGTGGAAGAGCGTGATGTCCCGCAGCTGATCGGACAGGCGGGAAAACAGGTAGAAGAGCGACGAATTGCGCCCGGAGATGTGCATGGGAATGACCGGGAGCCCGTGGCGACGGGCCAGGGACACGGCGGTGGGCATCCAGGGCCGTTCGCGGAGGCGCCCCTCGTCCATGTAGGCGAGGCGGCCGGAGGGAAACATGACCACGATCCGCCCGTCGCGCACGGCCCGCTGCGTGCTCTTCAAGGTCTCCCGGGTCCGCTCCCGGGTCTTGCGCCCGGCCTGCCACTCCACGGGAATGATCAGATCCTCGAAGCCGGGACCCACCCGGATCGCATCCCGGTTGGCGAAGATCGTCAGGTCACGCCGCCGACGCGTGAGCGCGTCGAAGACGACGACACCGTCGGCGATCCCGGTGGGGTGATTGCCGACGATGAGGGCGGCGCCCTCGGTCGGAATCTGCTCGAGCCCCTCCACCCGGACCTCGAGCGCGAGCACCTCGCGCAGGAACTCCATGGCCTCGTAGCCGGGGAGCGCCGCGACCCGATCGGCCATGCGCACCGCGTCCCGGTAGCCGAGCAGGGGATAGAGCACGGCCCGGCCGAGCGCGCCGAGCACGGGACGGCCGAGCAGGCCGGGGGCGCGCTCCTGGATGAGCACGTCCACGATGTGGCGCTCGGAGCTGCGCACCCGGCGCAGCAGATCGGCGAGCGAGCGTGTTTCCGTGATCGTCATGCACAGGCCCCGGACCGAGGTGGCCGCAAGTGTAAGACCCTCGTGCAGCCCTGTAACGACCCCCACCGTGAACATCCCGTGTCAGGGCGGCACACGCCCCGTGCGGCACAGGCGCGCTCCAGGACTGACGCCGGAGGCGCCCGCGTCAGGGCAGGCGCGCGCGGTCGGCTTCCGCGGCAATGTAGCCGAAGGCCGCCCAGGATCCGGTGGCGAAGATCTCGTCCCAGATCGCTTCCGCCCGGGGCCGGTCTCCGTTGTAGAGGTACCAGTTGGCGACCCCATAGCCCTGAGTCGCCAGCGCGAGTGCGCGATCCGCCGCGTCGGTCTCGAAGAGCGCCTCGACGTCGAGCTCGCCCCGGTACATGCGCAGGCGCTTGAGGTAGGCATCGTTCTCGATCACCGCCAGCTCCGGCGTGATCGGCGCCAGCACCGCCGCCGCAGCCTCCGGCTGGCCGGCGCGACGCAGGGTCATGTAGAGCCAGTCCGTGGTGGCCACGAGCAGGTCCGGGTTCGGCGAGTAGGTCAGGCATTCCCGATAGGCGCCCTCCGCGGCCGCGAAGTCGCCTTTCAGATAATGAGCGAGGCCGAGGTGATAGAGGATGTTGAACTGGGTGTTCGACAACGGGGTGTTGGTGGCGTTGGGGATGCCGTCCGGCTCCGTTTCCGTGACGCCCCGGGGCATGAGCGCGTGGGCGCGCTCGAAGTCGGCGATGGCGTCGTCGAAGCGACGGGTGCTGATGTAGCGATGCCCGCGGTGTCGATGGAGACGATAGGACTCGGGAAAGCGCTCGATGCCGTCCGTGTACACGGCGATCGCCTCTCGATAGCGCTGCAGATAGGCGAGGCGTCGACCGAGCCAGATGGTGTTCAGCTCGTTCGGGTCCTGATCGAAGGCGGCCCGGGCTTCGGCAAGCGCTGTCTCCAGGCGGTCCCGCGCCGCAGCGGACAGCGGCGTCGGCAGGAGCGGCTCCCCGAGCAGGGACGTCGCCTCCGCTTCCGCCTGCGCTTCGACGACCGCCGGCACCAGTGGTGCCGCGACGAGCAGCGCCAGCGCGAGCAGGGCGCCGGTGAGCGGCCTGAAACAGGACGAGACGATGCGGGACAGGGCCATGGTCAGCACTCCGAAACGGTGGAAAATCGTCGAGCGCGGAGCCGCGCAGCGTTCATGGGCAGTCCTCGCGCAACCAGCTGATCAGGGCCCGCGCCAGCGCGATGCGACTCCCGGAGAAGGCGTGATCGGTCGGCAGCTCGACATCACGCACGTCCGCCCCGGCGTCCCGCAGGGCGAGCACCAGGGGGGTGTGATGCTGCTCCACGGGCACGTAGCGGTCCGCGAGGGCCGCCACCAGCAGCGTCTTCCTGCGCGCCAGCTCGGGGACGCGCCGGCGCAGGTCGAACTCCGCGGCGCTGCTCGCGAGTTCGGCCACCAGAGCCAGGCCGCTGGTCCCCGCGAGCGGCCCCGCGGTGTCGTAGGCGAGGGTCAGGGCCGACGCGTCGGCGAGCGCCGCATCGTCGCGCAGAGCAGCCCCCATGAGCCCCATGTTGGCGCCCGCAAGGGAGGCGATGCAGCCGACGTCCGCATTGCCGGCGCCGGCCGCCAGCGCCGCGAAACCGCCCATGCTGTGACCGACGAGGGCACGCGGTGCGTCATCGAAGGCGAAGCGTTCGCGCACCTCGTCCGTGCGCGTCCAGGCCACGGCCGCGTCGACGTCCTCGAGCACGTGGTGGAAGCTGAAGTCGCCGGGGCTCCCCCAGGCGCCACGATAATGGAAGAACACCACGCTCCAGCCCGCCCGGCGGATGGCCTGGGCGAGGTCGAGATTGCGTTCGTCGCCAGGCAGGCCATGCAGGAGCAGGGCGACGGGATGCGGACCGGGACCGGCGGGCGTGTAGACGATCGCGTTCATGGCGACGTCGCCGCTGGGAATGCGCGCGGATGCCATGGACGGCGGCTGCGCCTCGGCAGGCGGATCCATGGTCGCCGGATCCCAACGGCTCCCCTGCGCCGCGCAGCCCGTGATCCCGACGCAGGCACTCAGGACGAGTCCGAGACCGGCGGCGAGGCTGCCGGCGCGCAGCGTCTTCCGCCTCATGGGGCACCCTCCGCAGGGCGCAGCTCCGCCGCGTCGGCCCAGCAGGCGTGGGTCCCGCTGCAGATGCGCTCCGGAAGGACGATGCGGCAGACGGGGCCGGCCTCGATGTCGCGGGCATCGATGACCACGCATTCGGACCGATCGGCCGCCATGTCGGTGATGAAGGAGACGAGATAGCCGTCGTCCTCGTCGACGCCACCGACCCGCGGCGCGAAAGGCGCCTCGCTGCCGAAGCGTCCCGGGCCGAAGGGCAGCGTCCAGCTGCGGCCGGTCTCCAGGTCGTGCTTGACGAGGCCGTCGAAGAGGAACCAGCCCGGCTCGAGCGTCGCCGAGTAACGATAGCGGGCATGGCGCCCCGCCCTTCGCTGATCGATGGTGCCGAATTCGAGGGTGCGATCGTCCAGGCGGGTTTCCGTGACCGCGCCCGTGCGCAGGTCGAAACGCCAGCGATGGAGCCGCGGGCGGAAGGAGTGCCCGTCGATCCCCGCCATGAGCGTCCCCAGCCCCGCGGGCGCATGGGCGAGGGGCGGCGGACTCGGCTGTTCCTGGAAATAGCCGTCGAGTTCGATCACGTCGCCGTCTTCCCAGGCGTTGTTCCAGTGCAGCACGTAGGTCGGCGCCGCCTCGAACCAGCGCACCTGCTCTGCCGTACCGTAGCGCGGCAGGATGCCGAAGCGCGTGGGCAGGTCCGGATGGAAGACCGGGACGTGCTGACCCTTCGCGAGCAGCGCCGGTTCCCAGAAGAGCGGCAGGTCGACGAGGATGGTCCAGTTCGGCGTGAAGGCCATGTCGTGCGGCAGGCGCGGCCCGGGCAGCGGTACCGCCGTGTAGTGCACGAGCCGGTTGTCCCGGTCGACGACGCCGTAGTGGTGATAGGGGGCATGCTTCGAGTAGTTGAAGAACAGCAGCTCGCCGGTCACGGGATCGACCTTGGGATGCGCGGAAATGCCGTCGATCGGCGTCCAGGCCTCGATGCCCAGGGTGTCCAGCGTGTGCGGATCGAGCCGGTAGCCCTCGCCGCACTGATAGAAGGTCGACAGGGCCCGGCCCGCATGCACGATCACGTCCGTGGACGAGGCATCCTTGAGGCCTTCCCGTGCGCCCCAGCCCGGCCGCTCGGACCGCGCGGGATGCTCCGCGATGCCGGCCCAGAGTGCCCGGCCGGCCTCCTGTTCCGCCGCGAAGGCACGGGTCCGGACGAAGCGGTTGCGGTAGGTCGCCCGCCCGCCCTCGAAGCGCATCGCGTGGATCATGCCGTCGCCGTCGAACGGGTGATAGCGACCGAGGGGCTGGTGCAGCGGATTCTCCGTGTTGCGGAGGTAGATCCCATCGAGATCCGCCGGGATCTCGCCGATCACCTCGAGGTCCGTCGCGTCGTACTCGTTCCGGTTCGGGGTCCAGGCGCCATTGAGATAGGGATGCGGATTGCCCTGCTCGATCGTCGAGATGAAGCTGTTCACCCGGGTGATGGTCATGCGCTGCGCTCTCCCCTTTTCTGCGCGCACAGCATCAACCGGGCGCGCCGGTGAGTCAAAGCAGGTCGCCGACCGATTCAGCCGCCCGGTTCCGCGTTCTCGTCGAAGGCCTCCCCCCACAGGCGCACGCGCAGCCCCGAGGTGCGCTCGGTGCGCTGAGCGATCGCCGCACGCACCACCTCGGCGCCGGCATGGAGATGTACACCGCTGCGGGCCCGCGTCACCGCCGTGTAGAGCATCTCCCGGGTGAGCAGCCGCCGTTCGTTCTCGCCGGGCGCATCCGGGAGCGCGACGGCGACGCGGTCGAACTCCGATCCCTGGCTCTTGTGCACGGTCATGGCGAAGGTGGTCTCGTGCGCGGGGAGGCGTCCCGGGCGCACGTCACGCACGCCGCCTTCCGCGTCGGCGAACCAGGCCCTGAGCTGTCCCTCGGCATCCGCCAGCACGAGGCCGACGTCACCGTTGTAGAGACCGAGCGCATAGTCGTTGACCACGACCATGAGGGGGCGCCCCGCGTAGAAGGGCTGATCCGGGCGGATCAGGCCGCGACGCGCGAGCCGCGCCTCAACGGCCTCGTTTAAGCGTTCGACGCCCGCGCTGCCGCGGCGCGTCGCCGCCAGCAGCTGGAAACGCCCGAAGGCGGCGAGCGCCACGCCCGGATCACAGCCGGGGTGCACGCACTCGGAGAGGGCTTCCGCATAGCGATCCGCCACCCAGTCGACGAGACCCTCCACCTGACCGGCGCCCCCCGACCAGGTCAGGGAGGCATCCCCGGCCTCGAGGGCCGCGAAGGCCGCGGTCGGGTCACCGCCGTTGACGGCCGTCGCGAAACGCCCCATGGCACTCCCGGCATCGAAGCGATGGCTGCGCTCGAGCAGGCAGAGACAATCGGCCAGGGCCGGCACCGCATCCCCCGCCAGCGTCGAAAGATCGAAACCGGTGACGGCGGAGAGCCGCGTCGCCTGGGGCCGGGACAGCCGCTGACGATCGAAGTGACGCTCGGTCCAGGCGCAGAGGTCCCCGAGTACGCGTCCGGCCTCCACGGAAGACAGCTGATCCTTGTCCCCGAGCAGCACCAGGCGGGTCTCGGGCCGCAGGGCGTCGAGGAGCTGCGCCATCATCCGCAGATCGACCATGGAAGCCTCGTCCACGACGACGACGTCCGCCGGGATCTGCTGCTCGGCGCCATAGCGGAAGCGATTCTCGAGGGGCCGGTAGGCGAGGAGACGATGCAGGGTCTCCGCCGTTTCCGGGAGCCGGTCGAGCACGTCCGACGCAGCGAGGCCCTCCTGCGCCAGACGGACCTTGGAGAGGCGGATGGACTCCGTGAGCCGCGCTGCGGCCTTCCCCGTGGGCGCACAGAGCCGGATGCGCAAGCGCGCCTCGCCGCCGGACTGCTCGAGGAGCATGAGCAGCATCCGCGTCACCGTGGTCGTCTTGCCCGTTCCGGGTCCGCCGGTGATGACCGCAAGTGGGCGATCGAGCGCCATGGCGGCGCCGACCCGCTGCCAGTTGATGGCCGCGTCATCGGCCGGGAACAGGGCCTCGAGGCGAGTTCGCAGGCGATCGACGTCGCCCGTCGCCTGCGGCGTGGATGCGGCCCGCCGCCGCAGGGCCTCCGCGACGCGCGTCTCGTAGCGATGGTAGCGACCGAGATAGAGACGATCGCCATCGAGCACGAGCGGCGCTCGATCCGCGTCGCCGACGAGCGCCGTCTCCAGGAGGAGCGACCGGACCACCTCCGGCCCGGGCACCGCGCCGTCTGCGTCTCGCACCGGCCACGCGAGGGCGCCGAGGTGACCCAGCTCGATGCAGCTGTGCTGACGACCGAGTTCTGCCGAGAGCGCCGTGCCGAGCGCACGCAGCAGCGTCGCTTCCGAGGACGCAGCGGACCGCCCGGACCAGCGCACGAGCGCCTCACCGAAGTGCCGATCGATGGGGCGGATCGCGTCCTCGTCGCCCCGACGATGCCTCGCGCTCACGGACGCCCCCCCTCGATCAGGCTCGGTGGCCCCGAGTCTCCCGCCACCGGGCCTCCCGCCACCGGGCCTCCCGCAAAGAGCCTGTCGATGCCGTCGAGGAGGACCGGATCCGGCCGATCGACGAAGACACCCGTGCGACCCGAGCCGTCCATGCCGCGCAGGAAGAGATAGAGCACGCCACCGAAGTGCGGCTCCACGTCGACCCCGGGAAGACGACGGCGCAACAGCCGCTTCAGGGCGACCGCGTAGATGAGGTACTGCAGGTCGTAGCGGTGCAGGCGCACGGCCGCCTGCATCGCGGCGGCGTCGTAGGCCTCGGCGTCGGCACCGAGCCAGTTCGACTTGTAGTCGACGATCCAGAACGCGCCCTCGTGCTCGAAGACCAGATCGACGAAGCCACGCAGCATGCCGCGCAGGTGCGCACGGGCCAGGGGATCGTCCACATGACCGTGTTCGCCGAGGAGCTGGCGCAGCTGGCGCGTGTCCACGTCCTCGAGGGGCAGGTGGAATTCCAGCTCGGGAATCGCGTGGACCAGCCCGGCGAGACTGACGCCCATGCCGAGGGGCGTCGCGCGGACCTCCTGCAGCCACTGGCGCACCGCCCGGGGCTCCGCATCGGCACTGCCTGCAAAGCCCCACTGGGCGAGCACACGGCGCACGTGCTCGGCTTCGTCCGCCGGGTCCGCGGGCCAGGTTTCCAGCAGGGCATGCAGACAGCTGCCCGGTCGCGCGCCGCGCGGAAACCGCGCCGCACTGCCCTCCGGGGCCGCCTGCCCTGCCCGGGGGCCTTCCGTGCCGTGGCCTTCGTCCTGCGCACCCGGTCGCAGCGCCGCGTCACCGCCGTCGGCGACGAGGGCGGAGTAGCTGGTGATGGACCAGTCCCGTTCGATGCGGCCCCGGAAGGGGACGCGTTGCGCAAAGGGGCCGAGCGCCGGGCGCGCGGCGAGCACGCTGTCCGCGGGCGCGGCGCCGGCGGGAAGCACCTCGATGCCCGGGGCAGCGGCGCGCACGGCCAGCGCCTCCGCGAGCGCCTCGTCCGTGACCGGCGCCGTGCGACCGTCGAAGAGCAGATGGCCGAGCGCCGTGTCCTGCAGCACCGACACCTTCCTCTGGCCCTCGCGCAGATTGGCGACTCCCACGAAGCAGGCATGCCGCGCCCGCGTCAGCGCCACGTACAGCAGGCGCAGCTCCTCCGCACGGGTCTCCCGCGCCGCCTGCGCCAGGGCCTGCGCGTCCGGGCGCAGGTCGAGGATGGCCTGCCAGGTGCCCTCGATGCGTTCGTGAAGGATCGCGTCACGGGGCGGACGGCTGCGAATCGCGAAGGGCAGCATGACGATCTCGTACTCGAGCCCCTTGGACGCATGCACGGTCACGATGCGTACCAGTTCTCCGTCCGACTCCAGCCGCAACTGCGCGACGTCGTTCGCCTGTCCCGCCTCGAGTTCGCGCACGAACCCGCGCAGGAGCCGGTGCATGCTGCCCACCTCGACGGACCGATCCTGCAGCAGCTCGCCGAGATGACGCAGATCCGTCAAGCGACGCGCGCCATCGGGCTCGGCCAGCAGGCGGCGCGGCACGTCGTAGTCGGCCAGCAGCGTGCGCAGCATCACGAGCACACCCTGGTCACGCCACAGCGCCTGGTAGCGCCCGAAACGCTCGAGATGCATGCCCCAGAGCCGCTCGTCCTCCATCGTCTCCCGGTGCAGGCGCCCGAGTGGCAGGGACAGCAGGCGCGTCGCCAGGGCGGCGCGAACCGCGCGTTCGTCACGCGGCTCGAGGACCGCGTCCAGGACCAGGCGCAGGTCCTGCGCCTCCGGGCTGTCGTAGACCCGCTCGCGACTCTGCAGGGCCGATGCGAGGCCCGCACGACCGAGCGCCGCGCGCACGCACTCCGCCTCGTGCCGATCGTTCACGAGTACGGCGATGTCGCCGGGACGCACGGGGCGGTCGCCGAGCATCGCGCCGCCGTCGAGCAGGCCGCGGATCTCCCGCGCGGCGACGTCCGCGAGCGCATCGCGGGCAGCAGCGCGCGCCACCGTGCCGGATGGCTCCGGCGGGAGGTGCCAGAACACGAGCGGCGCCGCCGCCTGCCCGCCCCGCTGCCAGAGGCCCGGCGCCGCCCCGGGCCGGGGCCGCACGGGGATGAAGTCGATGCCCTCCGCGGCGAAGGGATCCGCCGCGGCCCCGTAGAGCGCGGCAAGGGCCGCGAGCAGGTCGGGCGAGGAGCGCCAGTTCGTGTCCATCTGGACACGCGCGCCGGCGGGGAGCGCGTCCCGGGCCTGCAGGTAGGCAAAGATGTCCGCGCCCCGGAAAGCGTAGATGGCCTGCTTCGGGTCGCCGATCATGATGAGGGTGCCGGCACCGTCCCCCGCATCCAGCGGATAGAGCGACGAGAAGATCTCGTACTGGGCGGGATCCGTGTCCTGGAACTCGTCGATGAACGCAAGGGGATAGCGCTGGCGCACGTGCGCGGCGAAGACCGCTGCGGACGCTCCGCGCAGCGCCAGGCGCATGTGCCGGAGCACGTCGTCCGGCGCGATCATCCGGTCCTCGCGCTTGCCCGCCTCGATGCCCGCGCGGATGGCCGACAGGGCCTGCGCGAGGAAGCCGGCGTGGAACGCCTCGATCGCGGCGAGCGCCTCGTCCACCGCGGCGAGAAACCCGTCGATGGCGGGCAGCTCGCCGTTCTTCAGCTGGCGCCTGGCGTCGAAGAGGGTGCTGCGCGCGTAGTGCCCGAGCAGACGATCGATGCCGTGTGGCTGGCCCTCCTCGTCCGCGTAGGCAAGCAGGCCCGACGGGGCCGCGGCCCAGCGATCGAAGGCCGAGAGCAGCGTCCGGTGGCCGCCCGTCCCCGCGGCCTTCGAGATCCGCGATCCCTCGATGGCTGCGCGCACCTCGTCCTGGCGCCAGCGGTGCTGCACGGCCTGCAGCGCCGCGATCACCTGATCCCGCACCGCCGCCGGATCGAGGGTCGGATCGGGCACTCCACGCAGACGCAGATCAGGGCGCGCGAGCGGATCCGCCAGGGCCTGCAGCAGGGCGTCGGGATCGCCGTGACGGGCCCGCAGCAGGGTGGTCGCATCCGCCGGCAGCGGGTAGACCTCGCGTCGCCAGAAGTCCCGCGCGGCGCGACGCCGATATTCCTGGTCGTCGAGGACGAAGGCCTGATCGAAGACCGCACCACTCTCGAAGGCGGATTCCATGAGCATGCGCTGACAGAAGCCGTGGATCGTGAAGACCGCCGCTTCGTCGAGCTGGGCCAGGGCCGCAGCGAGCAGGCGGCGGTCACCGGCGAGGTCCGTCGACGCCGCCACGAGCGCGCCGAGCATCGCGTCCTGCGGTGCCGTGCCGGCAAGCTGCGCATCGAAGGCGTCGCGCGCCGCCACCAGCCGCTGCCGCAGACGGTCGCGCAGCTCCATGGTGGCCGCCCGGGTGAAGGTCACCACGAGAATCCGGTCGAGCGGCAGCGGCCGAGCCTTCTCGCCCTCCCCCACGAGCCCGAGGAGCGCACGCAGCACGAGGGTGCCGATCGCATGGGTCTTGCCCGTGCCGGCACTGGCCTCGATGAGCCAGCGGCCCCGCAGGGGCATGCGCAGCGGATCGAACTCGGTCATGGGGTATCGGCTCCCCGCCCGTCCGCGACCCGGTGAAGTCGCGGCGCCGCCGGCGCGATCCGCGCCGCATCGGCGGTGCCCAGGGCGCTCGCGAGCGGTCCCCACACCTGTTCCGACAGCGCCTCGAATTCGGCGCGGCGCTGCGGGTCGTCCCCGGGCCAGGCCGGCCAGAGGCGCGCCACCGCAGGACGCTCGCCCTCGCCGGGCACCTCCCCCCAGCTGGGTGACCAGGCGCTCTTCGCCGCCGCGAGGGCCGCAGCAGCCGAATCCGGCTTCCGCAGCCGCTTGACGTAGGCCCAGGCACTGTCGACGAGCAGCGGTGCGGGGGACGACAGGACCCGGGCGCGCACCTCGACGAGCCGCTGCAGGGCCTCCCGGGCCGCCTCGGGTGCCACGGGCTCCAGCCAGTGAATCGTCTTGTCGTCCATGAGCGCACTGGGCCGCCCGAGTTCCGCCGCGGCCAGGGCCAGATGCGCGATCCAGAGACGCATGAAGTCCCGCGCCCGGGCGGTCCCCGTGCGCAGGACCAGACGCATGTCCGGATAGCAGTCGGTCACCTCCCCCTCGAGGCTCAGGGCGTCCAGGGCCGGGCTGACCACGAGGGCCTCGGGACGCTGCGCGAGGCGGGTTCCCAGGCGCTCGCGAAAGGCCTCGATGTGACTGCGCGCCGAGAACAGCTCGGCGAGCGCAGCCCCCGCGTGTGGCAGGCGTCCGGTCCTGCCCTCGCGCAGGGCCCAGGCATCGAAGGCGGTACCGCTGCGTAGCGCATCCAGGGCCGCAGCGCGGATCCGGTAGCGCTCGAGGCCGTCGAGGCGGAAGGGCTCGTCGTCCTCGTTCGCCCCGGACGCCGCCGCGAAACGCACCTCCAGACGCTCCGCGAGAAGCTGCGCGCAGGGATCGATGAGGAAGGCCGTGAGCGTGCGCAGGGAAGGCGCCTCGACCGCGGCCAGGGCCGGCAGGACGTCGTCTGCCGGCGCCCGGTCCCGGGACAGGCCGTCGAAGGCCCAGAGGGTCGAGAAGGTCTGCAGGGGCCCGGTCTCGCCATAGGCGGCGCTGAAGGGCTGCAGCGGGTGGCACTGGGTGAGCGCGTCACGCAGGTCACCGCCCCCTGCGGGAACGAAGCGACGCACGAGCACGTCGACGAGCTCCGACACCACCACCGACGGCGGACGGACGGAATCGTCCGTGGCGCTGCGTCCGGTCCAGCTCAGATAGAGACCCTCGCGCGCGGACAGGATCGCCTCCAGGAACAGATAGCGATCCTCGAGACGCCGGGCGCGATCGCCCCGGCGCGGCGCCAGGGCGATGAGATCGAAGCCCAGGGGGCGCTCCCGGCGCGGGTAGTCCTCGTCGTTCATGCCGAGCAGGCAGACGAGCCGGAAGGGAATGCTGCGCATGGGCATGAGCGTGCAGAAGGTGATGCCGCCAGCCAGGAACCGGTGCGCGCCGGCGGGGGCGCGCAGCACGGGCTCGAGCGCGGCCTGGACCACGTCGAGACTGAACGGCTCGACGATGCCCTGCGCGGTCTCGATCTCCGCCAGGTCCGCGATCAGTTCGCGCACGGGGCCGAGGGCGAGATCCTCCTCGTCGTCCGGCGCGAGAAAGGTCTCGAGCAGGTCAGCGAGATGGCGGGCCCAGATGGCCGGCGGGTGCGGCCCGGCGAGCCGTGCCGTGAACCGGTCGATCTGGCGCAGGAACTCGAGCAGCGCACCGAGCATCTCGACACCGCTGCCCTCCACGCCCGCCAGCGGCAACACCTCGGCGAAGCTGCCGTCGCTGTCTCCCATGGCGTAGCCCAGCAGCAGGCGTTCGACGCCGAAGGCCCAGGTGTTCGCCAGCGGCGCCTCGCCGGCCTCGTGGGCAGGAAATCCCAGACGGGCCCAGTGCGCCGCATCCCGCCCCCAGCGCACGCCGGCCTCGTCGAGCCAGAACGCCAGTTGCTCGAAGCCGCCCTCGTCGACGCCGAAGGCGCGCATCACGGCCGGGTTCTCGAGAATGCCGAGCAGCTCGGAAACGCCGAAGCGGCTGCGCGGCAGGCGCAGGAGCTCGGCGATCACGTTGAGGACGGGCGCCTCCGTGCGGGCGCCGCGATCGGCGATGGAGAAGGGCATGCGCGTCGCCCGCGCCTCGACGCCACCGAAGACGGCCTCCACGAAGGGCGCATAGCGGTCGATGTCGGGAATCATCACCACGACGTCCCGGGGCGTCAGCGTCGCATCGGCAGCGAAGCGCGCGAGCAGCCAGTCGTGGAGCACCTCCACTTCGCGCATGGGTCCGTAACAGTCGACGAACTGGATGCTCCGATCCGCGTCCGGCACGACGATGGGGGGGCCGTCCAGGGGTCGCAGATCGAGCATGTCCCGCTGGACGATGGCGAGCATGCGCTCGCCATCGGGCGGCTCGAAGAGCGAGGTCTCGCCGTCGTCCGCGCCGAGCTCGAGCAACAGATCGACGTGATCGCGCCCCGCACGACCGAGCGCGCCGAGAAGCGGATGCCCGGTCTCGAAGTAGGCGTCGGTCCTCGCGTCGCCGCGAGCCGCCTCCGTCGCGATCCGCTGCGCCCGGTCGCGTTCGCTGACCAGATCCCCCCAGTACTCGCGGCAGGGGTTCGGCAGGTACAGATGCACGTCCAGGTGGGCGCTCAGGGCGAGGAGAAAACGCAGCTGCTCCGGTGGCAGCGCGGAGAGCCCGAAAAGGGCGATCCGCGGCGGCAGCACGCGCCGGACCCGTTCCTGGGCGGAGGGTTCCTCCATCAGGCACTGCAGCGCTCGCGCCTGCAGGAGCGCACGATCGGGCCGGTGGTCGCAGGCCCTGACCAGATGCTGCCAGAGCTTCGGTTGCCAGCGCGCGTCCGCCGGCAGCGCCGCGGCCGCCCCGTCCGGATCGCGTCGCCAGCGTGCGGTCCAGTCCGGGCGATAGATCAGATACTGATCGAAGAGATCCGCGATGCGCTGCGCCAGCTGATAGCGCTTGAGGCCCGTCGCATCGTCGTCGAGGTAGCGCGCGACGGGGGCGAAATCCGGATCGGCCAGGCGCTCCTCGCCGAGCAAGGCCATGAGGCGCCAGGCCATGAGCTGCTTGTGGTAGGGCGAGGTGCGCTCGGCTTCCGCCTCCGGCACCAGGGCACGCACCACCTTCCACAGGAGCACGGCCGGCAGCGGGAAGTCGACGGCCGCGGCGACGCCCGTGCGCACCGCCCAGCGATGCCGCAGCCAGGTCGCCATGCCAGGGCTCTGGACGACAACCTGCTCGGCCTCGAGGGGATGGCGGCCCGTCGGGGTCTCGAAGGTCTCGATGAGGGCGTCGGCGAGGCGATCGAGCCGATTGGACTGGTGGAGCTGCAGCATCGAGCCGGAACCGAGGCGATTCGTGTCGCCATGGTAACCCCGCTGCGGCCGGCCCCCCGAGCCGGGCAGCCGACCCGCACCGGAGGCCCTTCGGACAGGCGCCGGACGACGAGCTGCCCTCCGCTGCGGATCAAGGCGCGGTAACATTTGCGACACACGACGGTCATCGAGGACCGGTACCGTCGCGCGCCATGGGGCCTGGCTCCGCCCGGGTCACAGCCTGAACGCATCGCTCATCCATCGATACATCAAGGCCCGTCAAGGGCTTGCAGGGGGAACTGGGTCCATGAAAGCACTTCGAGAAGGCGGCGGCCGAAGGGCCGGTGCCGGAAACGTCCTGCGCCTGTTCGCGACGCTGGTCGGCTTGCTCACCGCACTGGCGATCCTTCCCGCCGAGGCGGCGCAGACGTCCGGCAACCTTCGCGGGACGGTCGTCGATCAGCGCGGGGCACCGGTTGCGGGCGCCGCCGTGACCATCAGGGATCTACGCACGGGCAGCAGCAAGTCCGCCACGACCGCCGACGGGGGCGACTTCTTCTTCCAGGCGCTGGAGGTCGGCGGCCCCTACACGGTGACCGTGAACGCACCCGGCGAATCCGCCCGCTCCGTGCGCGACATCTCCATCAATCTCGGCCAGACCTTCACCCTGACGGTGATGGTCGGCGCACGCGAGATGGTCGAGGAAATGGTCGTCACGGCCCAGGCGGCGAGCTCCGCCGCCCTCGCCCTCGGCCCCGCCAGCTCCTTCGATCTGGGCCTGCTCGAGGCGGCCCCGGCGATCAACCGCGACATCAAGGACGTGATCCGTCTGGATCCGCGCGTGTACATCGACGAGGGCAACGTCGACGCGATCACCTGTGCCGGCCAGAACCCGCGCTTCAACAGCCTGACGGTCGACGGCGTGCGTCTGAACGACAACTTCGGTCTGAACAGCAACGGCTATCCGACCGAGCGCATCCCCTTCTCCTTCGACGCGATCCAGCAGGTCGGCGTCGAGCTCGCGCCCTTCGACGTCCAGTTCGGCGGCTTCTCCGCGTGCAACATCAATGCGGTGACGAAGTCGGGGACGAACGAATTCGAGATCAGCGCCTTCTACGACTACACGGACGATGGCTGGACCGGTGACACGCTCCAGGGCGACCCGGTCGATCTCGGTGAATTCGAGGAGAAGCGCTGGGGCGTGTCCACGGGCTTCCCGATCCTCGAGGATCGTCTGTTCTTCTTCGGCGCCTACGAGAAGTGGGAAGGCGCGAACGTCTTCGATCGGGGCCCCACGGGCTCCGGCCGCGGCCGCGAGATCGCCGGCGTCTCCCAGGCGCAGTACGACGAGATTCTCGACATCGCCCGCACCGTCTACGACTACGATCCCGGCGGCCTGCCCGCGAGTGCGCCGAACGAGGACGAGAAGTTCCTCGCCAAGCTGACCTGGGAAATCATGGACGGTCAGCGTGCGGCCTTCACCTACAACTACAACGACGGCTTCAACATCGCGGAGTCGGACAACGACGACAACGAGCTCGAGTTCTCGAACCACTACTACGAGCGCGGTGCCGAGCTGAATTCCTACGTCGCGCAACTGTTCTCGGACTGGACCGACCGCTTCTCCACGGAGCTGCGCATCGGCTACATCGATCTGGAGAACCGCCAGCGCTCGATCGCCGGTACCGATTTCGGTGAAGTGCAGATCACCACCCTGAACGACGCGGACGGTGACGGCACCAACGCGCGCGCCATCGTCTACCTGGGCGCGGACGATTCCCGCCACGCGAACCAGCTCTCCTACGAGAACTGGAGCTTCAAGGCGCTCGGCACCTACGCCCTCGACTCGCACCTGATCACCTTCGGCTACGAGCGCGACCAGTTCGAGGCCTTCAATCTGTTCATCCAGGAAGCCGAGGGCGAGTACCGCTTCAGCAGCATCGACGACTTCCGCAACGGTCGCCCGAACCGCATCACCTACGAGAACGCGGCGCCCTCGAACGTGCCGGCCGATGCCGCGGCGGATTTCGCCTACGCGATCAACACCCTCTACCTGCAGGACGAGATCCTGTTCTCCGGTCTCGATCTCACGGTGGTCGCGGGCCTGCGCTACGACTGGTACGAGTCCGATGACTCCCCGCGCACGAACCCGAACTTCGTCGCGCGCTACGGCTACAGCAACAGCGAGAACCTCGACGGTCGCGATCTGCTCCAGCCGCGGGTCGCCTTCGACTGGGGTCTGACGCCCTCGCTCTCCGTGCGCGGCGGCTTCGGGCTCTTCTCCGGCGGCAATCCGAACGTGTGGATCTCGAACAACTACTCGAACGACGGCATCACCCAGGTCGAGGTGCAGGATCGCTCCCTCGACGACGCCGGCAATCCGGACACGCTGTTCACGATTCCCTTCACGGGGGCGGGACGGCCCATCTACGACATCCCGCAGGACCTCTTCGATGCCGTCGCATCGGGCACTGCGGACAGCGGCGTGAACTCCCTGGACCCGGACTTCGAGATCCCGTCCTCCTGGAAGTACAACCTCGGCGCCACCCTCCTCTTCGATCTGCCCGGCGCCTGGGGGCAGGAGTACCTCCTGAATGCGGACCTGATCTACAGCCGTGCCGAGAACTCGGCGATCGTGCGCGACATCACCCTCGCCCAGGTCGATACGGCAGCGGACGGCCGGCCGATCTATCGGGGCATCGATCGTTCGGATCCGGACTGCGCCGATCCGACCTCGGCGGACTGCTCCGGTCGGACGCAGGACTTCCAGCTGACCAACGTCAGCGGCGCGGACGCCGAGCAGACGATCTTCTCCCTGAGCCTGTCCAAGGAGTACGACAACGGCATCCGCTGGCAGCTCGGCTACGCCTACACGGACGCGACCGACGTCAATCCCATGACGAGCTCCGTGGCGTTCTCGAACTACTCGAACTTCGCCCGCTACGATCCGAACAATCCCGGCGTGGCCACCTCGAACTACGAGATCCCGAACCGATTCACAGGCGCCCTGACCTTCGAGCGGGCCTTCTTCCGCGACGCCATGACGCGCGTGTCGATCTTCGGCAGCTACAACGAGGGCCGGCCCTACAGTCTCGTGCTCGCGGACGGCGCCGGTCTCGGCTTCGGCGATCCCGTCGGCTTCGACGATCGGCATCTGCTCTACGTACCGACGGGCCCCGACGATCCGAACGTGGTGTTCGCACCGGGCTTCGATCAGGCTGCCTTCTTCGACTTCGTGGCCGACCAGGGACTGTCCCCGGGCATCCAGCGCCGCAATCAGAAGCACAGCTCCTGGTGGCTGAAGTTCGACGTGAAGGTCGAGCAGGAGATCCCGATCCCCTACGACGGCAAGGCCTCGGCCTTCATCGTCATCGAGAACCTGGGCAACCTGCTGAACGACGACTGGGGCGTGCTTCAGGAAGGCACTGGCGAATCACGCACCGTTCCGGTGGTGAACGCCGGGGTCAACGACGACGGCCAGATTCTCTTCAACGAGTTCCTGGACGTGACGACCCAGGGTCGGGTCACCGACGCATCCCTGTGGGAAGTGCGCGCGGGCATCCGCGTGACCTTCTGATCAGCCTCCGGAGGGCGCTGCCCGGGCAGCGCCACTCGCGGGGAAGCGACGGCCGGAGCCCGGTCGAAAAAAAGGGACGCCCGAAGGCGTCCCTTTTTCGTTCCGAGCACACGGTTCCTGATCAGGACGCGATGGTCGCGCGAAGCATCCACGCATGCTCTTCGTGGAGACCGATGCGATCGGTCATGAGGTCCGCACTCTTCACGTCACCCATTTTCTCGGCCTGCTCCACGCCATCGCGGAGGAGGCGCGCGGTGCGCTCGTGGCCTTCGACGAGGGTCCGGATCTGCGAGAGCAGATCGCCCTTGACCTCGGGCTCCTCGAGTTCGGCCTCGCCGATCAACTGAGAAAGCGTCTGCGGGGCCGGGAAGCCGAGCGCGCGAATGCGCTCCGCGATATCGTCGATCGCCTCGAACATGTCGGTGTACTGCTCTTCCGTCAGCTTGTGCACGCTGTAGAAGAGCGGGCCCTGCACGTTCCAGTGCACACCCTGGGTCATGACGAAGAGGCGATAGGTATAGGACAGCGCGGTGGAGAGCTGCTCCGCGACCTGTCCGCGCTCCTTCTCCTTCAGACCGTTTTCGAGTTTCGCCTCGGTGATCTTGGTTTTCAGCGCAGGCTGACTCATGAATCCTCCTTGCTGCGAATGTGCTGCATACGCTACGGATATATTTGCGTTATTGCAAATATCCTCTGAACGGGATTAGATGCCCCGACGATCACTCCACGGGTCTCGACATGCCACAGGCTGCTTCTTCGGACGCCCGGGCGGGCGCCGTACTTCCTCTCCGAACGGGACTGGCCCGCGTCGATCGTCTCCTGCGCAGCGCACGGCAGGCCCTGGGCCCCGACGTGACCGTGCATCGCCTGCTGATCCTGGTGAACGTCTACCTGAACGAGGGCCTGAGCCAGACCGAACTGCTGCGCCAGCTGGACGGCACTTCTGTCACGGCCCTGTCCCGCAACCTCGCCGACCTCACCGCCTGGACCTCGAGCAAGCGCCCCGGTCCGGGACTGCTCGAATTGCGCACCGATCCCATGAATCTGCGCCGCAAGACGGTGCATCTCACCGAGGCCGGTCATCGCCTGATCGAGACGCTCGCGAGCAGCGCAGAGGGCACGGAACTGCCCTGAGGCGACGCCCGGTCCGCACGGCGGCGGGATCAGATGCGGTCGAGGGCCTGGCGCAGATCGTCGATGAGATCCTCGGGGTGCTCCAGACCGACGGAGATGCGCATGTCTCCCGCGGCCAGGCCCATCTCGGCGAAGCGTTCCGGGGGCTGCTCCTTCAGGTAGCTGATGGCCGGCGCGTAGACCAGGCTCTCGTGCCCGCCCCAGGACACACCGCGACCGAACAGCTCCAGACCGTCGAAGAAGCGCTTGATGGCGGCAACCTCCTCCGTCGCCAGCGTGAACCCGATCAGCCCGGAACTCCCGGTCATCTGCCGCAGCGCCAGGGCCCGTTGCGGATGGCTGTCCAGACCGGGATGGCGCACGCGGGCCACCCGTGGATCCGCTTCGAGGAAGCGCGCCACGGCGAGGCCGTTGCGTTCGTGGGCCGCCATGCGCTCGGGAAGGGTGCGCAGGCTGCGCAGCAGCAGCCAGGCCTCGAAGGGCGACATCTTGCCGCCGAGGAGCTCCGCCTCGCGGGTGGCGATGGCATCGATGTCCGCCGCGCCCCCCATGACCACGCCGGCGACAAGATCGCTGTGCCCCCCGAGATACTTCGACACGCTGTGCACCTCGAGATCCACGCCGAGCGCGAGGGGCTTCTGGAACAGCGGCGTCGCCCAGGTATTGTCGATGACGACGCGGATGCCGAGGGGCCGTGCGAGGGCCACCACGGCCTCGATGTCCTGAAGTCCGAACTTCGCCGAAGACGGCGACTCGAGATAGATCAGCCGCGTCCGGGCGCCCAGGGCGCCGCGCAGTTCGTCGAGGTCGTCACCGCCGACGAAGGTCGTGCGCACGCCCATCTTCTCCGGCAGGTAGCTCCCCATGAGGGTCGCGGCGGGACCATAGACGTTGCGGATCGTGACGATGTGATCGCCGGCCGTGACGCAATGGAGGATCGCGGCAGTGATGGCACTCATGCCGCTCGGGAACAGGCGGGCCCCTTCCGCGCCGGCGAGCGCCGCGAGCTGGGCCTCCGCCGCCCGCACCGTGGGATTGAGCTGCCGCGAGTACACCGGCGTGCCGCGGCGGTCCTCGAAGGCTGCATCGAGGGACGCCCAGTCCGGAAAGGCGAAGGTGCTGTTCTGGTACAGCGGCGGAATCACGGCGCCATAGACGGCATCGGCATGGACACCGTCACGGATCAGGCGCGTTTCCGGTCGCCAGCCTTTGCTCATGCTGCCGTCTCCTTCGCCGCGGCGGGCGCGCCGTCCTGCTCCGACTCGCTCCGCGAACGGCTCGCTTCTCCGTAGAAGCAACCGATGCCCGTGATCGCGAGCAGCGCCGCCACCCCGAAATTCGTGAGCGACAGCAGCTGCCAGTGCCAGTACTCGGCAACGGGTACACCCAGGGTCGCCACCATGAACAGGGCCGTCGCATGCCAGGGAATCAGGCTCTCGAGCATGGTGCCCGTGTCCTCGATGCAGCGGGAGAGCACCCGGCGCGGAATACGGAGCAGGTCGAAGCGTTTCTGGAAGGCATCACCGACGATGAAGGACGTCGCCGTCTGGTTCGACGTCATGGCGTTGGTCACCGCGGCGGCGCCCAGTGCCGACAGCACCGTGGCGGAGCGCGCACGGGCGAAGGCGAAGAGACGCCCGACGACCCGGGGCATGGCATCGAGGAGATCGATGGCGCCGACGAAGAGGAACACGAGGAAGGCGACGAAGATCGCCTCACGCATGGAGTAGAGCCCGCCCCGCTCGACGAGCACCCGCACGGCCTCCGGCAGGGTCGGCGCCACCTGCACGGGATCGACCATGGACACCGCGAAGCCCGTGCGCAGCGCGCGGGTGACGTCCGCGAGCGAGAAACCCTGGACGAGCAGCGCGAGCCCGGCCGCGAGGAAGATGGACGCGAGCAGCGTCGGCAGCGTGGGAAAGCGACGCAGGGAGCCGATCAGGACCACGAGGGGCGGCAGCAGCAGCACCGGGTGATAGCGGAACAGGGACTCGAGGCCGACGAGGAAGGCGCGCACCTCCGGGGTCTCGGTCGCTCCACGTTCGAGCCCGGAGAACAGGCCGACGACCGTGTAGACGCCGAGCGCGACGACGGCGGACGGCACCGTCGTCCAGAGCATGGAGCGGATGTGGTCGAAGAGCGGCACGTCCGCGCCGATCGCGGCCATGTTGGTGGTGTCCGACAGGGGCGAGAGCTTGTCGCCGAAGTAGGCCCCGCCGATCACCGCGCCCGCGACGATGCCGAGGTCGGCGCCGACGGAGGTGCCGATACCGATGATCACCACGCCGATGGTGCCTGCCGACCCCCAGGAGGTCCCGGTAAGCGTCGAGAAGATCGCCGGCACGATGAAGGCGAGGCCGTAGAGCCAGGCCGGGTCGATGAGGCGAACGCCCCAGTCGACGAGCATGGGGATGGTCCCGCTGACCATCCAGGCGCCGACCATGAGACCGATGGAGAAGAGAATGAAGAAGCCCGGCATGGCCCGCGACAGACGCGCGATGATCGCCTCCTGGATCATGAGCCAGGGAAAGCCGAGCCAGAGCAGTTCCGCGATGGCGACGGCGGCCGCCGCCGTGAAGACGATCTCGAGCGGGATCGCCGACTGGTCGAGCACGAGAGGCCGCAGCACCAGCCCGTAGCCGATCAGGCCGAGGAGCACCAGGATCGGAAAGGCCGAGGCGAGAAAGGACAGGCTGCGGCCCGAAGGCGTGGTGACCGGCTCCACCGGTCAGCGCCTGCGATCACGCAGGCGCGTCGGTTCCCGTCCGGAGCCGTTGCCGCCACCCATCACCCACATCAGATGCGCGACGCCGCGATGTCCACGTCCGCGTGGGCCCAGGCGGCGGCGAAGCGTTCGGCGACGGCATCGGCCTCCTGGTCGCGGCCCTGGGCGCGCAGCGCGAGCTCCAGCCCTCGCAGCGCCCAGCCATTCTCGGGCATGAGCGCGAGGTCCGCCCGATAGGTCGCCTCGGCCTCTGCTGCACGCCCGGCTTCGAGCTGCACGGCACCGAGGGAATGGCGCACCGGGTAGTACCAGTCCGGCGGCTCGTTGTAGGGCAGCGCATCCTCGAGGGCGACGCCCTCGGCGAGGACGGCCAGGGCGCCATCGAGATCCCCCTCGGCCGCGGCGATCTCGCCGGCGAGGGCCCGCTCGGCGACCGCCAGGACCTGGGCGCCGCGCCCCTCGTTCGTGAAGAAGGCCATCTCCGCCAGCTCCGGCGCCGAGCGCACCGCCTCGAGGGCCGCGTGCTCGGAACGGGCGGCGGGGATGTCGCCGGTGGCCGCGAAGGCCCGACCCCGACCGTAGTGCCAGAGCGCGCGGGCGTAGGGCAGATCCGCATCCGGCGCCTCGTCGGCGAGCAGCGCATCCCAGTCCCCGAAGCGAACCCGCGCGAAGGTCGGTTGCACGAGAAAGTGCTGGGCGACCGCCATGCCGGGCGCGCGCAGCAGTTCCGGCGTCAGCTGTGCGGCCGTCCCCTCGGCCATGATGAACGCCTGCTCGCTCCAGCCCTCCATCGCCGCCGTGACCCAGCCGAAGTGCCAGTTGTGGGGGATGTAGCCCGCGAGGTAGATCGGGCTGTTGGTCCGGCACACGGAGACGAAGAGCGCATCCGCGTCCGCGGCCTTCATGTTGTTCAGCGTCGAATCGTGGTAGCGGCCGACACGCATGTAGATGTGGGCCGGCATGTGCACCAGATGACCGGCCGCGGGCGCCAGATTGGCCAGGCGATCCGCATAGGGTTCGGCGCGCGCCGCATCCTGCGACTGCTCCACGGCGTGGATGTAGAGATGGATGGCGCCGGTGTGCGACGGATCCAGCTCGAGGGCGCGCTCGATGGTCGCCACGATCTCGTCGGTCCAGGGACGTTCCTCACCGTCCGCGAGCCAGAAGTCCCAGGGATGCAGATCCATGAGCGCCTCGGCGGTCAGCGTCTGCACGTGCGCGTTGTCCGGGAACCGATCCCGGATCGCACGCATCGCATCGGCATAGGCCGTGTCGAGCGCGGAGCGGTCCTCAGGCGCGTTGGCCAGATAGCGCTCGAGCAGGGCCGCGGTGAGCTGCTGTTCCAGCTCGGTGCCGTTCAGCTGTGCCAGCGCATGGGCGCGCTCGGCGAGCGCCCGCGCGCGAGGCGCGTCGGCGGCGTTCATGAGCGCATTGACGTTGGGGCCCAGCACCAGGGCACTGCCCCACAGACACATGGCGCAGTCGGGATCCGAGCCCGCCGCTTCGTTGAAGGCGAAATCGGCGGCGGCGTGGTTGAAGGCCCAGGCCAGGGCGAGGCCCTGATCGAAGTAGCGCTGAGCCTCCGCCGAGGCGGTGGTCACGGGAAAGTGGATGTCCCCGAGCCCCTCCATGAGGGGCTGCCGCAGTTCCTCGCCGGCCTCGGACGCCGCCCCCGCAGCGGCGCTCGGGTCCGCGTCCTGCTTGGCGCACCCCGGCAGCAGACACAGAAGCGCGAGACCGATCCAGATCGCATGACGATGGTTCATGAGCTGCCCTCCCCTGAGCATCGGTCGAGAATACCGGATCGCGGGAGCGGACGGGCCGCATCCCGTGATCCGCACCCGGTGGTCCGCACCCGGTGGTCCGCATCTGGTGATCCGCACCCGCGCGATGAAGACGGGGCCGCAACGGCAGGTCTGCGCGGCGATCCCCGCAGGACTGCATTGACAGCCCGACTTTATGTCTGTATTTCTAGACATATGGACACGAATGATGCCATCAGCGCCCTGGGCGCCCTCGCTCAGCACAGTCGCCTCGCGGCCTTCCGGCTGCTCGTGCGCGCCGCGCCCGACGGCCTTCCTGCCGGAGAGATCGCCGCCGCGCTGCAGATCCCCCACAACACGCTCTCGGCACACCTGACGACCCTGGGTCACGCGGGCCTCGTCTCGGCGCGCCGCGACGGACGGCGCATGCTCTACCGCGTCGAGCTCGATCAGGCCCGTGCGCTCCTCGCCTTCCTCCTCGAGGACTGCTGCGGTGGCGTCCCAGAGCTCTGCGATTCCGCCCTCGAAAGCATCGCCACCTGCTGCGGGGCAGCGCCCCGGGGAGTCCCCTCGTGAAACGCATGCACCTGAATCTCGGCGTCGACGACCTCGCCACCTCCATCCGCTTCTACACGACGCTCTTCGCCGCCGAACCGAGCGTCGTGAAGGATGACTATGCGAAGTGGATGCTCGAGGACCCGCGCCTGAACTTCGCGATCAGCACCCGGAATCGGCAGTCCGGCATCGACCACCTGGGTATCCAGGTGGAGAACGAGGCGGAGCTGCAGGACGTTCATGCGCGCCTGCAGGCCGCGGGCGGACCCAGCCTCGACGAAGGCGAGACGACCTGCTGCTACGCGCGATCCACGAAGCGGTGGATCGAGGATCCCCAGGGTGTCGCCTGGGAGACCTTTCTCACGCACGGTGATTCCCCGGTCTACGGCCACGAGCGCGATGAGACCGCTCCCGCGCCCGCCGGCGGTGCCTGCTGCCCGTGAGCCGCCACGCCGTCGACGACGACCCACGGCAGCGCGTGCTGGTGCTCTGTACGGGCAATTCCTGTCGTTCGATCATGGCGGAGGCGCTGATCAACGCGCGGCGGGGGGATCGCTACCGGGCCTGGAGTGCGGGCAGCCAGCCCACGGGCGAGGTGCATCCCCGCGCCCTCGCCACCCTGCGCCGGCACGGCATCGATCCGGGATCGCCGCGCAGCGAATCCTGGGATCACTACGCCGACCAGCCCTTCGACTACGTCGTGACCGTATGCGATGCCGCAGCCGGTGAAGCCTGCCCGCTGTTCCCCGGGGCGCCGCAACGCCTGCACTGGAGCACGCCGGATCCTGCCCGGGCGACGGGCACGGACGCCGACCGGGACGCCGCCTTCGAGCAGGCCTTCCAGCAGCTCTGTGCGCGCGTCGCGCACGAACTGCCCTGAACAGGAGCCCGCTGCCCATGGGACGCTTCGAACGCTGGCTCTCCCTCTGGATCGCCCTGGCGATCGCCGGCGGCGTCGCCCTCGGCCAGTGGGTACCGGGGCTGTTCGCCGCCGTCGCTCGCCTCGAGTACGCCAGCGTCAACCTCGTCGTGGCCCTGTTCATCTGGCTGATGATCTACCCGATGATGGTGAACGTGGACTTCGCGTCCCTGAAGGACGTCGGCCGGCGTCCGAAGGGACTCTGCATCACCCTGGTGATCAACTGGCTCATCAAGCCCTTCACCATGGCCGGGCTGGGCATGCTGTTCTTCGAGGTGCTGTTCGCGGACCTCGTCGCGCCCGCGAACGCCCGCGAGTACATCGCGGGCATGATCCTTCTCGGTGTGGCGCCCTGCACCGCCATGGTCTTCGTCTGGAGCCAGCTGGTTCGAGGGGACGCGAACTACACGCTGGTCCAGGTCACGATCAACGACCTCATCATGGTGTTCGCCTTCGCGCCCATCGCCGCCTTCCTGCTGGGCCTCTCCGACATCGTGGTTCCCTGGGAGACGCTGGTGCTGTCCGTGCTGCTCTACGTGGTGACGCCGCTGCTGGCCGGCGCCCTCACGCGCTGGCTGCTGGGCCCCGAGGACCCCGCTCGCATCACGACCTTTGCGGCGCGCATCAAGCCGCTCTCCATCGGGGGGCTGATCGCGACCGTGGTGCTGCTCTTCGGCCTCCAGGCACAGACCATTGTCGAACAGCCCGCGGTGATCGGGCTCATCGCCGTGCCGCTCCTGATCCAGAGCTACGGGATCTTCGCGATCGCCTTCGGCTGGGCCTGGCTCTGGCGGGTGCCCTTCGAGACGGCGGCTCCGGCAGCCCTCATCGGCACCTCCAACTTCTTCGAACTGGCCGTCGCCGTGGCCATCAGCCTGTTCGGCCTGCAGTCCGGCGCGGCCTTGGCGACCGTGGTCGGCGTGCTCGTGGAAGTACCCGTGATGCTTTCCCTCGTCGCTTTCGCGAACCGCAGTCGACCGTCCTTCGAGACCCGGAGTCGAGGCGGCGCTCATGGAGCGGCTGCCACGCCCTGACGGCAACGCGCGTCTTGAACAGGGATCCCGAGCGGCGCCATCATGGTCCCGTGCAGGCGGGGAGCTGAATCATGGGATCGGATCGAGACAGCGAGCACCGGCAGGCTGCCGTCTCCTACATGCGCAGGACCCACGAGTACTACGACGCACAGGGCTTCGAGCACCGCTACCGCTACGCGCATCACGAGGACGCCCCCTTCACGCCCCTGAGCAAGCCCCTCACCGACTGCTCCCTGGCGCTGATCACGACCGCGAGCCTCCACGAGCGCGCACCGCTCGCACCGCGAAGCGTCGCCTCGGGCAGCACCCGCACCCCACCGGATCGCCTGTTCACCGACGATCTGTCCTGGGACAAGCAGGCGACCCATACCGACGATCTGGAGTCCTTCTGCCCCATCGGCCATCTCGCCGATCTGGCGGACGCTGGCGTGATCGGCGCCCTCGCGCCCCGCTTCCACTGTGCGCCGACCGAGTACAGCCAGCGCGCGACCCTGGATCAGGATGCGCCGGAGATCCTGCGCCGTATCCGGGAGGACGCGGCCGACATCGCCCTGCTCGTGCCCTTGTGACCCGTCTGTCACCAGACCGTGAGTCTGGTCGCGCGGTATCTGGAGGCGCACGGCGTCCCCACCGTCATCATCGGCTCGGCGCTGGACATCGTGGAGCACTGCGCCGTGCCACGCTTCCTGTTCGTGGACTTTCCCCTGGGCAACCCCTGCGGCAAGCCCTGGGACCGCGCCATGCAGCGCCGCATCGTCGAACAGGGCCTGCACCTGTTCGAGACCGCGACCACCGCGCAAACGACCGTCCATTCCCAGGAAGCCTGGGGCGACGACGACTGGCGGAGGCGCTACATGGAGGTCACCGACGCGAACCGCGCCGAGCTCGCGCGCCAGGGCGAGGCACTGCGCGCCCAGCGCGCGGTGCGGGAACGGCGGTCGTGAAGACTGGATTCATCGCGACCAGGTGATCCCGGCTGAAGTCTGCTCCCACACCGCAGTCACTCCTGTGCGAGCACGCTTCAGCGGCGACCTGCGCGATGAACCACGGTAACGCGGTCGCGGCTGAAGCCTGCTCCCACGACGCAGCAACCCCCGTGCGAGCACGCTTCAGCGGCGACCGCTGAAGGCCCGCTTCCTGCGAACAGCAGATCGCGGCTGAAGCTCGCTCCCACAGGGCCCATCGCCACACCCACTGTGGGAGCGCGCTTCAGCGGCGATCTGGAAGGGCCGGCTCAGTGCGACGAACTGGTCGCCGCTGTACCACGCTCCCGCGGGCTCGCCACGAACGGGTACGAAACCGCCTCGCAGCAGGTAGTCTTCAACTCACGCGCAGGCGGTTGCCTGCCGACGCTCCGAGCCGGGTGGCCCCGTCATGAAGTACGTCACCACAGACCAGGGACGGCAGATCCGCTTCTCGACGCTGGCGGAGTTGATGGCGAAGGCGACCCCGGCGCGATCCGGCGATCAACTGGCCGGGATCGCGGCGCACTCCGCCGAGGAGCGTGCCCTGGCGCAACGCTGCCTCGCCGAGCTGCCCCTCGCGCACTTCCTCGACGAACCCCTGATCGCGCCGGAGCAGGACGAGGTCTCGCGGCTGATCCTCTCACAGCATGATGCGGAAGCCTTCGCGCCGGTCGCCGGCCTCACGGTCGGGGAGTTCCGCGAATGGCTGCTGCGCTACGAGACCCAGGCAGAGGACCTCGCTGCCCTCGCACGCGGGTTGACCCCGGAGATGGTGGCCGCCACCAGCAAGATCATGCGCAACCAGGATCTCGTGCTGGTGGCGAGCAAGTGCCGGGTCGTGACCCGGTTCCGCAACACCCTCGGCCTGCCGGGTCGCCTGTCCGTCCGGCTGCAGCCCAACCATCCGACCGACGATCTCAAGGGCGTCGCCGCGTCCACGCTCGACGGGCTGCTCTATGGCTGCGGTGATGCGGTGATCGGAGTCAATCCGGCCACGGACAACGTGCAGGCCATGGAGCGGCTCCTCGGCATGCTCGGCGAATTGATCGAGACCTTCGAGGTACCGACCCAGTCCTGCGTGCTTGCGCACGTCACCACGCAGATGCAGGCCATGGAACGCGGCGCCCCGGTGGATCTGGTGTTCCAGAGCATCGCCGGCACGCAGAAGGCGAACGAAGGCTTCGGCATCGATCTGGCACTGCTCCGCGAGGCCCGGGAGATGGCCCTGGCGCTGAAGCGCGGGACCCTGGGCGACAATGTCATGTACTTCGAGACGGGTCAGGGCTCCTGCCTGTCGGCGAATGCGCACGCGGGCGTGGATCAGCAGACGCTCGAAGCGCGGGCCTATGCCGTCGCCCGGGAGTTCGAGCCGCTGCTCGTGAACACCGTGGTCGGCTTCATCGGCCCGGAGTACCTGTACGACGGAAGGGAAATCCAGCGTGCCGGACTCGAGGATCATTTCTGCGGCAAGCTGCTCGGCGTGCCCATGGGCTGTGACCTCTGCTACACGAATCATGCCGAGGCCGATCAGAACGACGTCGACACGCTCCTGACGCTCCTCGGCGTCGCCGGGGTGAACTTCATCATGGGCGTGCCGGGCGCCGACGACATCATGCTCAACTACCAGAGCACGTCCTTTCACGACAGCCACTATCTGCGACAGGTACTGGGCCTGCGTCCGGCGCCGGAGTTCGAGCACTGGCTGGACACCCGCGGCATCCTCGAGCGCGGGCGCCTGCTGCCTGCCCCGGGGCGCATCCCCCTCCAGCTCGGCCGGCATCCCCTGCTCTCCGGCACCGATCCATGAGCGACGGCGATCCCTGGTCCAGGCTGCGCCGCCACACGACCGCGCGCATCGCGCTCGGCCGCGCCGGAGGCAGTCTGCCGACGGAGGAACTGCTCGACTTCCAGCTTGCCCACGCCCGGGCGCGGGATGCGGTGCATCACCCGATCGACTTCGAAGGGTTGGCACAGCAGATCACGGAGCGGACCGGGCGCGAGACCCTGCGGCTCGAGAGCGCCGCCGCGGATCGCGCGACCTATCTGCGCCGACCGGACCTGGGTCGCAGGCTGTCGGTGCCATCGCGCGCGGCACTCTCCGGATTCGACACGGCGCCTGCGCCGGAGATCGCCGTCGTCATCGGCGATGGCCTCTCCGGTCTCGCCGTCGAACGCAACGCCCTGCCACTGCTCACGGCGCTCCTGCCGCCGCTGGACGCACGCGGCTGGCAGCTGGCCCCGATCACCCTGGTCAGGAACGCACGGGTCGCCATCCAGGACGAGATCGGCGCGCTCCTGCGTGCCCGCCTGTCCGTCATCCTGATCGGCGAGCGTCCGGGCCTGGGCGTACCCGACAGCCTCGCTGCCTACTTCACCTGGGCCCCGCGCCCGGGCCGCAACGACTCGGAACGCAACTGCATCTCCAACATCCGCGACGCGGGACTCTCGCCGGGTGCAGCGGCAGAACGACTCATCGGTCTGCTCGATGCCGCTTTCGCACGGCAGCTCTCGGGCGTGGCGCTGAAGGACGAATCGCCGCTGGAAGCGCTCGGCGCGCAGGGGGGTGCAGCGCTGGGCCGGGAGACATGAAGCAGTCGCAGGCGGCGACGCTCGCACCCCGCCCCCGGCGATCGTGCGAGTGCGGCGACCCTCGACGACGGATCCGACTCAGGACGCCCCGGCGAGAAGGAACCGCTCCACCCCGTCGCCGAGCAGCCTGTCCATGAGCGCCGCCACCGCCTCCGGTGGCTCCGAGAAGTCGCGCCGGACCCATACCGAGAGCATGCCGTGCATGACGGACGCCACCACGGCGATGAGGTAGTCGCGGCGCGCGCCCTCGAGCGCCGGCGCCGCGTTCACGGCGAGCACCCTGTCGAGGAAGCGGTCGGCCACCTCGCTCACGGGCGCCAGGAAGAGCCCCGCGGGGCACTGCGTGAGAAGCGGCGCGAGCACCTCGCGGTGCGCGTCCCAGACGGCGAAGACCAGCGTGGTGACCGCAGGATCCGTGCGCGGCAGGCGAAGCAGGTCATCGTCGAGATCGGCGACGAGGGCCCCCAGGAGATCGGCGACGATGCGGTGCACCACCCGCTCGAGGCTGCCGAAGCGGGCGTAGAAGGTCTTGCGCGTGACGCCGGCATGCTCCGCGACCGCCGAGACCGTCAGCGCATCGAAACTCAGGCCCTCACCGAGCAGGGCCAGGAGCGCCGAGGAGATCGCTGCTTCGGAACGGAGGATGCGCGGATCGCCCGGGCCCTGTTCACTGCTTGGGAGGACCGCGTCCATGACCGCATCCTGTGAGCGCCGGCCAAGAAAGTAAACGCTTGACTACTTTCTCCCGTATCGGAAGATGAGGACCGTCCGTTCCCCTGCGAGACCGAGCCCATGACCGCCGACGCCGCCCGTGACCTCAGCCGCGACCTGCCCCTCGAGGAGATCGACGTCAGCCGCCCGGAGCTGTTCCGGGACGACACCTGGCGCCCCTGGTTCGCGCGCCTGCGCGAAGAGGCTCCGGTCCATTTCCTCAAGGACTCGGTGAACGGGCCTTTCTGGTCCGTGACCAGCCATGCGCTCATCAAGGAGGTCGACACCACCCACGAGGTGTTCTCCTCGGAGAAGGGCGGCATCGCCATCGTCGATCCCTACGCCGCCGAGGAAGGGCAGATCCAGGGCCGGAGTTTCATCACGCTCGACGAACCGGAGCACGCCCCGCAACGCCGGGCCGTGGCGCCCACCGTGGCGCCCCGGAACCTCGCCGAACTCGAGCCGCTGATCCGCGAGCGCGCGGCGGACATTCTCGACCATCTACCCGTGGGCGAGACCTTCAACTGGGTCCAGGACGTCTCCATCGAACTCACGGCGCGCATGCTCGCGACCCTGTTCGGTTTTCCCTACGAGGATCGGCGCAAGCTCGTGCACTGGTCGGACCTCGCGACCAACGTCCCCGAGGTCACCGGGGACGACTCCATCGACATGAAGCAGCGCTACGAGGAGCTCATGGGCGCCGCGGCGGCGTTCTACCAGCTCTGGGCCCAGCGCGCGCAGGAGGAGCCGAAGTTCGACCTCATCTCCATGCTCATCCACAACGACGCCACGGCCAGGATGAACGAGAACCCGGAGCTGTTCCTCGGCAACATCCTCCTGCTCATCGTCGGCGGCAACGACACCACGCGGAACTCCATCAGCGGCGGCGTCATCGCCCTGAACCAGTATCCGGAGGAGTACGAGAAGCTCCGCGCGAACCCCTCGCTGATCCCGAACATGGTCGCGGAGACGATCCGCTGGCAGACACCGGTCATCCACATGCGCCGCACCGCCCTCACCGACTACGAACTCGGCGGCCGGCTGATCCGCGAGGGAGACAAGGTGGTCATGTGGTATCTCTCGGGCAACCGCGACGAATCCGTGTTCCCGGAAGCGGATCGCTTCCTCATCGACCGGCCCAATGCACGTGCCCACGTGGCCTTCGGCTTCGGCATCCACCGATGCATGGGCAACCGCCTCGCGGAACTCCAGCTCCGCGTCCTCTGGGAGGAGATCATGAAGCGCTTCCGGCACGTGGAGCTGGTGGGCGACGTCAAGCGCCTGCCCAACAACTTCATCCGGGGGATCGCCGACGTGCCGGTGCGGGTGCACCCCTGGTGAGTCGCACAGCGCAACTGCTGCGCGAGCCCGGACGAGGGCGGGCTCCATGAAGCGGCAGGCGACCGCAAAGGAGGCGCTTCCGATCGCTCCCTCGAGATCGCCCTCGCCATGGGCCACTACCGAAGCACGGCGCACGCGGAACTCCAGGCCCCGCCCACGACAATGGAGGCGAACGGATACGACAGGGTCCTCGCGTGGGCGTGCTCGCCCATCTGCCCGAGGTCGAAGCGGTGCCTCGCGAGTTCGCGCGCATCTGCGATCACCCGCAGCCGCGCGCCGCAATGCGGGCACACCATGATCTCGATGTCGTAGACACGCTTCAGCCGTTCTGCCCAGCTCAGCGGTGCCCTCGGGATGCGCCTTCGTCCTCGGACAGCTCGATCACCAGCAGCGAGTTCAGGATCCGCATGAAAAGGATCCCGCAGACCGTGAGACAGATCAGGACGGCCGAGAGATAGACCGCATAGGACAGCGCATGGTCCGGGAAGGCGATGTTGCACGCCGCCGACCCCATGGCCAGGACCCCAAGTACCTTCACACGCAACTGCCCAGGCAGGTCGTAACCGATCAACTGCTCGACCGGACGGGCACGATTGCTCATCCGCAGGAACAAGGCGACGCCCCAGAGCAGCGCGATGCCGGAGGTCAACGGCCAGAACCAGCGCTCATCGGACGTGATATGCGGCATCACGGCATCGAGCAGTACCGGCGCGAAGGCCATGAAGATCACGCCGAGACCGACGTCGACCATGTTGTGCAGCCGCAGCGCGTTCACCCGCGGATCGATCGAGGGATGTCGCCGGCCCAGCACGCTCGCGATGCCCGCGAAACCGGCGAAGGCGACCGCGATCTCGGCGATGGTCAGCAGGGTGTCCGGTTGCTCGAGCATGGCCCGTCCGTGTGCGGTGGTGAAC
>JAZBPI010000007.1:0-20358 GCA_036351555.1 Pseudomonadales bacterium
AGGAACTGTCCGCCGATGGCGGCAAAGCGCTCGCGGCCGTCCGTGGCGAAGAGCGTGGTGCAGCCCCGGCGCGGAGCGTCGGACGGCGCCGGTGCGCGACCGAGCTGTCGACAGAGCGCCGTGGCCGTCGTGGTCGCGGAGTCCACGAGCAGGACCGCGTCGCCCACGTAACGACGAATCTCCCCGGCGAGCATGGGAAAGTGCGTGCAACCGAGCACCAGCGTGTCCGGTCGCGGCGCGTCCCCGTCGGGAACGCTCCGGGACGGTCCGAACCAGTCGCCGAGATAGGCCTCGACGGTCGCGCGGGTCACCGGTCCCTGGAACCAGCCCTCCTCGGCCAGCGCCACGAAGACGGAGCAGGCCCGTGCGCGGACGCGACACGCGGGAGCGAGACGCTGGAGGGCGGCCTGATAGGCACCCCCGCGCACCGTGGACTCCGTCGCGATCACGGCGATGTCGCCGCGTACGGACCCGGCCACGGCTGCTGCAGCCCCGGGCTCGATGACCCCGAGAACGGGTAGCGTCGGCCACCGGGCCGTGAGGGCGCCCAGGGCGACGGCGGACGCCGTGTTGCAGGCGACCACCAGGGCGTCGATCCGACGGTCGACCAGGCTGGCTGCGGCGCGGAGCGCATAGCGCTCGACCGTGCCCGACGACTTGGTGCCGTAGGGTAGACGGGCCGTGTCGCCGAGATAGAGGAAATCCGCGTCGGGCAGCGCCGCGCGCAGGGCGCGCAGCACGGTCAGTCCACCGACCCCGGAATCGAAGACGCCGACGCGCAGGGCGGGGGCGTTCACCCTCGCCTGCCCGGCGCCGAGCGGCGACCGATCAGGCGACGAAGACGAGTCCGCCGGCGATGGCCGCGACCGTCAGCGCGCCGGCCAGGATCCAGCCGCGGTGCGAGGCTTGATCGTCGAGCTCGCGCGGCGGCGGTGCGAAGGCCACGGCGTCGAGCGGCGCTCGGGGCGGGGCGGCAGATGCCTGGGCGGCCGGAGCCTGCTGTGCGCCGACCTTCGGCGCGCCCGCGGCACGGGCCTCGGCCGGTGCGCGCAGCGCCTGGATGCGCCGCTGGATGATGTCGTCTTCCTTCTGCTTGCGCCGGACCTTGCCCTTGGCGTGCGCGACGTTGACCCCGCAGCGGGCACAGTGATCGGCCTCCAGCTGCTCGTAGCCGCAATCCGGGCAGCGCATGCGCACGATGGCGACACTCTCGAGCGTGAAGTTCTGGCTCTTGCCGTGCGGCGACCCGGCCTCCTCGCGGATCTGCGGTGCGCGATCGCGTACCTCGGAGATCAGACCGATCTTCGCGAGCTCGACCTGGTAGCGCTCTGCCGTTTCCCGGTCGAGGCCGTCCTTGAGCACCCAGACGCGGCCGTCGAAGAGGCGCATGACCCGCTCGGGTTGCTGGCGAAAGAGTCGCGCCATGTCCGTGCGCGCCTGGACAGGGTCCACGCTCGCGTAGATCTCTCCACGAAAGAGCACCTCGAAATCGCCAGACATGCTCCGCACTCCCGGGCCCGCACACAGGCTGAACAGGGCGGCCGCACACGGTCGGTGGCGTCAGCCTCGCCGACGCGCCGCGCGCGTGCGCAACCGCAACGCGTTCAACCGGATGAATCCGGCCGCGTCAGCCTGATTGTAGGCACCGGCGTCATCCTCGAACGTGACGACGGTCTCATCGTAGAGGCTGTCCGTCTCGCTGCGGCGACCCAGGACGCGGACGTTGCCCTTGAAGAGCTGCAGGCGCACCTCGCCGGTCACGGTCGCCTGGGAGGCGTCGATCAGCGCCTGGAGCACCTCCCGCTCCGGCGCGAACCAGTAGCCGTTGTAGACCAGCTCCGCATAGCGCGGCATGAGGCTGTCCTTCAGATGGGCCACCTCCCGGTCGAGGGTGATCGATTCCATGGCCCGATGCGCCCGCAGCAGGATGGTGCCGCCGGGCGTCTCGTAGCAGCCGCGGGACTTCATGCCCACGTAGCGGTTCTCGACGAGGTCCGCGCGCCCGACGCCGTGCGCACCGCCGAGCTCGTTGAGGCGCGTGAGCACCGCCGCCGGCGACAGCGCTTCCCCGTCGATGGCGACGACGTCTCCGCGCTCGAAGCGCAGCACCAGTTCCCGGGGGGTATCGGGCGCGCTCTCCACGGCACAGGTCATGCGCCACATGTCCTCGGACGGCGCGACCCAGGGATCCTCGAGCTCGCCGCCCTCGTAGGAGATGTGCAGCAGATTGGCGTCCATGGAATAGGGCGGCCGCTGCTCGATCTTCGACCGCTCGACGGGAATCTGATGGGCTTCGCAGAAGCGCATGAGGGACTCGCGCGAGGTCAGGTCCCATTCGCGCCAGGGCGCGATCACCTTGATGGAAGGGTTCAGGGCGTAGGCGTTCAGTTCGAAGCGGACCTGGTCGTTGCCCTTGCCGGTGGCGCCGTGGGAGATCGCATCGGCACCGGTCTCGGCAGCGATCTCGACCAGGCGCTTGGCGATCAGGGGGCGTGCGATCGAGGTGCCGAGCAGGTACTCACCCTCGTAGAGCGCATTGGCGCGGAACATGGGGAACACGAAGTCGCGCACGAATTCCTCGCGCAGATCCTCGATGAAGATCTCGCTCGCACCGAGGGCACGGGCCTTGGCGCGGGCCGGCTCGACCTCCTCGCCCTGACCGATGTCCGCCGTGAACGTCACGACCTCGCAGCCGTAGGTTTCCTGCAGCCACTTGAGAATGACCGAGGTGTCGAGACCACCGGAATACGCCAGGACCACCTTGTCGACCACCGCCCGCTCCTTCCATCCGATGCGCCGCCGGGGCGCGTTTCGCGTCGGCGCGCATGGTACAGAATTCGTCGCCCCTTCGGCGCCCCGCGCCGGAGCCGAAGCAGGCCGCTGTGCTATGGTGCCGCCTCGATGCACGACGCTCCGGGACCGACGTGATTTCAGCGCCAGACGAGCCCTCCCCGCAGGACGCGTCCGACGACACACCGCGCTCGCCCATGGCGAAGCGCTTCCGCGGCTTCCTGCCCGTGGTCGTGGACGTCGAGACCGGCGGCTTCCGCAAGGAAACGGATGCGCTCCTGGAGATCGCCGCCGTCACCCTCGGCTTCGACGCCGACGGCACGCTGGCCCCGCTCGATGCCGTGAACGTGCACGTGGAGCCCTTCGAGGGCGCGAACATCGAGCCTGCGGCGCTCGAGTTCACGGGGATCGATCCCTTCAATCCCCTGCGCGGTGCGGTCTCCGAACACGAGGCCATGACGCGCATCTTCCGGCTCGTGCGGCGCGCCGTCCGGGACACGGGCTGCAAGCGCGCCGTACTCGTCGGCCACAACGCTCATTTCGATCACGGCTTCGTGCTCGCGGCAGCCCAGCGCCAGGACATCAAGCGCAATCCCTTCCATCCCTTCTCCTGCTTCGACACCGTGACCCTGGCGGGTCTGGCCTACGGGCAGACGGTGCTGGCCCGCGCCTGCGAGGCGGCCGGCATCCCCTTCGACGCCCGCGAGGCCCACTCCGCGCTCTACGACGCCGAGCGCACGGCCGAACTCTTCTGCGGCATCGTCAACCGCTGGCGACTGCTCGGCGGCTGGTCCGACGATCGCGATTGACAACGATTCGCATTCAGAACATATTCTCTCCGTCACCGAGGGAGAGCCGCATGTTCGTCTGCATCTGCAACCAGGTTCGGGAACGGGACATCGTCGGCGCCGTCGAGGCCGGTGCGCGCTCCCTCGATGATCTCGCCTGCCATCTGGCCGTCGCGACCTGCTGCGGCAAGTGCGCCGACGATGCCGCTCGGGTCATGCACCGCACGCTGCGCAGCGACTGCGCCGACAGGGCCGCCGATCTGGGCTTCGACGCGGCCCTCGCCTGACCCGTACGGAATTGCGGATCGTTCTTGTTTTCTTTTTCTTTCAATAACTTCCGCTTGAATCAGCGTGCGCTGAAACGCATGCTGCTGACTTCCCTCACCATCGACAAGGACGCGGCATGAAGGGCGACGCACAGGTCATCGCTTATCTGAACAAGGTGCTCTACAACGAACTCGTGGCGATCAACCAGTACTTCCTGCACTCGCGCATGCTCAAGGACTGGGGCTTCGAGAAGCTGGGCGACTACGAATACGGCGAATCCGTGGACGAGATGAAGCATGCCGACGTGCTCATCCAGCGGATCCTCTTCCTGGAAGGCCTGCCGAACCTGCAGGACCTCGGGCGCCTCCGGGTCGGAGAGAACGTCCGCGAGATCCTCGAATGCGACCTCGCCCTGGAGCACCAGGCCATTCCCGACCTGCGCGATGGCATCGTCCACTGCGAGAGTGTCCGTGACTTCGGCACGCGCGACCTGCTGCGGCGCATCCTCGATTCGGAGGAGGAACACGTGGACTGGCTGGAAACCCAGCTCGGTCTGATGGACAAGATGGGCGAGGAAAACTATCTGCAGTCGAGCACCTGACCGGCCGCGATCACCAACGGCAAGCAGCCGGAAGACAGGACAACAGACAGGACAGCAAAAGGGGGCCTTGCGCCCCCTTTTCACGTCAGGGCAGCTGGATTCAGCCCTCGGCGCCTTCCTCCAGCTCGCCGGCACGCTCTGCGGCCTCCCGGATGAGCGTCTGCAGTTCGCCGTTCTGGTACATCTCGGTGACGATGTCGCAGCCCCCGACCAGCTCGCCCTCGACCCACAGCTGCGGGAAGGTCGGCCAGTTGCCGAGCGCGGGCAGATTGGCCCGCACTTCCGGATGCGACAGCACATCGACATAGGCGAAGCGCTGGCCGCAGGCCATCACGGCCTGGACCGTCTGGGCACTGAAGCCGCACTGGGGCATCTGCGGCGAGCCCTTCATGTAGAGAATGATGGTGTTGTTCTCGATCTGCTCGCGCAGGGTGTCCATGATGTCCATGGGACGCGTCTCCGTCAGCGGAAGCGACTCGTCGGCGCTGCAGGCGCCGCCGAGCGGGGATGCCCTAGTGTACGGTTCCCGGGACCGAAACCAAAGTGCCGGACTCGGACTTTCGACCGCAGTGCCGCCACCACAGGAGCCCGCCATGGCGCTCGACCCCTTCGCGACCCCCATCGACCGCCGCGGCAGCGCTTCCACGAAATGGAATCGCTATGCCGGCCGTGACGTGCTGCCGTTCTGGGTCGCGGACATGGAGTTCCGCGCACCGGAACCGGTGATTGCCGCCCTGCACGAACGCGTGGACCACGGGATCTTCGGCTACACGGACACCCCCGTCGGGCTCACGGAGGCGACCCTCGCCTTCCTCGACGCCCGCTACGCCTGGAAGGTCGAGCCCGAATGGCTGGTCTGGCTGCCGGGCGTCGTGCCCGGCTTCAATCTCGCCTGCCGGGCCGTGGGCGAACGCGGGGACGCCGTGATGACGGCGGTGCCCGTGTACTACCCCTTTCTCGATGCGCCGGCGAATGCCGAACGGCGCCGCATCGACACCCGGCTGGTCCTCGACGGGGGACGCTGGGCCATGGATTTCGAGGCCCTCGAAGCGGCCCTGACGCCGGACACCCGTCTGTTCATGCTCTGCAATCCGCAGAACCCCACCGGGCGCATCTACGAACGCGCGGAGCTCGAGCGCCTGGCGGAGATCGCCGCGCGCCACGAGCTGGTGCTCTGCAGCGACGAGATCCACGCGGAGCTGCTCCTCGACGAGACGCGCCTGCACCTGCCCATCGCGACCCTCGATGCGGACACCGCCCGGCGCACCATCACGCTCATGGCGCCGACCAAGACCTTCAACACGCCGGGCCTGTCCTGCGCCTTCGCGGTGATTCCCGACGCGACGCTGCGGCGACGCTTCCGTGCCTCGGGCGCCGGCCTGGTGCCCGGCGTCGGCCCCCTCGCCTACACGGCCGCCGAAGCGGCCTATCGCCACGGCGAACCCTGGCGCCAGGCCCTGCTCCAGGCGCTGCGTCGCAACCGCGATCGGCTCCAGGGCACCGTCGACGCCCTGCCCGGACTCTCCATGACCCGGGTCGAGGCGACCTGTCTCGCCTGGATCGACGCCCGCGGCCTCGGTCTCGAGGATCCGCACGGCTACTTCGAGAGCCAGGGCCTCGGCCTGTCACCCGGCCGGCAGTTCGGCGAAGACGGCTTCGTGCCCTTCAACTTCGCCTGCCACGAAGCCATGCTCGAAGAGGGCCTGGCGCGGCTGCGCCGGGCCGTCGAGGGCAGGGTCGACGCCGCCTCGCATCGGCGGAGCGGCTGACGCGGGCCGCCTGTCCCCGGACGCTCGGGAACCGGCCCCGGTTCCCCTCCGCCTCCGGCGCCCCCGCCGAACCGGGGACGCTCGCGCCGATCCGCCCGCGGGGAACGGCCTCAGCGGGTCACCAGCAGATGGATCGCGGCCGCGACCATGACGACCCCGGACAGGGCCTCGAACAGGGGCGCCGCACGCCGGCCGCGCCAGGATCCCGCCCGCGATGCGATCCACGCCCAGGCCAGTTTGACCCCACCCACCGAGCCGGCCGTGATGGCGAAGACGACCGCGGCGGCGGCGGGCGTCAGCGCCTGGAGATCCACGAAGGCCGGGAGGAAGGCGAGATAGAAGAGCACCGCCTTCTGATCGCCGAGCGTGATCAGGAGCCCGACCATGAAGCTGGCCCCCGCCGCGCGCAGCGGCGAGTGCACCGCTGCGGTCCGGGCGGCGGCGCGCAGACGATGGAGGGTGAGGATGCCCAGGAGCAGGAGGTAGCCGGCCGCCAGCGCACGGAGCAGGCGAGCCTGCTCGCCGAAGGTCTCGACGATCAGCGCGAGGCCGAAGACCGCCAGGGCGACGAGGATCAGATCACCGACGACGATCCCGAGGGCCGTGAGCGCGCCCTGGCGGAAGCCGCCGCTCGCGGCGCGCGCCGTGACCGCGAACACACTGGTGCTGGGCACGGCCGCGAGCACGCACAGGGCCGAGAACAGGGCCGCGGTGGCCGACAGCGTCATCCGGAGCGCTCACCCTGTCCACGCGGCGGTGTGGGCCCGGCGCGTCCAGCCGCTGTCGTCCGTCCCGGCGGGACCGCGATCACGAGCCGTCGTCCGGCGTCCCCCAGCCGCCCCCGCCGGGGGTATGGATCTCGAGCAGATCGCCGGCCCGAACGGCGATGCAGCACTTGCCCGGCAGCGGCTGTCCGTTGAGCAGGGCCCGCGCCGGCGCACCGGCGACGCCCCCGGCCAGGCCCCAGGGCGCATGCCGATGGCGCTCACCGAGGAGCGTGACCTGCGCATCCTCGAGGAAGCGATAGCTGCGGATCACGCCGTCCCCACCGCGATGTCGTCCCGCTCCGCCCGAGTTCCGGCGCACCGCATAGCGCTCCACGCGCAACGGATAGTGTGCCTCCAGGCTTTCCACGGGCGTGTTGAGCGTGTTGGTCATGTGCGCCTGGACGGCGCTCGGGCCGGGCCCCGCCGCATGGGCGCCGAGGCCGCCGGCGATGGTTTCGTAGTAGTCCCAGCGATGCCGCCCTCGCGCCCCCATGGCGACGTTGTTCATGGTGCCCTGCGCCGCCGCCGGAATCCGCTCGGGCAGCGCCGGCGCGAGGGCGCGCAGCAGGACGTCCACGACCCGCATGGAGGTCTCCACGTTGCCCGCCGCGACCGCTGCCGGTCGCCGGGCGTTCAGCAGGCAACCCGGGGGGGCCTGCAGGTGGATCGGCCGGAAGGCACCGGCGGACGCCGGCGTCTCCCGCGGCATCAGGCAGCGAAAGACGTAGAACACCGCAGCCGCCGCCACCGGGAGTGCGCAGTTGAGGTTGCCCTCGACCTGAGCGTGGGTCCCGGCGAAGTCCACCGCGACCTCATCCCCCTCGACGCGCAACTGCACGCGGAGGGGCAGGTCGTCGTGCCCGAATCCATCGCTGTCGAGCAGGTCCTCCGCCTGCAGGATCCCGTCCGGAATGCTCCGGATCGTGCTGCGGGCAAGGCGTTCCGCATAGGCACCGAGCGCATCGACCGCCGCCTGGAAGTCCCCGGGGGCGAAGGTTCTCGCCAGCACGGCGAGGGCGCGCGCACCCGCCCGCGCGCTCGCGACCTGCGCAGCGAAGTCGGCCAGCCGTGGCGCCGCGCGCCAGCGGTCGATGTCGAGGTCCGGCGCTGCGGCGAGCCGGCGGAGCACCCCCGCCGCGGCATCCGGGACGCGCCCCTCGCGCTCGAGCAGCATGGGCGGGATCACCACGCCCTCCTCCGAGAGGCTCCGGGACAGCGGCATGGACCCCGGGGTGTCCGCACCGATGTCGGCGTGATGGGCCCGATTGACGGCGAAACCGATGTGCGCGCCGTCGCACCACACCGGCACGACGATGGTCACGTCCGGCAGGTGCGTTCCCCCGAGAAAGGGATCGTTGACCACGAGCACGTCGTCGGGACGCCAGTCGACGACGCCCACGAGGTCGCGCATGGCGAAGGCCATGCTTCCGAGATGCACGGGAATGTGCGCCGCCTGCGCGAACAGATCGCCGCGCGCGTCGAAGAGCGCACAGGAGAAGTCGAGGCGGTCCTTGATGTTCGGCGAGAAGGCGCTGCGTCGGAGCAGCACGCCCATTTCGTCGCAGATCGCCTGCGCGCGGCTCGTGAGCAACGCAAGCTCGATGCCGTCCATCCCTGCTCCTCGACGTCGAACGCGGCCGGTCGTGCAGCGCCATGGATGCACTTTCGCCGCAACCTGCTAGCATAACTTCCTTTCCCGGCGGCGCTTGGCCGCCGGTCTCGTTTCAGGGGTCCGCAGCGGACGCCGCGGCCCTCGAAAAGGGGCCCGTCGAAGTTGATCCGCGGCGACTGCCGGGGACCTTTCGGAGGACTGAGCGCGTGGCTGATGCCGCTCTGATGGAAACCTATCGACGCATGCCCGTGGCCTTCGAGCGCGGCGACGGCCCCTGGTTGTTCGACACGGATGGACGACGCTATCTCGACGCCCTGTCGGGCATCGCCGTCTGCGGCCTCGGACACGCCCACCCGGACGTCGCCTCGGCCATTGCGCAGCAGGCAGGCACCCTGGTCCACACCTCGAATCTCTATCGGGTGCCGCTCCAGGAACGTCTCGCGGACCGGCTCTGCGCCGCGGCCGGCATGGATCGCGCGTTCTTCGGCAATTCCGGCGCAGAGGCCAACGAGGCCGCCATCAAGCTCGCGCGCCTGCACGGACATCGGCGCGGGATCGCGATCCCCACCATCGTCGTCATGGAAGGCGCCTTCCACGGCCGCACCATGGCCACGCTGACCGCGACCGGCAATCGCAAGACCCAGGCAGGCTTCGAACCGCTCGTGGCCGGCTTCGTGCGCGCCCCCTACGGCGACATGGAGGCCCTGGCGAAGATCGCCGAGAATCAGCCCGAGGTCGTGGCGGTACTCGTCGAGCCGATCCAGGGAGAAGGCGGGATCGTGGTCCCCCCGGAGGGATACCTGGAAGCCCTGCGCAGGCACTGCGACACGCACGGCTGGTTGATGATGCTCGACGAGGTCCAGTCCGGCGCCGGGCGCACGGGGCGCCTCTTCGCCTACCAGCACACGTCCATCCTTCCCGACGTCGTCACCCTCGCGAAGGGCATCGCGAACGGATTTCCCATCGGCGCCTGCCTCGCGCGGGGCGAGGCCGCGACCGTGCTCGGCCCCGGCACCCACGGGTCCACCTTCGGCGGCAATCCCCTCGCCTGTGCGGCGGCCCACGCGACCCTGGACGTCATCGAACGCGACGCGCTCTGCGCGCGCGCCACCAGCCTGGGCGCGCGGATGCTGGACGGCTTCCGGCAGGCCCTCGAGGGCGACAACCGCGTCGTCGACATCCGCGGCCGCGGCCTGATGATCGGCATCGAGCTCGCCGATGCTGCGCCGGACTTCGTCGGTCGTGCCCTGCACAGCGGGCTGCTGCTCAACGTGACCCAGGAGCGCGTCATCCGACTCCTTCCGCCGCTGGTGCTCAGCGACGAACAGGCCGACGAGGTCGTTGCCCGGGTCGTCGATCTGATCCGCAGCAGCGCCTGACCACGCCCGCATTCCCGACGAGACCATCATGACCCTGCGCCATTTCCTGTCCCTCGACGACCTCGATCTGCAGACCTTCGAGCAGATCATCGACCGCGCGATCGCGCTCAAGGATCTCCAGCGCCGCGGCGTGCCCCATGCGACGCTGCAGGGGCGCACCCTGGCCATGCTCTTCGAGCAGCCGTCGACGCGCACCCGGGTCGCCTTCGAGACCGGAATGACCCAGCTCGGCGGGCACGCGCTCTTCCTCACCGCCGCGGACACGCAGCTCGGTCGAGGAGAGCTCGTCGAGGACGCGGCCCGCGTCCTGTCCCAGATGGTGGACGTGGTGATGATCCGCACGCCGGATCAGACCAAGATCGAGGCCTTTGCCGGCGCCGCCACCGTGCCCGTCATCAACGCCATGTCGTCGATCCAGCATCCCTGCCAGATCCTCGCCGACATGCAGACCTTCTACGAGCACCGGGGCCCGATCTCCGGGCGCAAGGTGGCCTTCATCGGCGACGGCTTCAACATGTGCAAGAGCTACGTGATCGCCTCGCACGTCTTCGACTTCGATCTTCGGGTGGCCTGCCCGAGGGGCTTCGAGCCGGATGCGGAATGGGTGCGGCGCTATGGTGCGCGCGTGGACGTCGGCAACGATCCCCGTGCCGCCGTCGAGGGCGCGGATCTCGTGGTCACGGACGTCTGGGCCTCCATGGGCTACGAGGATCAGCAGCTGCTCCGCCTGCGACGCTTCCAGGGCTTCCAGGTCAACCAGGCGCTGCTGGATCACGCGCGCGACGACGTGCTCTTCATGCACTGCCTGCCGGCGCATCGCGGCGAGGAGATCTCCGAGGACCTGCTCGAGGATCCGCGCGCGGTGGTCTTCGACGAGGCCGGCAATCGCCTCCATTCGCAGAAGGCCCTGCTCGAGTTCCTGCTCGCCGGCTGAGTCGGCGCGCGGCGACGTCCGCGATCGACGGCCGTCAGTTGTCGAAGAAGGTGTCGAGGGGCCAGGGGCGCTCGATGCCGAAGCCCTGCGCGAAGTCCACGCCGATCTCCCGAAGCCGCTCGAGGATCTCGCCCGTCTCCACGTACTCGGCGATGGTCTGCTTGCCCATGAAGTGCGCGATCTCGTTCACGGACTTCACGACCGCGTAGTCCGCCGGGTTGCGGACCAGATCCTTGACGAAGACGCCGTCGATCTTGACGTAGTCCACGGGCAGATTGCGCAGATAGGAATAGGACGACAGGCCCGTTCCGAAGTCGTCGAGCGAGAAGCGACAGCCGATGCCCTTGAGCCGGTTGATGAAGCGACTCGCCGCTTCCATGTTGCCGATCGCCGCCGTTTCCGTGACCTCGAAGGTGACCTTGTCCGGAGGCACGCGCGTGAGCGTGAGCTGCCGGATGATGTAGTCGAGGAAGCCCTCCTCGTTGAGCGAGGCGCCGGACAGATTCACGGAGAATCCATGGATGTCGTCGAGACGGTCCATGTGTTTCGCCATCCAGTCGAGGGAGTGCTTGACGACCCAGCGGTCGACGGCCGGCATGCGGTTGTAGGTCTCCGCCGCCGTGATGAAGTCGAGCGGCGGAATGGGCTTGCCGTCCGCGTTGATGACGGTCATGAGGATCTCGTAGTGCGGCGGCGTGCCCTTGGCATTGCGGATCGGTGCGATCCGCTGCGCCGTGAGCTGGATGCGGTCCTCCTTCAGGATGCGGTCCACCTCCGTGACCCACTCCATGACCCCACGCCGCGCCGCCATGTCGCGGTCGCTCGCCTCGTAGACCTTGACCCGGTTGCGGCCGGCATCCTTGGCGGCGTAGCAGGCCGCGTCGGCCTGCTGCAGGAGCATGGCGGCATCGCGGCCGTCGTTGCTGAAGGCGACGAAGCCCACGGAGGCGGTCAGGGAATACTCGCGCCCGTCGCGCTCGAACTTGTAGTCGGCCACGGAGGTGCGCAGGTTCCGCGCCACGTCCTGCCCGTCCTTGCTCGTGCAGCGCTGCAGGAGCACGCCGAACTCGTCCCCGCCGAGACGGGCCAGGGTGCCCCGCACACCGCGGAGCTCGTGGCGCATGCGCGGCACCAGGGAGCGCAGCATGTCGTCGCCGGCGTCGTGGCCGCAGGTGTTGTTGATGATCTTGAACTGATCCAGGTCGACGAACATGAGCACGTGATCGCTGCCGTCGGCCTCTGCCTTGAGCACGGCCTGGCCGACCTGCTTCTCGAACTCCTTGCGATTGACGAGGCCCGTGAGCGCGTCGTGCGTCGCCTGGAAGGCGAGCTGGTTGTGCATGTTCTGCAGCATGCGCTGCGCCGCGCGCTCCATGAGCGGCAGATCGAATTCGTCGAGGACGGCGATGCGCCCGTCCTGCAGGCCACTGACCATCTCGCGCAGATCGTAGTCGTGGACCTTCACGCCCTTGCGGTTGACCAGCGTGAAGGTGGAATGCTCCTCACCGATCCACGCCACCGTGAGGATCCGCGGACGACCGCTGTTGTCGTCGTCGACGCTGAGCCAGGCGCCGACCTTGATCTCCCGGGCCCGTTCGAGCCAGCGCTTCCAGCCGGCACGCTCCTCCTCGTCCTCGGTCTCCGGCTCCGGATCCGTCTCGGGAAGCTGATCCTCCAGACCCAGGGCCTCGGCCACGGCCTCGGGCTCCACCTCGACCTTCTTCGCCTCGGCCTGGCCTTCCAGCGCCGCCTTGAGTGCGGCCAGCAGGGGCCGCCGGCGCCCCGGCTCGAAGGAGATCTCCTCGAGGCCGCGGGACACCGCATCGAGGATCGGCTCCGGATCGCCACCGCCCTCGTCGAGGGCGTGCAGCACCGTATCCACGACGTCGAGGTGCTGCTGGTACTCGGCACTCTCGGGCCCGTGACGCAGATGCGCGTGCACGAGCAGATTGCGCCAGCCCGGATTGAGCAGCTTGAGCAGCAATTCGGGGACAGCCCGACCCGCGAGACGACCCTCGAGGGCGCCGACCACCGAGCGCCGTGCAGAGACGAGACGATGGGAACCCTCGCTCTGTCGCACGACCCGCTTCAGGTTGCCCTCGAAGGCGCGCTGCTGCCGTTCGAGAAGCGGATTGAGATCCTCCAGCGCGCGGCCGAAGACTTCCGGATCCTTGTCGTAGTCGCTCGTGACGCGCTTGACGATCTCGTCGACCTTGGTGCGGACGGCGGGCTCCATGCCCTCGCCCCCATCGGCCGTGTTGCCGAGCTGGGCCAGGCCGTTGAGCAGTTCCAGAGCCGGGTGCAGGGGCGTGGCACTGGTGTCGAGGAACTCCACGTTGCGCGTGGCCAGCTTGCCGAGGGTGATCTCCAGGCCATCGAGCCAGGACTTCACCGTCTCCGGCAGGTACTCGTCGGAGCGGATGGTGCCGACGAGACCGTCGACGACCTCGAGGGCATCGCGCTGCTCGAGACCGAAGTACTTGCCGCCGCCCTGCGCCTCGAGCGCGCTCTGCAGACGCTGGGTGATGGACGGACGGTCGGCGCCGCTGCCTTCGGCCACCGGCGGCAGGGACTCGAGGCGATCCAGGGCTGCGAGGATCTCGTCACGGGTGTAGACGAGCTCCGGCGCCGGCCGCACCTCGTTGCTCCAGGGCGCTTCCACGGGCAGGCCGTCGGGGCCGGGCAGACCGCGCTGCAGGCGCATGAGTTCGCGCGCGGCCTCGTAGACGTTGCCCATGGGCAGGCTCGCCGTGCGCTGATAGGCGGCCTGGGCGGCACCGGCCGCTGGCGGCGGCGGCATGGCGCCCGGTGGCATCGCACCCGGCGGGACCCCGGACAGTGCGCCGTCGGCGCCGGCCTCCGGCGCGGCTTCGGCGGCGGTCTGCGCTTCCGGAGGTTCCGCCTCGGCCTGGGCACCACTTCCGGACCTGGGCCCACGATTGATGTGCTTCATGGTCTCCGCATCCAGGGGCGGGAACACGCCCGCCTCCTCCAGATGCTTCATGAGCGCTTCGTAGAACTTGCGCAGGAACGCGAGCAGCGCGTCGCCGAAGAACCCGTAGATGACCTGGCGGATTTCCCGATCCAGGTCCACCTGCATCATCGCTTCGTCGAAGGCGACGGTGATCACGTTCGGCCCGACCGGCACGATGTCCTTGCGGGTCCAGGGCTTCGCGACCAGACCGAGCCGTTGGGTGATCGCGAGCAGCTCGTACTGGTACCGGTTCTCGGCCCGGGAGATCACGTTGGCGACGGAGAGCCAGTCCTCGAACTGATCGGTGTCGACCAGGGACAGTCGCGCCTCGCGCTCGTCGGTCTGCGCATGCGCCGGCGTCGGCGCCTTCTCGGAGACCTCGTCGATCTGGGCGAGGATGGTGCGCCCTGCATCCTTGGCCACGGACGAGGCGCCACGCTCCACGGCGCGCATGGCCTCGTAGAGCTTGTTCTCGAGCTCGTTGGATCCCGCATCGCGGGCCCGGATGAGCAGCTCTTCCTCCGCGCGCTCGAAGAAGGCCTTGAAGAGCTGCGGCAGGCCCTTGGCCGTGAGCTTGCGCAGGCGCCGGCGAACGCGATCGCCATCCTCCGGCGACAGGGCACCGCTCGCTTCGACGGCGTTGTCCGTCGCCTGATCCACCGCGGCGTCACCGGCATCGGCATAGCCCTTCAGGGCGTCGAAGGCGCGCACCGGCATGTTGTCGGGGAAGTAGACGCCCAGCCCGTTCTCGAGGGTCCGGGCGACCCGGGCCGTGAGGCGGAAATTGAGCGTCGACTCGCCACGGGGCACGGCGAAGTGGATGTGGATCAGATCGTCGCGCCGCGGATCGAACCCCGTCGATCGCAGGGAACGACCGGCGCGCTCCTCGCCGGAGAGCATCATGCCCTCGCTGCAGAAGTCACGGATCGTGCACGACCAGGTGCGCCCCCGTTCCGGATGGACGATGGCGTCCAGTTCCACCGGGAGGCGGATGGTCCTGCGTCGATCGGCGCCGCTCAAGGGGCTCCTCCTTCGGTTGCGGTGCGGGATCTTCGCTCCGGATTCGCTTCCGGTGCCTGTTGCTCTGGTGATGGCCGCTCGGATTCCGGCGGCGACCCGGCGGCGGCGTCCTGTCCCGCGATCACGATCCGATCGCGGCCGCTGCGCTTGGCCTCGTAGAGCGCCCCGTCGGCGCGCGAGATCGACTGCTCGATGTCTTCCGGGTGGCGATACTCGGTGATGCCGCAGGATGCGCTGATCCGGAAGTCCGGCAGCAGATCGCTGATCACCAGGCGCGCGGTCTGCGAGCGGATCCGCTCCGCGACGATCGCGGCGTTCTGCTCCGGGGTCCCGACGAGCACGAGCACGAACTCCTCACCGCCGATCCGGGCCACGTAGTCGACGGCGCGGACCGTCCGCCGCGCGATCTCCGCGAAGCGCTGCAGCACGACGTCGCCCTTGGCGTGGCCGAAGACGTCGTTGACGCGCTTGAAGTGATCGAGATCGACGAAGCAGAGCGAGAAGCAATGCTCCGGACTGCGGTCCGCCAGGGCGCGCTGCTTCTTCAGCACGTCCATGAGGTAGCGCCGATTGTGCAGCCCCGTGAGTTCGTCGCGGATCGCCAGATCGCGCAGGCGCTCGAAGGCGTGGGTCAGTTCGTGGTTGCGCTCCGTGAGCTTGCGCCGGAAACCGACGACCTCGAAGCCCACGGCAGTGACGACGCCCAGAGCACAGAGAAAGGCCGAGAAGCCGAGGGCGGCGGGGCCGAGCGCGACGTCCGCCCCCCAGAGGAACTGCTGGACGAAGAAGGCGAGGCCCATGGCCGCCGCGAGGACCGCGTTGGTCACCAGGTAGTGGAGATTGGCGAGGCGGAAGGCGCCGAAGTAGCCGATGACCAGCAGCGCGAGGTAGCTCAGCTCCGCGAGATCCGGCACGAAGGGAAACAGGCAGATCGGCCCCGTCGCGGCCCAGAGGATCTGGGGCAGGGTCATGGACGGATCGGCCAGGGCCAGATTCCGGCCCGTGATCACGAAGAGCACGAAGCCGACGCTGCCGGCGAGCCAGGGCGCGGCAAAGAGCCAGAACAGCGCATCGGGCACGGCCACGACCCCGATGAGGCGCGCGATCAGCACCAGCACCACGAACGCGACCGAGCCCGCCGCGCCGATCAGGGCACGACGCAGGCGGAGCGCCTGATGCTTGGTCCGTCGAGTCGACTTCGCCGCCATGGAGCGTCCTCGGTCAGGGTCGCGACACGACGCCCCGGCTCCTGCCGGTGGCGGCGCGGTGGACGCAGCCCTGCGCTGTCCCTGCCGTCGTTGCCACCGACCGCTCGTCGGTGGCCTGTCCAAACGCCTGAAGTGTAAACGAATCCGGGAGATTTACGGCGACCGTGATCGGCTCCGTTCGACCGCGGATCGCCAGCCCTCGAGGAGGCGCTCCACATGCTCGCTCGCGAGAGCCGGCTCGAAGCGCCGATCGAGTTCCCAGCGCGCCTGCAGATCGTCCTGATCGCGGTACACGCCGGTCGCCAGCCCCGCCAGGAAGGCGGCGCCGAGCGCCGTGATCTCGTTCACCCGCGGCCGTTCCACGGGGACGCCCACGAGGTCCGCGATGCACTGGCAGAGCCAGTCGTTCACCACCATGCCCCCGTCGATGCGCAGCACCTCGGGCCGGGCACCGTCGGCGGCCATGGCGTCGACGAGGTCCCGTGTCTGGAAGGCCACCGCCTGGAGCGCCGCCGTGACGATCTCGTCCACCCCCGTGTCGAGGGTCATGCCGCAGAGCAGGCCGCGAGCGGTCGGATCCCACCAGGGCGCACCCAGCCCCGTGAAGGCCGGCACCAGATAGACGCCGCCCGTATCGCCGCCCGTGCGGCGGGCACAGGCTTCCGTGTCGGTCGCGTGGGTGATGATGCGGAGTTCGTCGCGCAGCCATTTCACGGCGGCGCCGGCGACGAAGATGCTGCCTTCCACCGCATAGGCCATGCGGCCGTCGATGCGGCTGGCCACGGTAGTGAGCAGGCGGTTGTCGGACCACACGGGCTGCGCGCCCGTGTGCGTCATGGCGAAGCAGCCCGTGCCGTAGGTGCTCTTCGACTGCCCGGCGGACAGACAGGCCTGGCCGAACAGGGCCGCCTGCTGATCCCCGGCGATGCCGGCGATGGGGATCGGCACGCCGAAGTGGACGGCGGCGGTCTCCGCGAGGACGCCGGAGGAATCGCACACCTCCGGCAGCACCTCGGCCGGGATGCCGAACTGCGTCAGGAGCGCCTCGGACCAGCACTGCTCCCGAAGATCCCAGAGCATGGTCCGCGAGGCGTTGGTGACGTCCGTGGCGTGGACCCGCCCCTCCGTGAGCTGCCACAGGAGCCAGCTGTCGATGGTGCCGAAGGCCAGCTCGCCGCGCCCCGCGCGGGCGCGGCCGTCGGGCACCTGATCGAGCAGCCAGGCGAGCTTGGTCGCCGAGAAGTAGGGATCGAGCAGGAGGCCGGTCCGCGACCGCAGCTCCGCCTCCAGCCCCTCGGCGCGGAGGCGCTCGCAGTGCGCGGCGGTGCGGCGGTCCTGCCAGACGATGGCCCGGTGCACGGGCCGCCCCGTGGCCCGCTCCCAGAGGACCGTGGTCTCGCGCTGGTTGGTGATGCCGATGGCACGGATCGCCTCCGCGCCGACGCCGGCCGCGCCGAGCGCCGCCCGGGCCACGGCGAGCGTGCTCGTCCAGATCTCCACGGGATCGTGCTCGACCCAACCCGGCTGCGGATAGTGCTGGGTGAACTCCTGTTGCCCGAGGCCGAGCACGCGACCCTCGGGATCGAAGACCAGCGCCCGGGAACTCGAGGTGCCCTGATCCAGGGCGAGGAGCAGTTCTCCGGCCATGCATGTCCTCCCCCGCGGACACTGGTGCGTCCGTCTCCCGGGACGATGGTAGCGGGCGTGCGGGAGCGCCGAAAGGCCTGCCGAGGGCAGACACAAGATATAGGGGTCACCCGGTCCCTGCCCCCGCCCGGGTTCGGCCCCGGGACGCACCGCGCCGGGACGTCCCGCGACGCGGGCACCGCGCCCTCGGACCCGCGCGCGCCGGGCCTCCGGGGGCGACGGAGAAACTATCCACAGGTCATCCACCTCTTGTGCACCGGTCGTGCACCGATGCAGGCGGGACCGATCGTCGATCTTGGGGGACCATGCCTTGCACGGGCCCATATCTTGGGTCTAGAGTCCTTTTTCCTCTTCGGGGCCCAGGGCCCGGAGCGCGTTGATTTTCTTCGGATCCTGCGTCGGAGCCGCCGCTTCGAGGCCGGATTCCTGTCGGAGGGCCGCACAGACGCGCCCCCGACCCGGTCCCGCACCAGGGCGGACCGGACCGATCAGGCGAGGGGTCGGGGCACGCGGTCGCGGAACCGGCTCGGAAAAAGAAGAAACACCACATCTTGTGGTCGGTCATGGACAGGGCGGGCGCCATTCACAGCCCCGCACGGACAGGCTCGGGGGCCTTCGCAGCATGCAGATGGACAGCACACAGACGGAACAGCCGGGCGCGATCCCGCCCGGCGCACCGGAGAACCACGCCGCACAGCGCCGACCCGCGCGCTCGACGCTCGACGCGACGGCACCGGGCCAGCTCCGGGTCATCAAGCGCAACGGCACCGTCGTGCCCTACGACGAGAGCAAGATCGACGTCGCCATCACCAAGGCCTTCCTGGCCGTGGAGGGCGGCACCGCAGCCGCCTCCTCGCGCATCCGCGAGTTGGTCGGCGAGCTCGGCGACCAGGTGACCCGCACCTTCTCCCGGCGCATGCCGTCCGGCGGCACCATCCACATCGAGGAAGTCCAGGACCAGGTGGAGCTGGCGCTCATGCGCTCCGGCGAGCACCGGGTCGCCCGCTCCTACGTCCTCTATCGGGACGAGCGCGCCCGCGCCCGCGAAGCCGAGGCCGCCGCAGCCGCCATCGAGCTCCCGGCGGATCCGGGGATCGACGTCACCCTCGACGACGGCACGGTCGCGCCCCTCGATCTCGAGCGCCTGCAGGTGGTGGTGAGCGAGGCCTGCCATGGCCTCGAAGGCGTCCAGCCCCAGCGCATCCTCGACGAAGCGCTGAAGAACATGTTCCACGGGATTTCCCAGAAGGACGTCGGGACCTCGCTGGTGATCAGCGCCCGCACCCTCGTCGAGGAAGAGCCGAACTACACCTTCGCCACGGCCCGTCTGCTCATGGACGAACTGCGTCGCGAAGCCCTCACGGCCCTCGACGTGCGTCGTGAAGGCGCGGAGCCCGGCGATCACGCCGCGACCCAGGCGCAGATGACGGAGATCTATGCGCGGGCCCTCGGCGTCTACGTCCGCCGCGGCATCGAGCTGGAGCTCCTCGATCCGGAGCTGGGGCGCTACGACATCGCCCGGCTCGGCGCAGCCCTGAAGCCGGAGCGGGATCTCAGCTTCACCTATCTCGGCCTGCAGACGCTCTACGACCGCTACTTCCTGCACTCCGACGGCGTGCGCATCGAACTGCCGCAGTGTTTCTTCATGCGCGTGGCCATGGGCCTCGCGCAGCAAGAGGACGATCGCGAAGCCCGGGCCATCGAGTTCTACGACCTGCTGTCGTCCTTCGACTACATGAGCTCGACGCCGACGCTGTTCAACGCCGGTACGCTGCGGCCGCAGCTCTCGTCCTGCTATCTCACGACGGTGCCCGACGATCTGCACGGCATCTTCGGCGCGATCCACGACAACGCGATGCTGTCGAAGTTCGCCGGCGGTCTCGGCAACGACTGGACGCCGGTGCGGGCCCTGGGCTCCTACATCAAGGGCACCAACGGCAAGAGCCAGGGCGTCGTGCCCTTCCTCAAGGTGGTCAACGACACGGCGGTCGCGGTCAATCAGGGCGGCAAGCGCAAGGGTGCCGTCTGCGCCTACCTCGAGACCTGGCACCTCGACATCGAGGAGTTCCTCGAGCTGCGCAAGAACACCGGCGACGATCGCCGCCGCACCCACGACATGAACACGGCGAACTGGGTGCCGGACCTGTTCATGAAGCGGGTGATGGAAGACGGTGACTGGACCCTGTTCTCGCCCAGCGAGACGCCGGATCTCCACGACCTCACCGGCAGCGCCTTCGAGCAGCGCTACGTCCAGTACGAGCAGATGGCGGATCGCGGCGAACTCGGCCTCTTCCGCCGCATTCGTGCCGCCGATCTGTGGCGCAAGATGCTCTCCATGCTGTTCGAGACGGGCCATCCCTGGATCACCTTCAAGGACAGCTGCAACCTGCGCTCTCCGCAGCAGCATGCCGGCGTGATCCATTCGTCGAACCTGTGCACGGAGATCACGCTCAACACGAGCGAGGACGAGATCGCCGTGTGCAACCTCGGCTCCGTCAATCTCGCCCAGCACGTCGACGCCAGCGGCGTCGATCTGGCGAAGCTCGAGAAGACCGTGCGCACGGCCGTGCGCATGCTCGACAACGTCATCGACATCAACTAC
>JAZBPI010000008.1:0-18338 GCA_036351555.1 Pseudomonadales bacterium
ACGGCTTCCTCCGATCCCGCGAGACGCACCCGCAGCACCCCTGCCTGCCAGGCGAGGCCCGCCAGCGGCAGCGGGCGGCGGCCGAGGTCGAGCATGCGCACCAGGCCCTCCTGCACACCGCCGGGCAGCAGCTGGGTCCGCACGGCAGCGGGGCGCGGCATGACGCGCAGGCTCACGTCGAGCAGCACACCGAGGCTCCCGTGACTGCCTGTGACCAGCCGGGAGACGTCATAGCCGGCGACGTTCTTCATGACCTCACCGCCGTAACGACCGATCTCGCCGTGCCCGTCGAGGAGGCGCACGCCGAGGACCGCGTCGCGCACCGCGCCGCGCCAGGGCCGCGCGGGCCCGGAGAGCCCGGTGGCCACCGCGCCACCGAGCGTCGAGGTCGGTGCGAAGCGCGGGGGGTCGAAGGCGAGCATCTGCCCCGCCTCGGCCAGCACCCGCTCCACCTCCGGGAGCGGCGTCCCCGCGCGCGCGGTCAGGGTCAGTTCACTGGGCACGTGCTCGAGGATGCCGCGATGAGCGGAGAGATCGAGGACCACTGCGTCCGGGGCGACGGCCCCGCAGAGGAAGGCCCGCGTGCCTCCGCCGCGGACGCGCAGCGGAACGCGCGAACGCCGCGCCTCCGCGACCTGCGCGCGCAGCCGTTCACCGAGATCCAGCGAGTCCACTAGAGGCGCTCCAGCTCCGGGTGCGGCAGGGCTCCGCCGTGAACGTGCATGCCGCCGAGCTCCGCGCAGCGCGCGAGCGTCGGGACCGCCTTGCCCGGATTGAGCAACCCTGCGGGATCGAAGGCCACCTTGAGCCCATGAAAGCGGGCGAGCTCGACGGCGCCGAACTGCACGCACATGGAATCGAGCTTCTCGATCCCCACGCCGTGTTCCCCCGTGACCGTACCGCCGACCTCGACGCAGAGCGCGAGGATCCTCGCCCCCAGGGCCTCCGCCGCGTCGAGTTCCCCCTCCGCGTTCGCGTCGTAGAGGATCAGGGGATGCAGATTCCCGTCGCCCGCGTGGAAGACGTTGGCGACCCCGAGGCCGGCGTCCGCCGCGAGGCGTCCGATCTCCGTGAGCACGCGCGCCAGCTGGCGCCGAGGAATGGTGCCGTCCATGCAGTAGTAATCCGGAGCGATCCGACCGACCGCCGGGAACGCTGCCTTGCGGCCGGCCCAGAGTCGCGCCCGGTCTGCCGCGTCCTCGGACAGGCGCACGCTGATGGCACCTGCCGCCTCCACGATGGCCCGCACGCGAGCGAGTTCCGCGTCCACCTCGAGGGCACCGCCATCGACCTCGCAGATGAGGATCGCCGCGGCGTCGACGGGATAGCCGGCGTGCACGAAATCCTCCGCGGCGCGGACCGCGAGCTGATCCATGAGCTCCATGCCCGCCGGCACGATCCCGGCAGCGATCACGGCCGAAACGGCCTCGCAGGCCGCCTCGACGGTCGCGAAGGCCGCGAGCATCACGCGCGTGGTCACCGGTACGGGTAGCAGGCGAACGGTGACCTCGACCACGACACCGAGCAGGCCCTCGGATCCGATCACCGCCGCGAGCAGATCCAGCCCCGGGCTGTCGAGCGTGTCGCCGCCGATCTCGAGCAGCTCCCCATCGGCGGTGACCAGCTTGACGCCGAGCACGTTGTGCACGGTCAGACCGTACTTCAGGCAGTGCACGCCGCCGGAGTTCTCCGCGACATTGCCGCCGATGGAGCAGGCGATCTGGGAAGAGGGATCCGGCGCGTAGAAGAGACCGTGAGGCGCTGCGGCCTCGGAAATGGCGAGGTTGCGCACCCCCGGCTCGAGACGCGCGATCCGCCGCCGAGGATCGATCTCGAGGATGCGCTGCATCTTGGACAGCACGAGCAGTACGCCGGCTTCGTGAGGCAACGCCCCGCCGGAGAGCCCCGTGCCGGCGCCGCGCGGCACCAGCGGCACGCCGTTGCGCGCACAGAAGCGCACGACCGTCCGCACCTCGTCGATGTCTGCGGGGAGCACCACCACGCGGGGCACCCGCCGATAGGCCGTGAGGCCATCGGTCTCGTAGGCCCGCAGCCCCTCCGCCTGATCGATCACCGCGTCATCGGGCAGGTAACGGCGCAGGCGGTAGGCGAGTTCGAAACGATCCATGGAGGCTCCTCGGACGGGCTCGCGATCATACCGCGCGAACCGGTGTGTCGCAGGGACCCGGGCGGCGACCTTCGGATCGGGACGCCCGGGGTCGTGCGTCCCGACCCGGGAAGAGGCTATCGTCGGTGCTGGGGAAGCGGATCGGGATCCGCGGGAACAAGGGGAGAGGCTTCATGAGCTATTTCGTGACCGGCGCGACCGGTTTCATCGGTACGCATCTCGTCGATCGCCTGCTGGCGCGCCGCGGCACCGTCTACGTGCTCGTCCGGCCAGGGTCCCGCGCGCGTTTCCGCGCCCTGCGCGAACGCTGGGGCGAGCGCGCCGAACGGGTCGTGCCGATCAGCGGCGACCTCACCCGGCCCCACCTCGGCGTCTCGAAGAAGGATCTGGAGACGCTCACGGGCAAGATCACCCATCTGTTCCACTGCGGCGCGATCTACGACATCGACAACAGCGACGCGGAGGCCCAGCACCGCGCGAATGTCGACGGCACGCGCCACGCCGTGGCCTTCGCCGAGGCCGTCCGCGCGGGCACCTTCCACCACGTCAGCTCGATCGCCGCGGCGGGCATGTATCGCGGTCACTTCCGGGAGGACATGTTCGACGAATGGGCGCCCACGGAGGACCCCTACTTCCGGACCAAGCACGAATCGGAAGGGGTGGTGCGTTTCGAGTGCCGGATCCCCTTCCGCATCTACCGCCCGGGCATCGTCGTGGGCGATTCGCGCACGGGCGAGATGGGCAAGATCGATGGCCCCTACTACCTGTTCAAGCTGATCCAGAAGCTGCGCAACGCCCTGCCTCGCTGGATGCCGCTGATCGGCGTCGAGGGCGGCAAGCTGAACATCGTCCCGGTGGACTTCGTCACCGCCGCGATGGATCAGATCGCCCATCAGCGCAAGGTGCACGGAGACACCTTCCATCTCGTCGCGCACGAACCGATCGGCGTCGGCGAGGCCATGAACCTCTTCGCCGAGGCCGCCCACGCCCCGCGCTTCTCCCTGCGCATCGATCACCGCCTGCTGGCCTTCCTTCCTCGGGGGATCGTCGACTTCATCGGCGCCCTGCCGCCGGTGAAGCGCATCGTCGACACGCTCCTCGCGGACCTCGGCATTCCGCGGGCGCTGTTCAGCTACATGGACTTCGCGACGCTCTACGACGACCGCGAGACCCGCCGCGCGCTCAAGGGCTCGGGGATCGAATGCCCGAAGCTCGCCGACTATGCGCCCGTGCTCTGGGACTACTGGGAGCGCAAGCTCGACCCCGATCTGTTCCGCGATCACTCCCTGGCCGGACGGGTGCGCGATCGCGTGATCCTCATCACCGGCGCATCGTCGGGGATCGGCAAGGCGGCGGCCCTGCATCTGGCCACCGCCGGCGCCAGGGTGCTGCTCGTCGCCCGCAAGCTCGAGAAGCTCGAGGAGACGCGCCGGGAGATCGAGGCGCGCGGCGGCCGCGCCTGGATCTACAGCGCGGACGTCTCCTCCCTCGACGGCTGTGACAAGCTGGTCGCCGACGTGCTCGCGGAACACGGCCACGTGGACGTGCTCGTGAACAATGCGGGGCGCTCCATCCGGCGCTCCCTCGCGCTCTCCTACGACCGCTTCCACGATTTCGAACGGACCATGCAGCTGAACTACTTCGGCAGCGTGCGCCTGATCATGAACCTGCTGCCCTCCATGACCGAGCGCCGCGACGGCCAGATCGTCAACGTGTCGTCCATCGGCGTGCAGGCGAACATGGCGCGCTTCTCCGCCTACGTCGCGTCCAAGGCCGCCCTCGACGCCTTCTCGCGCTGCGCCCAGACGGAGTTCCTGGACCGCAACCTGACCTTCACCAATGTCTACATGCCCCTCGTGCGCACACCGATGATCGCGCCGACGAGCCACTACAAGTACGTCCCCACCCTGTCGCCGGAGGAAGCAGCGGAGATGGTCGCCAGGGCCATCATCGACCGGCCGAAGCAGGTCTCGACTCGGCTCGGGACTGCTGCCTCCGTTGCCTGGGCCCTGTGGCCCAAGGCCATGGACGTGATTCTCAACACCGGCTACCAGCTCTTCCCCGACTCCGCCGCGGCAAAGGGCGATCGCGACGGCCTGCGCGCCGCCGACACGGAGATGGCACCGGAGGCCGCGGCCTTCGCGGCACTGACGCGGGGCATTCACTGGTAGCGATACGACAGCGCCTGCACAACGCGCGCTGGAGCCGGACGCTGCGCCTCCTCGATCGATACATTTCGGGGACAGGCGCCCGCCCGCGCTGGACGTTTCCCGCCTGCGATTGCGGGGCGTCAGGGGGCGGGCGTAGCGTCGGGGCCTCATGGACGACGACGCTGGAACCGCACCATGAACATCGTGGCCCCTGCGCCAGGAACCCTGGGCGCAGGCGCGATGAACCGTCTGCAGGACGGCATCGCACAGGAGGGCGTGGCACTGCTCGAGGGCTTCATGCCCGCCTCGCTCTGCACCGCCGCGCGGCGGCTGCTGGATCGCTTCCGCAACCTCACCGACGATCCCGAGTCCTGGTACGGGAGCCACCCGACGCCCGACGGTGCCGTCCCGGTCCATCAGGCCGAGGCCCTGTGGAACCTGCGCCAGTACGCCCCCCTCCACGACCTCTTCCGGGCCCTCCTGGGTACGCCCTTTCTCTGGGTGAGCATCGACTGCGGGGCCATCAATCCCCCACATCGACCGGGCATCGACGAGGCGCCGCGCTTCCACTGGGAGGTCGATCCCAGACGCAGCGCGCGTCGCCTGCAGGGGCTCGTCTACCTCGAGGCCTGCGCGAAGGATCAGGGTGTCTATGAGTGCGTGCCGGGGATCTTCAGACGCCCGGAGGCCTGGCGCGCCGTGCACGGCGTCGGCCCCTTCGAGCAGACGCTGATCCGCGAACAGGCCATCCGGCAGCTCCCGGGAGGTCGCGGCAGCCTGGTGCTCTGGGATGCGCGCATGCCCCATCGGCTGGCCCCGAACACCGCCGAACTCCCCAGCTACAGCTTTCGCGTCACCATGTTCCCGGAGGGCGACGGGGCGCGCAGGCAGGAGCGGATCTCGGACTTCGAGGCGCGTCGCGCCCCGGCCTGGGCGCGTGCGACGTCCGGGCAGACCCATCCTGAACCCGGCCCCGCGCCCGTGTTGACCGAGCTCGGCGAGCAGTTGCTCGGGCGCCGGCCCTGGTAGTCGCGGTCCCGCGCGTCAGGGCCGGACCGGGCCTTCGATGCCGGGTCGGACCAGCGTGGCGCGCGAGCGGCGAAGGCTTCCCCGCACCCGGACCGTGCCACGAGCCCGCGCTGGATCACTGGTAGCGGCGGCCCTCGTGCTCCAGCCAGCCGGCCTCGTGACGCCCCTGCGGATCGTGATGGGTCCAGTGCACGACGCCGCCGCGGGGATTCCACTCGTAGACCCCGTTGAAGGCCACGCGGTCCCCCGTGCGGAGTCCGTCGATGCGCGGGGCCAGATCGATGTTGTGCGCCACCAGCACCGTGTGCCCCGAGGCCAGGCGGAGGATGAAGCGCTGGTGGCGACTGCCGTCACGGTCGTCCGCGAGCACCTGGGCCACGATCCCGTCGGCCCGGACCTGCAGATCCTCCCGACGATCGCGAAAGGCCGCCGTGATGATCGCATCGCCGTCGGCGAGCGCGTTCGCGGGCCCGGGCGCGGCGAACTGCTCGAGCCCGCCCAGGGCCGCGGCGAGGAGGACGACCCCGGCAAGCAGCAGTTTTCTCATGGCGAAGCACCTCCTTCCTCCGCAGCGCGATCGCGTGCGTCGACCTCGAGCGGGCGCCCCGGGGGGACGGACCAGTGCACACCCTGGGCCGTGCCGAGCGCGACGATGCGTGCCGCCCCCGGATCGATCCAGAGATCGATCGCATGGGTGCCGGTGGTGGCCAGGGCCGAATGGGCGCCCGGCAGGAGCAGCGGCACGCGCGGCGCGCGCCGGGTCGGACCCTCCCCGGTCGGGTCAGCCGCCACGACGATGGTCGCCCGCAGCTCGGTGCTGTCGCTGGCCTCGTCGAGGACGAAGGTCGCCGTGGCGGGAATCGGCGGCACCGTCGCCCCGAGCAGCGCCGAGGCGCCCATGGCCCCGCGCAGATGGCGCCTCAACTCCGGGGGCAGCGCCGGAAACGACCCGCGCGCGGCGCTCAGGGCAGTGGCTCCGCGGTGCGCGCTGACGCGGACGCAGGTGGACGGATCATCGGCACGGCCGTTCGCCCGAGGACTGTGGGATGATGCATCCCGCAACGATACCCGAGGGAGAAGGAGGGAACCCATGTCCGAATCCGCACCAGCCGCCGACCTGTTCCAGCTGGCCATGTCCGAGGAGGCCCAGCCCCTCATGGACGCGGTCAAGAAGCACATCCGCGACAACGTCCTGCCGATCCAGGAGGAGTACTTCCGCCTCAACGACGAGAAGACCGATCGCTGGTCCTGGCATCCACGCCAGCTCGAGCTGATCGAGGGCGCGAAGAACGCCGCCAAGAAGAACGGCCTGTGGAACTTCTTCCTGCCGGACAACGAGTACGGCAGCGGCCTGACCAATCTCGACTACGCCTACATCGCGACCGAGCTCGGCAAGGCGCCCCTCGCCTCCGAATCCCTGAACTGTTCGGCGCCGGATACGGGCAACATGGAGGTGCTCGAGCGCGTCGGCACCCCCGAGCAGAAGAAGCAGTGGCTGGAGCCGCTGCTCAACGGGGAGATCCGCTCGGCCTACGCCATGACGGAGCCGAACCTGCCGTCCTCGGACGCGCGCAACATCAGCACCGAGGCGGTGCTCGACGGCGACGAGTGGGTCATCAACGGCGAGAAGTTCTACATCTCCGGCGCCGGAGACCCGCGCTGCAAGATCATGATCACCATGGTGAAGACGTCACCGAACGCGCCGAGCCACAAGCAGCAGTCGCAGATCCTCGTGCCCAAGGACACGCCCGGCGTCGAGATCCTCGGCCCCATGCACGTGTTCGGCAAGGATCATGCGCCGCACGGCCACATGCACATCCGCTTCAACAACGTGCGCGTGCCCAAGGAGAACATCCTCCTCGGCGAGGGACGCGGCTTCGAGATCAGCCAGCTGCGCCTCGGCCCGGGCCGCATCCATCACTGCATGCGCTCCATCGGCAAGGCAGAGGTGGCACTGGAGCTCATGGTCAAGCGCGCGGCCTCCCGGGAGGCCTTCGGCAAGCCCATCGCCAAGCTCGGCGGCAACCTCGAGCACATCAGCCGCGCCCGCATCGAGATCGACGCCATGCGCCTGATGGTGCTGCAGGCCGCCAAGGCCATGGACGTGCTCGGCAACAAGGAAGCGCGCGTCTACGTCTCGGCCGTGAAGGCCATGGTGCCGGAGAAGGTCTGCCACATCATCGACATGGCGATCCAGATGCACGGCGCTGCCGGCATCAGCCAGTGGACGCCGCTCGCGGACATGTACACGGACATGCGCCATCTGCGCTTCGCGGACGGCCCGGATGAGGTGCATCACATGGTCGTGGGACGTGCCGAGCTGCAGAAGTACGACCTCTGGTAGTCCTGCCTGGCCCGAAGGTGCGGGCGGCGCGGTCACACCCGGATCACGCCGCCCCACCTGAAGGGCCCTCGCCTTCCCACTCCACCGGAACGGGACCGTCCTCGAAGACGGCTTCCTGCTATCCCCTGACCCCGACCGATCAGGCGAGCGGACCGCGCCAGCGGCCGGTCTGCTCGACCCGCGTGAGCACGGTCTCGAAATCGTGCTTCGGCGCCCAGCCGAGGCGGTCACGCGCGCGACCGTTGTCGTAGATGCGATCGATCCCTTGCGGCAGCCGCCAGCCCAGCGCCTCGAGGCGAGCCAGGATGCCGGGCAGACGCCGCTCGATCAGGCCCGGGAGCGACTGGCGGAGGGCCTGCGCGTCCTCTCGCTCGAAGGGCGTGGTCGCACTGACGATGAAGCGATCGAAGGCGAGCGCTGCCGCCCGGCTGCGCGCGAGCAGGTGCGCCTCGACGACGTCCTCGATGTCCACGCGACGATGGAGGTACTCGACGACCTTCAGGTTGCCGTCGTCCATGGCGGCCTGTCGGGCCTCGTCGTCATCGATCTCGGCAAAGAAGCGCGACGTGCGCAGGATCAGGACAGGCAGGCCCTCGCGCCGGTGGATCAGTTCGCAGAGCTGCTCGGCCGCCGTCTTGGTGACGCCGTAGATGTTGCGCGGCACGGGCGCGAGGTCCTCGGTCACCCAGACCGCAGCCTGATCGGGCCCGGCGCGCAACGCCTGACCGAAGATGCTGGTCGTGCTCGTGAAGACGAAACTTCCGACGCGCGCGTCGACGGCTGCTTCCAGGAGCGCCAGGGTCCCGCTGACGTTGGTATCGATGAACTGCTGTCTGCTGTGCGTGGCGACCTGCGGTTTGTGCAGCGTCGCCGTGTGCAGCACCGCATCGACACCGGTCAGCAGGGTCCTCAGACGGGTGCGATCGGTCACGGACGCGACCTGGTCCGTCGTGGGCGATGCCTCGACGTCGATGCCGATCACCGCCTCGCCCGCGGCGCGCAGGCGGCGGACCAGCGCCGCACCGAGCCGTCCCGCACTGCCCGTCACCAGGGTCTTCATGACCTGCGCCCCTCGCGGCGGCCTTCCGTCAGGCCGGGATCGCCGTACCGGCCGCGTTGTGATGGACCGGTTGCTGAACGACGCCCGGGAAGACCTCGCGGAACAACGCGAGCATGCTCAGGGTCGAGCGGCGATCGGTCGCCTCGTGGAGATGTCCGGGCGCACCGAGCGTGGGCGGCAGCGCGAAGCCATGGGGCGCCCGCGCATGCTGATGGAACAGCCATTCGACCCCGGCCCCGTTCATCTCGTCGAAGAAGCGCTTCATGTTGTCGTCGGTGACCAGATGGTCCTCGGCACCGTTCTCGACGAGCAACACCGTGTGCTGACCGTGACGGTCCTCGCAGGGCACGAGCGGTGGCCGCTGCACCCCGAAGCGTTCGGGATTGGGATCCTCGCCGGTCTGCAGCAGCCCGTGCAGGGACACCACGGCGGAGAAATCGAGCCCTCCGCGCACGGCCTCGAGCACTGCCACGCCACCGAAGCAGTAGCCGATCGCCGCGGGACGCCGGGACGCGTCCACGGACGGATGCGCGAGCCCGGCGACCCGCCACGCATCCATGAGCCCTCGAAAGGTCGGCCGGTCATGGTCCATGGCGACCATGGCCGCGAAGCACTGCGTCTGGAAGGCGGGAATCCGCTCGGGTCGATCGGTGGGGAACTCGCGCTCATCGACCGGCACCCGATCTCCGTAGAGGTCGATCGCCAGCCCGACGTAGCCCACCCGGGCCAGGTATTCGGCGACATGGACGTCGAAGAACTTCAGCCCCTGGTAGTTGTGCGCCACGAGTACCAGGGGCCGGGGCCCCGCCGCAGCCGGCGGGGCAACCAGATGGCCGAGATAGCGGCGCCCCGCGAAGGGCACGGTGACGCGATCCCGCACGAGCCCCGGCGCGGGCGGCCAGAAAGCGGGAGAGCGGTCGATGGACGGTCGCGAGGGTGCACTCATGCGCTGCTCCGAACGGGATGCCGTCCTCGAGTGTCCCAGACCACGACCAGGGTCGGGAAGCACGCCGTCACGACGCCGCCCGACCCCGCCGCATCGCCCCGAACAGCCCGGGGACCGAGGGGTCGGGATCCCGGTAGCATGGCCCCTCGCGCCGCGCGGATCCGCGGCGAGCCACCCGGGAGCGCACGCCATGAAGGACCTCTTTTCCGTCGCTGGCCGCACGGCCCTGATCACCGGCGGCTCACGCGGGATCGGCGAGATGATCGCCGCCGGATTCCTCGCCCATGGCGCGAAGGTCTACATCAGCTCGCGCAAGGCCGAGATCTGCGACGCCACGGCCCAGCGGCTGCAGGACCGCTTCGGTGGCGCCTGCATCTCCCTGCCCATGGATCTCTCCGGCGTCGAGGGCGCAGAGCGCATGGCCGCCGCGCTCGGCGAACGCGAGACGAAGCTGGACATCCTCATCAACAATGCGGGAGTGGCCTGGGGCGCGCCCCTGGAGGCGTTTCCCGAAGCGGGCTGGGACAAGGTCATGGACACGAACGTCAAGGGCGTGTTCTTCCTGACCCAGAAGCTGCTGCCGCTCCTGCGCGCGGCGGCCTCCGCCGAAGCGCCGGCGCGGGTCGTGAACATCGGCTCCATCGACGGGATCAAGACCCCCGGCTTCGACAATTACTCCTACGGCCCTTCCAAGGCTGCCGTGCACCACCTGACCCGCGTGCTCGCCGCAAAGCTCGTGCGCGAACACATCATCGTCAACGCCATCGCGCCGGGGCCCTTCCCGACCTGGATGCTCAGCACCGGCGTCGGCTTCGGCGGCAGGACCGATGGGGACGGCGTCGACTGGGACGCCGTGGGCCGCAACAATCCGAGCGGTCGCGTGGGAACGGCGGAGGACATCGCGGGTCTGGCGCTCTTCCTCTGCTCCCGGGCGAGCAACTACGTCGTGGGGCAGACCATCGCCTGCGACGGCGGCGCTGTCGCGGCGTCCTGACGCCTCCGACCGGATGGGGGAGGTTAGGCCGGTGGCTGCACCCGATTCTCGGTGCCGTCTCCGGGCGTGACGAAGAGCAGTGTCGTCGGCGCCAGGGGGCGCGCCGTGTGCCAGGTGCCCCGGGGCACCAGCGCGTAGCAACCGGGTATGGCCAGGCGCAGGGCGCGCTCACCGCCCGGGTGGCGGAGGATCAGGTCGGTCTCGCCGTCGAGGAGATAGACGAACTCGTCGCCCTGAGGGTGCATCTCCCAGGTGCCCCAGGGCGCATCGAAACTGAAGCGCTGGATCAGGATGCCGCCGCGGACCGTCGCGAAATCACGCTCCAGCGCCTCGTAGAAGTCGTCGGTGACCGGTCGCGGGTGCGCCTCGCCGGCCGTCGTCAGGAACAGGCGCATGTCGTCGAGATCGAAGGGCCCTGCCTGTTCGCTCATGGTCCCTGTCCTCCCATCGCGAAGCCGTGGCGCGACGCTCAGCGTGCCGCGGGCCGCATCCGCTGTCGAGGCGCCGGTGTAAGCTTCACGGGATCGGTGGAGGCTTCGCCATGAACGCGCAGGATCACTGGAATCCCGGACACTACAGCCGCCATGCGGCCTTCGTTCCGGAACTCGGCCGACCTCTGCTCGATCTTCTCGCACCGCAGCCCGGAGAACGGATCCTCGATCTCGGCTGCGGCGACGGCGTGCTCACCGCGGCCCTCGCTTCCTGCGGCTGTTCGGTCACCGCCATCGATGCGAGCCCGGCGCAGGTGGCCGCCGCGCGAGCGCGGGGCCTGGATGCGCGGGTCCTCGATGCCACGCAGCTGGGCGAGGCCGCGCAGGCCCTGGGCTCCTTCGATGCACTCTTCTCGAACGCCGTGCTCCACTGGATCCGGGATCAGGCCGCCGTCGTCCGGGCGATGGCGTCCGTGCTCGTGCCCGGCGGTCGCCTGGTGCTCGAGTTCGGTGGCGCAGGCAACGTCGACACGCTCAGGCGCGCGCTCCACACCTGCCTGCTCGCGAGAGACATCGATCCCCGAACCCGGGATCCCTGGACCTTTCCGGATGCCGCGACCTTCTCTGCGCTGCTCGAGGCAAGTGGCTTCGAGATCGACGCCATCGACCTCTTCCCGCGCCCGACGCCCCTGCCCGGGGACCTCACGGGCTGGCTGGAAACCTTCGCGGGCCCGTTCCTGGCGGATCTGGAGCCCGCCGCGCGCAGCGCCGTGCTGCGCGAGGTCCGTATCCTCTGCAGGCCGGAGCTGGAGCGTGACGGACGCTGGCAACTCGACTACGTGCGCCTGCGGGTCCGCGCGCACCTGCCGGGCGTCTGAGGCCCTCGCGACGGCCTCAGGACCGATGCCCGTCGTGCGCGCCGCGTCGGCGCAGATGGCCATGCAGGAGCCATCCGATCGCGGCACCGATCGCGAGCAGAAGCACCATGAGCAGCGCCCGCGACATGGCAACGGACCAGAACAGGAACTGGATCTCCACGGTCGCGACGTTCTGCAGGATGAACAAGGCCAGGAGCACGCAGAGCGCGATCAGGGCCCAGAGTCTCGGATGCACGGGTTCCTCCTCCGACAGCCAGGCTGCCGGCTCGATGCCCCGGGGGCAGGCACGCGCCGCGTCATCGGGCACGGCGCGACCGGCATGCGACGCCGACGAAACGTTCGGCAACAAAAAAGGGCCCCGAAGGGCCCTTTCCGTGAGACTGGGTCGACCCAATCCCCGTGATCTCGGAGATCCAGGCTCGGATCAGCGACGCGACGTTTCCGCCGTGTGCTCACCCTTGCCCAGGGACCAGGCACCCACGAATTTCTCACTAGACACTGGATCACCTCCTCGATACTTCACCGGCCATCGGTGATCCGAGTTTTACCTGCCGCAGCCGCTCGATACAACCCTGCACGCGAGAATCGGGCGTGCCGACACCGCCGACGCACCGCGCCGGCTCTGCGATGGACCGAGCGCTCTCGACCTTCAGCCGCGCCGCGCAGCGGCGAGGAGCGCCTCGAACACCGGCGCAAGACCCGCCTCGCCGCGCGGGGACCAGCCGAGGGCGCGCAGACCCGGACAGGCCATGGGCAGGGCCACGGGCGGAGACGGCGCCGGCAGTGTCGCCTCGACCCCGGCACTGGCCGCGAGGCGCGAGACGATCTCCCGCGTATCGAGCGCGAGATCCGAGCAGTTGAAGGCGCGACCGGCGACCTCTGTCGCGGGGGCCCGCAGCAGCAGTTCGACCGCATCGGCCAGATCGTCTCCGTGCACCTCGGTTCCGCACCGCGTTTCCGTGACCGGCTGCCCGTGCAGCACGCGGCGGGCGAGATCGAACCACTTGCTGTGCGAGACGGGGTACGCAAGGCCATAGACACCGGTGGCCCGCAGCGCCGCGATGGCGATGCGCCCGCGCGCGGACAGCGCCGACGCCAGCGCTTCCTCCGCAGCCTTGAGCGCACCGTAGTGCGTGTCCGGTCGGAGCAACGCTTCGTCGGGTACGGGGCTGCCGATCGGGATCCCCGGCTGCTGCCGGCTGCCGAGCACGGCCCGGCTCGACAGCAGCACTGCGCGGGTGACCCCGGCCCGTTCCGCCGCATCGAGGAGCCCCAGGGTGCCGAGCAGGTTCGTGCGCCAGAAGCCCACGGGGTCGTCTCCTTCGCCGCCGCGATAGCGCCCGGGCAGATGCGCGAAGGCGCAATGCACGATGCCGTCGCAGCCAACAAGAAGCGCCTCGACGCTCAGGGCGTCCTCGAGCGATCCCGTCACCCACTGCGGCGCCGTGCTGAAGCCGCTCCGATCGCTCCCAGCGCGGGCCAGGGCCCGCACCTCGTGGCCGTGACGCTGGAGTCCCTCCACGACGAAGCGGCCGACGCGTCCCGTCGCACCGGTCACCGCGACCTTCACGGCGCTGCCGGCGCCGGCAGGGTCTCCGGGATGCCCCTGCCCTCGAGGACCCGATGCCAGAGTTCGATCAGGGGCCCCAGCCGTTCGGCCTTGGGGTGATCCGTCTGCCAGGGCTTCTCGTACTGATAGTGGACGACATGGATGCTCGGCCAGTGCCAGAGCTCGGGGATGGCGAAGAAAAGGTACTGCAGGGTGTTGTAGGTATAGGGCAGCCCGTGCCAGTCGGGGAACCAGTGCTCCAGGAAGGTCTGATCGGTCCGGCGCCAGTAGGCCTCCGGCGCGTCGAGGCGCGCGAGCATGGCGGCGAAGGTCGCCTCGTCCGGTCGCGCCACGAAGACTCCGGAGTTCAGCCGTCGGAAATCGGCGAGGGTCTCGTAGAGATTGGGCGCCGCCGAGAATTCCGGATAGGTGAGGAGCCGGTCGATGTTCTTCACCACCAGCGTATCGGCATCCAGGAAGACGATGCGCTCGAACTCCGTGAGCTGCCAAAGGCGCAACTTGCAGAAGTTGTCCAGCGGTCTGTGGAAAGCGGGCTTCTCGCCCTTCTCGAAGGGTGAGCGCCGATGCAGCGCGTCACGATCGTGACGCTGCCGGAAGGCCTCGGACAGGGGAAGGGTCGCAACGGGCTCGATGCGACAGCCCTCCCGCGCCAGCGCCTCGAGGCCGTCGACGTCCCGGGGCGCGAGCACGAGCAGGGGCGCCCGGGCGCCGACCGCCTTGAGGGAGCGGGCGAGCGCGAGGGCCCCGAGCGCATAGTCGGGGCTGGTGACGAGGGTCGCGTAGGCCGTGCGTGACACGGGCCGGTCAGCCGACGAACTGGCGCCGCCCGTCCACGACCCGGCCGCGCACCTGCGCCGCCCGCTCCCGGGTCCATGCCGAGGTGCTCGGGATACGCGAGACGTCGATGCGATGCGCATAGCGCTTCGCGACCGCGATGATCTCGTCGAGGAGCCCGTCCTCGAGGGTGATCGGATCGAGGCCGAGCGCCAGGAACTGCTCGTTGCGCACGACCAGGTCGTTCTCGTCGGCTTCCTTGCGCGGATTCGGCAGGTACGCGATCTCCACGCCGGAGAGCCTGCTGACCAGTGCGGCGAGGTCCCGCACGCGGTGCGTCTCGGTCATCTGATTGAAGATGCGCACGCGATCGCCGCGCGTCGGCGGCTCGCCGAGGGCGAGCTCGATGCAGCGCACCGAGTCCTGCACGTGAATGAAGGCCCGTGTCTGGCCACCCGTGCCGTGCACCGTGAGCGGATGGCCGACCGCGGCCTGGATGAGGAAGCGATTGAGGACCGTGCCGTAGTCGCCGTCGTAGTCGAAGCGGTTGATCAGCTGTTCGTGGCGCCGCGTCTGGTCCGTGTGCGTGCCCCAGACGATGCCCTGATGCAGATCGGTGATGCGCAGGCCGTCGTTCTTCGCATAGAACTGGAACATCAGCTGATCCAGGCACTTCGTCATGTGATAGACACTGCCCGGATTGGCGGGATAGAGGATCTCCTGCTCCGCCCGCGCACCATCCTCGAGATGCACGTCCACGGACAGATAGCCTTCGGGGATCGCCGCACCCACCGTCGAGTAGCCGTAGACGCCCATGGTGCCCATGTGGATCAGGTGTGCATCGAGGTCGAGTTCCACCAGCGCGTTGAGCAGGTTGTGCGACGCGTTGACGTTGTTGTTGACCGTGTAGCCCTTGTGACGGTCGGACTTCATGGAATAGGGCGCGGCACGCTGCTGGGCGAGATGCACGATGGCGTCGGGCCGCTCCTCCCCGAGCCAGGCCTTGAGCCGTTCGTATTCCGTGGCGACGTCGATGAGCTGGAAGCGGATGGTTCGGCCGGACACCTGCGTCCAGACCCGCTGCCGCTCCTGGATCGAATCCATGGGCGTCAGGGACTGGACGCCGAGCTCCGTATCGATCCAGCGCCGCGACAGATTGTCGACGATGGTGACCTCGTGGCCGAGGTTCGACAGATGCAGGCTGGTGGGCCAGCCGACGAAACCGTCTCCGCCCAGTACGGCGATTCGCACGCTGCAGTTCCTCGCTCAGAGCGGGGCCGCCGACGGTCGTTCCCGGCCTTCTGGCGCCCGCGAGACGGCCGTGAGCCGCCGGAAAGGCAGCGGCCCTTCCCTGGCGGGCAACGGACGCTGCTCGGAATTCCGCGCAGCCTAGGCAGCACGGGCCCGAGGGTCAAACTGTCACATTCCGCGCGCAGCGCGCCCATCGCATGCCCCTGCGGCAAGAGGCGGCTCGTCGAGCGTTCTCCATCCCTGCGGGCCCGGCGCCGCAGGGCCAAGCCTCGGGACCGCCCGCAAGGGGCAATCGCAGCCCCCTCGCCCACGCAGTGCCCTACAATCGAGACTCTTGAGACGCCTCCGCCGGCAACCCAACGAGAGGAATTTCCATGAGCGCCCGTGGATGTCTGGTTCCTGCCGCAGTTCGTCTGTTCAGCGCCCTGGCACTGACCGCCACAGCGGGCGGAGCTGCCATCGCTGCGGCCGACGAGCCGCCGCGCCTCGTGCTGCAGATCACCGTGGATGCCCTGCGCGCCGATCTTCCCCAGCGTTATCTGCACGAGATGGGCGACGGCGGCTTCCGCCTGCTCATGGAGCAGGGCGTGCACTACCGCAACGCCGCCTGGAGCCACGCGAACACGGAGACCATCGTCGGTCATGCGTCGCTGGCCACCGGCGCCTACCCCGCGGACCACGGCATGATCGGCAATCTCTGGTTCGACAGGACCCTGGGACGCACGGTCTACAACATCGAGGATCCGGACTACGTCCTGCTGACGGCAGGGGCGACCGTGGACGCCAGCACGGAGATCGATCCGACCCAACGCGCCGCGAAGGTCGAGGGTCGCTCACCGCGCGCCATCCTGGCCTCCACCTTCTCCGACGAGCTCATGATCGCGACCCAGGGACGTGCGAAGGTGTTCGGCGTGTCCGTGAAGGATCGCGGCGCCGTGTCCATGGCCGGTCACATGGGGCAGGCCTACTGGTTCTCCAAGTCCACGGGCGAGTTCGTCACAAGCAGCTACTACCGGGACCGCTATCCCGCCTGGGTGGAAGCCTTCAACGCCGCAGGGCCGGCCACGGCCTACGCTGGAACACGCTGGACGTTGATGAACGCGGCGGACTCCTACCTGTTCGGCGCCATGGACGATCAGCCCTTCGAGACCGACTTTCCGGGCTATGGGCGAACCTTCCCGCACGCCTACGGCGACGCAGGGGACAAGTACCTGACGACCCGCCTGACCCTGGGGCCGGCGGGTGATCGCATGACGCTCGAGTTCGCCCGAACGCTGATACGGGAGGAGGCGCTCGGCCAGGATGCGGTGCCGGACTATCTCTCCGTGAGCTTCTCCTCCAACGACTACGTTTCCCACGTCTTCGGCGCCTCGAGTCTCGAGCACGAGGACAACCTGCTGCGTCTGGACGCAACGCTCGCGGAGCTGTTCGCCCATGTCGACGAGACCGTCGGCCTCGAGCACACGCTGATCGTCCTGTCCGCGGATCACGGGACCCCCGAAGTGCCCGGCTACCTGAACGAGCTGGGCCAGGACGCAGCACGCTACTTCGATCTCGAAGGTACACAGAAGGGACTGACTGCAGCCCTCGAGGCGCAGTTCGGCGCCGGGGAAACGCTGATCGAGTCCTGGTCCATGCCCTACCTGTATCTGAACGACTCGCAGATCGCGGCCGCCGGTCTCGACAAGGCCGAGGTCGAAGGATTCGTGTGCAGTTACCTGCTGGGGATTTCCGGGGTCGCCCAGGCGGTCTCCACGAGCGCGCTACGCGGGAACCGCGTCGCGCCTGGCGCTCTGACCCAGGCCGTGCGTCACAACGATCATGTCGTCCGCTCCGGCGACATCTATCTGGTGCTGCAGCCCGAGATCTTCGTCAACGACTTCGACGGACTCACCGTCGCGTCTCACCATGGATCCCCCTGGCACTATGACCGCGCCGTGCCGGTGATCTTCGCGGGTGCCGGCCTTGCGCCACAGCGGGTGGACCGTCCGGTGACCCCCTATGACATCGCGGCGACGCTGTCGGCGGTGCTGGGCATCGCCGCACCCTCTGCAAGCGCCGGGCGCCCGCTCGAGGAAGTCACGACCCCCTGAGCCTGGACGGTCAGCGCGGGGCGTTTCAGTTGCGTAGCTGCGGCAGGTAGCGCGCGAGGCGCTCCACATCGCCGTTGTCCCGCGCAATCGAGGCGGCGACTTCCAGGAGCTGACGCTGACCCGGGCTGCGATCGAGCGCCGCGTCCAGCACCTGCAGCGCCTCGTCGGCCCGCCCTGCGGAATTGAGGGCGACGGCGAGCAGGTAGCCGTTGTCGGGGTTGTCCGGCTCGACCGCCAGTGCACGGGCGAACAGCTCGAGCGCTTCCTCCGTACGTCGCTGCCGGACCATCCAAAGTCCGCCCGCCTTCAGGACCTCCGCCGACTCCGGCGCAAGGGCGATGGCGCGGGCAAAGAGCTCGCCCCCGTCCCGATCCCGTCCGGTGCCGCGATACAGGTCCGCGAGATTGAGCATCGCCGGCACGTACTGATCATTGATGGCAAGCGCCTCCTGGAGCGCCGCCTCGGCGGCGTCGAAGGCGCCGAGCTGCAGCTGCGCCATCGCCAGGGCCGCCTGGGATTCCGGGCGATCCGCGTTCAGACGCAGGGAGGCGAGATATTCGTCGATGACGGGCTGCAGGCGCGTGCGGTCGGCCGTGTTCAGGTCGCGCACACCCGCGAGAAGCAGTCGCGCCGTCTCGATGCGCACGGCCTTCAGGGGGGATGCGAGCAACGGCTCGAGCTCGCGCCAGC
>JAZBPI010000009.1:0-20264 GCA_036351555.1 Pseudomonadales bacterium
CGTACCAGGGCGCCCTGCCTGCGTCGTCCAGGATCCGCACCTGCCGGAGACGGCCTTCGGCCAGGTCGGCGTCGAGCTGCTCCGCGACCCGCGCCCGCAGTGCCGGATCGCGGCGCAGATGGGTCACGTGGGCCGGCCTGAACACGCCGAGGGCGCGTCGGGCCGAGGCCACCAGATGGGCCGCCTGTTCGGCCGCATCCGGTTCCCTGGTGTCGGTGCCGGCGGGGAGCACGCGCTCCGTGAGGTCGAAGCGCTTCTCGAAGCCCGAGCGCGACACGACCATGAGCGCGCCCTCGTGGAAGAGACGTTCGAGAGCGGCCTTGGCCGGTTTCCAGGACCACCAGCCGTTGCGATGGCCGACAGGCGCCTCGAAGTCGCGGGCGCCGAGCGGGCCCTCGTCCCGGATGCGGCGCAGCACTGCCTGCTTCGTGCGGGCATCGGAGCCTGCCCAGTGCGTCCCGCCGGCCGCGAGCCTGCGCATGCGCGGCAGGGCGAAGCGGAAATCGCGCATGGGCAGATAGGCGGCGGCGTGGGCCCAGTACTCGAAGATGCTGCGCGCCTCGAGCAGGCGATCGAGCTCCCCCGGGTGGAAGTCGGGGTTGCGCACCTGCAGCACGTGGGCATGGGCGCGACCGACCACGGAAATGGTGTCGATCTGTGCGTAGCCGATGTGTTCCAGGGCGGCAAGGGTCGCCGGCCTGCCGCGACCGAAGGGCCGCACGCGATCGAGCCCTGCCGCAGCGATCGCGATCCGCGCCAGGGTGGTTGCGCGGACGCGCTCCACGCCCCGGCGCGCCTCAGGCGAGGCCGCCCTGCAGTGCCTTGACCCCGGCGACGGCGCGATCCACGTGGGCTTCCGTGTTGTACAGATGCGGGCACAGGCGAAGGCCCCCGGTGGGGGCGCCGATGATGCCGTGATCCCGATAGAGGCCGTCGAACAGGGCGCGGCGCTGGTCGCGCGGAACCGCCGCGATGCAGACGCCCGCGCTGAAGCGCGGGTCCATGGGGGTGACGAGTTCGACGCCGATGCCGTCGAGGCCGGTCTTCAGGCGCTGCGCGAGGGCCACCATGTGGGCCTCGACGGCGGCAGGGCCGATGCGGTCGTGGAGCGCGGCGGCCTCCGCGAGGGCCGCGAGCGCGGCATCGTCACGCTGACCCAGGGATTCGAACTTGCGCGCACCCACGGGGTCCGGCTCGGCGTCGTCGCCCCAGCCCGGCGCGACCACCGAGGGCCAGATGCGCGCGATGGTGTCGCTGCGAACCCAGAGCAGACCGACCTCCTTGGGGCCCATGTACCACTTGTGCGCACTCGCCGAGAAGCTGTGGCAGCGCAGCGAGGGCAGATCGAGGGCGAGGGCGCCCCAGCTCTGCGCGCCATCGACGTGGAAATGCACGCCCCGGCCTTCGAGCGCGGCCCCGATCGCGGCGACCGGAAGCCGGATCCCGCTGACGTTGGAGATCTGGGTCACGGACAGCACCCGGGTCCGCGGCGTCAGCGCCGCGAGGAAGGGCGCGACCAGGGCATCCTCGTCCCGCGGATCCGCGGGGACCGCCACGCGCAAGACGCGGAATCCCTGCCGCGCCGCGCGCACGTCCCAGGCGACGTTGTTGGTCGGATGGTTCTGCTCCCAGAGCACCACCTCGTCACCGGGGCCGAGATCCAGGCCGGCGTTGACGATGTTGTTGGCCTCGCTCGTGTTGCGCACCAGCGCGACCTCGTCCGGGGACACGCCGAGCTGGCGGGCCACGGCCGAGCGCGAGGCTTCGAGGCTGGTCGCGAACTGGGCCCGATTCTGGAAGGAGCAATCCAGGTCGATGCTGTGGGTGTGCCGCGTCACGGTGTCCGCGACGCTGCGGGGTGACGGGCACAGGTTCGCCGCGTTCATGGGCACGAGTGTCTCGGGAAAGTCGAAGGCGGCACGCACGGTCGCGAGGGACGGACCCTCGACCGCCGCGGCGCGGGCCCGTGCGTCGAAGGGCGCGGCGGCGAGCAGCGCGCCCGCGCCGAGCGTGCCGAGGAAACTGCGGCGAGTCGTGGTCATCTCATCTCCCTGAACCCCGATTGGATCGCCGCACCAGTCTATCGCGTCGCTCCGGAATGCGAACGCCGGGTGGCGATCGCCGGACTCAGGGCGCCGGATCCCGGGCCGTTCCGTCCGGGCTCGCCGTGGCGACGGCCTGCAGGCGGGACGCGCCGGGCGCCGTGGCCCAGGCGGCGGCGTGCCGTTCCCCGGGATCGCGCCGATCGATGGTGTCCATGTGCCAGAAATCGGCCTGGAGGCGGTCGCGGTCCGCGTCCAGGACCACGTAGCCCTTGTGGAAGAGGTCGATGAAGCGCATGTGCGGATGGGCGGCGAGCCCCTGCGCGGCGCGCGTCCGCGCGGCCTCCGGATCGGTGAGAAAGGGCGAGGTCACCGAGGGCGTCACGAATTCCACCGCGAGGGCGCCGCGGCCGGTCGCCGGATCGTAGGCCGCCGCATCGAAGGGATCGCGCGCGATGTCCATGGCCCAGGACGAGTGGATGTCTCCGGTGAGCACGGCGACGCCTCCGATGCGCGCCTGTTCGAGATGGTCGAGGAGGCGCGCGCGCGCCACGGGATAGCCGTCCCACTGATCCGTGTTGAGGATCGGCGTGTCGCCGTAGCCGCCGAGCTGCCCGAACATGACCTGCTGCCCGAGGATGCGCCAGGGTGCGCCCCCGTCGCGCGAGCGCACGAGTTCGTCCATGAGCCAGGCCTCCTGCGCCGGTCCGAGCAGGGTGCGGCGCGGATCGTCGATCACGGCCCGGTCGGTCGGTGCGTCGGCTTCCCGATCGCGGCCGTAGAGTCGGGTGTCGAGCATGATCAGATCGACCATGCCGCCCAGGGCGAAGCTCCGCCAGATCCTGGGTTCCCGCTGATTCAGACCCTCGCGCACGGGCAGCCACTCGTGCCAGGCCTGCACGGCCACGGACTTGCGCAGGGGCCAGGGGCCTTCGCCTTTTTCGGGGTCGTGATTCTCCGCGCCGTCGCGCCAGCTGTTGTTGGCCGACTCGTGATCGTCCCAGACCGCGACCACGGCGTGCTGTCGGTGCAGCTCCTGGAGATCGGGATCGGTGCGGTACTGTGCGTAGCGCGTCCGGTAGTCGTCGAGGGCGACGATCTCCCGGTCTGGGGCGTGCAGGCGGCCGAAGCGCGAACCGTCGCCGTAGGTCTGGTTGTCGTACTCGTAGATGTAGTCGCCGAGGTGCAGGACCAGATCCAGATCGTTCCGCGCCGCGATCCCGCCGTAGGCATTGAAGAAGCCGAACACCCAGTTCGAACAGGAGGTGTAGGCGATGCGGACGCGCTCGACGCCGGGGCCGGGCAGGGTGCGCGTTCGCCCGATCGGGGTGCGTTCGCCGCGTGCCTCGAAGGCGTAGTAGTAGCTCGTGCCCGGCTGCAGGCCGTCGACGAGGACCTTGACCGTCCAGTCACGATGGGCACCGGTCGCGACTCGGCCGCCGGTGATGCGGCGCCGCAGCGCCGGATCCGCGTAGAGCGACCATTCCACGTCCACCGGGCCGAGGTCGGGGCCGGGGGTGGCTCGCGTCCAGAGCACGACGCTGTTCGCGTCCGGATCGCCGGAGGCGACGCCGTGCAGGAACACGGCTCTGCCGTCTGCGGGATCCCGGCTCACCGGGGCCGGCGCACGCCCGGCACAGGCGGCGGCAAGGGGCAGCACCAGACCGGCCGTGCCGGAACGGAGGAGATCGCGACGCGTGATGGGCATGGGACGGGCTCCCGGGATCGAGGGGACGGAGCGGCGGATTATCCTCGTCGCGGGTCACGATGGCATGACACCGGTCGCGTGGTCTTTGCCAGCGCCCGAGCGATAGCCGAGAATCGAGCATTGCCTTTCCCGGGCCGGACCCGGTCCGGAGCCCTGCCCGGACGCCCCCGGCACCGTCGGTTTCGGAGTCTCGCTTGGCCATACATGTCGCCCTGAACCACGCCACCACCTATCGCTTCGACAAGCCGATCCAGATCCATCCGCACGTGCTCAGGCTGCGCCCGGCCGTGCATTGCCGCACGCCGATCCTCGCCTATTCGCTGCGCGTGACGCCGGAGACCCATTTCCTCAACTGGCAGCAGGATCCCTTCGGCAACTACCTCGCCCGCCTCGTGTTCCCGGAGCGCGCCAGCGAGCTGTCGATCGAGGTGGACCTGGTCGCCGACATGACGGTGATCAATCCCTTCGACTTCTTCCTCGAGGACAGTGCGCAGGAGTGGCCCTTCGTCTACGAGGACGGGCTGCGTCGTGACCTGGCGCCCTACCTCGCGGTGACGGAAGCAGGGCCGCTCCTGAAGCAGTGGGTGGCCGGCGTGGACCGGACGAAGATCCGCACCGTCGATGCACTCGTGGCCCTGAACCGGCGCCTGGCGGAGGAAGTGGCCTACACGATCCGCATGGAGCCGGGCGTGCAGACCTGCGAACACACGCTGAAGGTCGCGCGCGGGTCCTGTCGCGATTCCGGTTGGCTGCTCGTGCAGATCCTGCGGCATCTCGGGCTCGCTGCACGCTTCGTCTCCGGCTATCTGGTGCAGCTGAAGGCGGACGTGGCCGCCCTCGACGGCCCCAGCGGCCCGACGGAGGACTTCACGGATCTGCATGCCTGGGCCGAGGTCTACGTGCCGGGCGCGGGCTGGATCGGCCTGGACCCGACCTCAGGGCTCTTTGCCGGGGAGGGACACATTCCCCTGGCGTGCACGCCGGAGCCGTCGAGCGCGGCACCGGTCACGGGGGCCATCGACCCCTGTGAAGTCGACTTCACCTTCGCCAACGGCGTGCAGCGCCTGCACGAGGACCCGCGGGTCACCAAGCCCTACTCGGAAGTGCAGTGGCAGGCGATCCGACAGCTCGGCGCGCGCGTGGACGATGCCCTGGGCAGGGTGGACGTCCGCCTCACCATGGGCGGTGAACCCACCTTCGTGTCCGTCGACGACATGGAATCCCCCCAGTGGAACACGGCCGCGGACGGTGCCCACAAGCGTGAACTCGCCGAGCAGCTGACCCGCCGCATGCGGGAGGTGTTCGCCCCCGGCGGGGTCCTCCACTACGGGCAGGGCAAGTGGTATCCGGGCGAAGCCCTCCCGCGCTGGCAGAAGGCCTGCTACTGGCGGCGCGACGGGGTGCCCGTCTGGTCCGATCCCGAGCGCCTTGCGGTGCCGGATCGATCCCTGGGACACGATGCGGCGGTCGCCGAGCGCTTCGCCCGCGCCCTGGTCGAGGCGCTGTCCCTGCCGTCCGACGCCCTGCTCCCGGCCTACGAGGACGCGCTCTATCACCTCTGGCTCGAGCAGGACACGCCGGTGAACGTCGAGCTCGACGCCACCGATCTCCGCGCGCCGGCAGCGCGTCGACGCCTCGCGGCGCTGCTCGATGGCGATCTCGGGCAGCCCGTGGGCTTCGTGCTGCCCCTCGAGCACTCGGCCCTCGCGGGGCGCTGGCAGAGCAGTCCCTGGCCGCTGCGGCGGGAGCGCCTCGTGCTCATGCCCGGGGACTCCCCCCTGGGCCTGCGTCTTCCCCTGGATGCGCTGCCCTGGCAGGACCCCCGTGCCCGCCCCGTACCGGAACAGGGCCCGGATCCCTTCGCGGCGCCTGCCCCCCTCCAGCCCCCCCGTGCGCGTGCGGACGGTGCGACCGGGCGCGCCGCCGCACCGGTGCCGACGCGCCTGCCGGGCGCCATGATCGAGGACGGGCGCGTGATCCACACGGCGCTCGCGGTCGAGGCGCGCGCCGGCGTGCTGCACGTCTTCCTGCCGCCGCTGACGACCCTGGAGGCCTGGCTCGAGCTGGTGGCCGCCATCGAGGCCCTCGCCACCGCCCAGGACCTGGCGCTGGTGCTCGAAGGCTACGATCCGCCCCGGGACGCACGCCTGCTCAAGTACGCCGTGACCCCCGATCCGGGCGTGATCGAGGTGAACATCCATCCGGCGGCGTCCTTCGACGAGCTGGCGGACAACACGGAGCGGCTCTACGCGCTCGCCCACGAGTGCCGTCTGGGCACCGAGAAGTTCATGGTCGACGGTCGCCACATGGGCACCGGAGGCGGCAATCACGTCACCGTCGGTGCGGCGACGCCGGCGGATTCCCCGCTGCTCCGCCGGCCGTCGCTGCTGCGCAGCCTGATCACCTACTGGCAGAACCATCCGTCCCTGTCCTATCTGTTCTCGGGACTCTTCATCGGCCCGACGAGTCAGGCGCCACGGGTCGACGAAGCCCGCGACGATCGTCTCTACGAACTCGAGATCGCGCTGTCCCAGCTTCCCATGGGCGACAGCGATGCGCCCTGGCTGGTCGATCGGGTGCTGCGCCACCTGCTCACGGACATGACCGGCAACACGCACCGCAGCGAGTTCTGCATCGACAAGCTCTATTCGCCGGACTCGCCCACGGGGCGTCTCGGCCTCCTCGAACTGCGCGCCTTCGAGATGCCGCCCCATGCGCGCATGAGCGTCGTGCAGATGCTCCTGCTGCGTGCCCTCATCGCCATGTTCTGGGAGCGCCCGCTGCAGCGCCCGCTGGTGCACTGGGGCACGACGCTGCATGATCGTTTCATGCTGCCGCACTACGTGGCGTCCGACATCCGTGACGTGTGCGTCGATCTGCACGAAGCGGGTTTCGGCTTCGAGTTCGAATGGCTCGCGCCCTTCTTCGAGTTCCGCTTCCCGCATCACGGCAGCGTGCATGTGGGCGACATGAAGCTCGAACTGCGCAGTGCCATCGAGCCCTGGCACGTGCTCGGGGAGGAGATGGCGGGCGGGGCGACCTCCCGCTATGTCGATTCGTCCGTCGAGCGCGTGCAGGTGAAAGTCACGGGGCTCACGGAGGGTCGCTATGTCATCGCGTGCAATGGCCGACGGGTGCCGCTCCGGGGAACGGGCGTGAAGGGGGAAGCCGTCGCCGGAGTCCGCTATCGCGCCTGGTCGCCGCCGTCGGCGCTGCATCCGACCCTGGGCGTCGATGCACCCCTCGTCTTCGACGTGGTGGACAGCTGGAACGGTCGCGCGATCGGAGGCTGCACCTATCACGTGAGCCATGCCGGCGGGCGCAGCTACGACACCTTCCCGGTCAACGCCTACGAGGCGGAGTCGCGGCGGGTGTCGCGCTTCTGGAACTTCGGGCACACGCCGGGCCGTCAGGAGGCGCGTCCCGCGCCGCCGGTGCGCGGGCGCTTCATGCCCGAGGGATCCGCGCCGGGGCCCATGGAGGCGCCTGCTGCCGAGCTCAATCCAGACTATCCGCTGACCCTCGATCTTCGCCGCGGATGAGGACCGGTCGTGATCAGCGGGCGATGCGCAATCCCGTCTGCCCCGGGCGGGCAGCGGGGTTCGCTGCATGAGTGAACCATCGTCCATGGAACCGGGTCCGCTGCTGTCGCCCCAGTACGCGTCGCAGATGGCGGCGTTCGACGAACTCTGCGCGCCCGCCGGTGCCGAGGGCGGACCGATCCGGGGGCACTGGAAACGGCTGTTCGGATCCTTCCAGCAGCTCGGCGGCGAGGATCTCGAAGCGCGCCGGCAGGAAGCGCGACGGCTGTTCCGCGAGAACGGGGTCAGCTACAGCGCGGCGGGGGATGGAACCCCGCGGGAGCGTCCCTTCGAACTCGATCCCGTGCCCTATCTGGTGCCGGCCGAGGCCTGGGCGCGGGTCGATTCCGGTCTCAATCAGCGGGCGCGCCTGCTCGACGCGATCCTCAAGGATCTCTACGGCCCCCGACACCTGATTCGCGGGGGCATGGTGCCTCCGGAACTGATCTTCCGGCACGGTGGGTTCCTGCTCCCGGCCGATGCGAGTCTCGGCGAGGGGCGCCCGGCCCTGACGCTCTACGCGGCAGACGTGGTGCGCGACCGCGACGGCGATTTCCGCGTGGTGAGCGACCGGACCCAGGCACCGGCCGGTGCGGGCCTTGCCCTGGAAACCCGGATCGCGACCTCGCGGATCCTGCCGAACCTGATCCGGACGACGCACGTGCACCGCCTCGCACGTTTCTTCCGGCTGCTGCGCGACAACCTCGCAGCGCACGCGCCTCACCAGAAGCTCGATCCGCGCATCGTGGTGCTCGCACAGGGCGCCGAGGATCCGAACTACTTCGATCACGCCTATCTGGCCAGCTATCTCGGTTTTCCCCTCGTGGAGGGCCCGGATCTGACCGTCCGGGACGGGCGGCTCTGGTTGCGCACCATCGAGGGACTCAAGCTCGTCGACACCGTGGTCCGCCGGATCGCCGACCATCTCTGCGATCCCCTGGAGCTGGATCCGTCCTCCCAGGTCGGCATTCCCGGATTGCTCCAGGTCATGCGCCGGCGCGAGGTCGCCATGGTCAATCCGCTGGGCGCAGGCGTGCTGGAGAACCCCGGTCTGACTCCCTATCTGCCGCGGATCGCCCGGCAGTTCCTCGGCGAGGACCTCAAGCTCGAATCGGTGCCGACCTGGTGGTGCGGAACGGAGGAGGGGTTGTCCCACGTGCTGTCCCGCCTCGACGAGCTCGTCATCAAGCACATCGATCGCTCGCGCGCCGCGGTCTGGGGCGGCGCGCTCTCGGCGGCGGAGCTCGCGCGCCTGCGCGAACGGCTGCGCGCCGATCCTGCGGCCTACGTGGGTCAGCTCCCGGGCGGCGAGGCCACCACGCCCGCTCTGGTCGAGGGTGAGCTGCGCCCGCACCGCGCCGTGACGCGCTGCTTCGTCAGCGCCGTCGACGAGGACTTCATCGTGATGCCCGGCGGGTTCACGCGCGTCACGCCTCCCGGTGAGATCGCCAACGGTCTTTCCGCCGGTCTGCAGGGCACCTGCAAGGACACCTGGATCCTCGCCTCCGAGGAGGAGCGGCATCTCATCCTCTGGCCGACGGCCGCGTCCGAGCCGCGCCAGTCGCTCATGGAGGCACTGCCCAGTCGCGCCGCAGAGAGCCTCTACTGGGTCGGTCGCTATGCGGAGCGCGCGGAGTACCTGGCACGGCTGGCGCGGACGGCGCTGCGCAAGTTCCACGACTCCCGCGACTACGGCGACCCCTCCGACACGGGCTCCCTGGCGATCCTGCTCCGTGCCCTGAAGGTGTTGTCCACCGGTCAGGCGGCCGAGATGCCGCCGGGGACCCTCGGCGGCATCGACTTCGTCGAGGCGACGCTCATCGAGACCGTGAAGGACGCCACCCTGGAAGGGTCGCTCGCCTCCACCTTCAAGTCTTTACAGAACGCGGCGCTGAGCGTGCGCGATCGCTGGTCCGCCGACACCTGGCGCGTGATCGACGACGTCGGCGAGGCGCTGGAGACCGATCCACGCTTCGCCCCGGGCGGGCTCGCCGCCCTCGAGGACACGCTCGATCGTCTCGTCTCGGCCCTCATGAGCTTCACCGGGCTGACCATGGAGAGCACCACCCACGAGAACGGCTGGCGCTTTCTCATCATCGGGCGACGCATCGCCCGGGCGCGCAGCCTGATCCGCCTGCTGCAGTCGACGGTGCTGCGGGAGGCGGAGGAGGGCATCGAGTACCAGCTCCTGGAGAGCCTCCTGTTCGCCAACGAGAGCGTCATGACGCATCGGCGGCGCTATCGCGCCGCGCTCGACATCGCCTCGGCGACCCAGGTGCTGCTCCTCGATCCGACCAACCCCCGGTCCCTCGCCTATCAGGTGCTCGAACTCCAGGAGCTGCTGCAGGCCCTGCCGCACGACCAGACCGCGGGCATGCCCGCCGATCAGCGGGCGATGCTCGAGGCCGCCACCCTGGTGCGCCTCGCCGAGGCGCGGCAGATCAGTGCGTCGAGCAGCACCGCCGGCCCCGATGCACACCGTCGCCAGCGGCTCGCGAAGTTTCTCGACAAGATCGACGGCCTTCTCGGGAACGCTGCCGCGGCGCTCGATCAATCCTTCTTCACGCACGTGGAGCCGACGCAGCAGCTCGTTGCCGTGTCCCTGGACGCCGGCGCATCGAGTCGCCGCGATCCCGGCATCGACTGACGCAGGCCAGGGAGTTCCCCGTGCGCTACCGCATCACTCACACCACCCGCTATGCCTACAGCACGCCCGTGACGCTCTGTCACAACGAGGCGCGACTCACGCCCACGGACGGGGGCCGCCAGGCGCGACGGCGCAGTGTCTTCACCATCGAGCCCTCGCCGAAGGTCTTCGACGAGCGCCTGGACTACTTCGGCAACCAGGTCACCTACTTCGGTGTCGAGTCGCCGCACGCCCGCCTCACGGTCACCGTCGTCAGCGAGGTGACGACGGAGCCATCGCCGGCGCAGCTGCCGCTCGGTGCCGATCTGGCCTGGGAGGACGTTCGCCTCCGAGTGCACGAGGCCAGCGATGCCGAGCTCCGGGCGCTGCATCAGTACGTGCTCGATTCACCGCTCGTGCGCCCGGTGGCCGGCATGCGCGAGTACGCGCTCGAGTCCTTCTCGCCCGGTCGCAGCGTCATGGACGCCAGCCTCGAGCTGATGCACCGCATCCACGAGGACTTCACCTACGACGCGACGGCGACCACCATCTCGACGCCGCTGGCGCAGGTGTGGAAGGCGCGGCGCGGGGTCTGTCAGGACTTCGCGCATCTCGCCATCGCCATGCTCCGCGCCATCGAACTGCCCGCGGGCTACGTGTCCGGCTACCTGGAGACGCTGCCGCCGCCCGGCAAACCCAAGCTTGTGGGTGCGGACGCGTCCCACGCCTGGTTCGCGCTCCATCTGCCCGATGCGGGCTGGGTCGAGTTCGATCCGACGAACGATCAGATGCCCACGGAGCAGTACATCGTCGTCGCCCGGGGGCGGGACTACGCGGACGTCGCGCCGCTCAAGGGTGTGATCTACGGCGGTGGATCGCACAGCATGCAGGTGAGCGTGGACGTCCGGAATCTCGACGCCTGAACGGAAAACCGGCTGGAGGCCGCAATGCCGATCGATTGGAAGAGCTATGCGCACGCGGGTCTCTATGACGAGATGATCGCGGCCAGTGGTCGTGTGCGGCCGGGCGCCGGGCGCCTGGCGCAGACGCTGTCCCGCTTCGACGACGAGGAGATCGGCAAGCGGCGCGCGGCCATCGAGCTGGCCATCAAGGAGATGGGCGTCACCTTCACGGTCTATTCCGAGGCGGAGGGCTCCATCGACCGCAGCTGGCCGCTGGACCTGATCCCCCGGATCATCCGCAAGCGCGAGTGGGACGAGATCGAGCGGGGCCTGATGCAGCGGGTGCGGGCCCTGAACCTGTTCATCGACGATCTCTACCACGATCAGCGCTGCATCGCCGACGGCGTGTTCCCCGCGTCCCTGCTCGAGAACTCGGCCAACTTCCGCCCCCAGTGCATCGGGGTCTCGCCGCCGCTGGGCGTCTGGGCGCACATCTGCGGCTCGGATCTTGTGCGGGACGAGCACGGGCAGGTCTACGTGCTCGAGGACAACCTGCGTGTGCCGTCCGGTGTGTCCTACATGCTCGAGAACCGGCTCGTCATGAAGCGCGTGTTCCCGGAGCTGTTCGAGGACTACGGCATCCAGCCCGTGGACGACTATCCCTCGCAGCTCTTCGACACCCTGGCCTCCCTGTCGCCACGGGCCGGCCAGCCGGAGGTGGTCGTGCTGACGCCGGGCATCTACAACTCGGCCTATTTCGAGCATGCCTACCTCGCGCAGCAGATGGGCTGCGAACTGGTCGAGGGCCGGGATCTGGTCGTCAAGTCCGACGACTGCGTCTACATGCACACGACCCGCGGCCTGGCGCGCGTCGACGTCATCTACCGGCGCATCGACGATCTCTTCCTCGATCCCGAGGCCTTCGATCCGGAGTCGAGCCTCGGCGTGCCGGGGCTCCTGCGTGCCTGGAAGGCGGGCAAGGTGGCCCTCGCCAACGCGCCGGGCGCAGGCGTCGCCGACGACAAGGCCGTGTACACCTACGTCCCCGACCTCGTGCGCTACTACCTGGGGGAACCGGCCCTGCTTCCGAACGTGCCCAGCTACGTCTGCGAGCGGCGCGAGGATCGCGACTACGTGCTCGAGCACATCGACCAGCTCGTGGTGAAACCGGTCAACGAATCGGGCGGCTACGGCATGCTCATGGGGCCGAAGGCGACGCGCAAGGAACGCGATGCCTTCCGCAAGCTGATCCGCAAGCACCCGCGCAACTACATGGCGCAGCCCATGCTCACCCTGTCCACCGTGCCCTCGCTCATCGGGTCCGCCGTGGAGCCGCGGCACGTTGACCTGCGGCCCTTCATCCTGTCCAGCGACCGTCAGTACGTGACCATGGGCGGACTCACGCGCGTCGCCATGCGCAAGGGCTCCATGGTCGTGAACTCCTCCCAGGGCGGGGGCAGCAAGGACACCTGGGTCATCGACGAGGAGGGCAACTAGATGCTCGCGCGTGTGGTCGAGAACATGTACTGGATGTCGCGCTACATCGAGCGCGCCGAGGACATGGCGCGGCTGGTCAACGTCAACACCCACCTCCATCTCGATCTGCCGCGGGGCATCGCGCCCGGGTGGAAGCCGCTGCTGACGATCATCGGCGCCGAGGAAGCCTACGTCGAGAAGTACGGTGACGCCGAGGACGAGGCGCGCATGCTGCGCTTCCTGGTCGCGGATCGGGAGAATCCGCAGTCGATCCTCTCGTCCGTGGCCGCGGCCCGGGAAAACGCCCGGACCTTCCGCGACGCGGTGCCGCGCGAGGCCTGGGAGGAGATCAATGCGCTCTACCATCATGCGCGCGACAACCTGCAGGCCGGCCTGAGCAAGCGCGGCCGGTTCGAGTACCTCGCCCAGATCATCCGTCGCTCCCAGACGCTCACCGGTCTGCTCGCCGGTTGCATGAGCCAGGACGAGGGCTACTTCTTCATCCAGATCGGCCGCCAGCTCGAGCGGGCGGACATGACCACGCGGATCCTCGACGTGCGGACCGCGACGCTCCTGTCCGATCAGCTTCCCGATCAGCGCAGCTTCGAGAACATCCAGTGGATGAGCGTGCTCAAGAGCCTGACCGGTTATCAGATGTATCGTCTCGAGATGCACGTGCGGATCCGCCGCAACGACGTGCTGCGCTTCCTGCTCCAGTCCCACCGGTTCCCGCGGGCGGTCATGCGCTGTCTCGACGAGCTCGCGCGGCGTCTCGAGAACCTCGGCGACAGCGACGCCGCGCTCAGGATCATCAACCGACTGCAGCGGACCCTGACGGACCTGGACGTCGAGACGCTGTCGCAGGACGGGCTGCATGCCCTGGTCGACGAACTCCAGATCGGTCTCGGCGACGTGCACACGGCCATCGCCACCACCTACTTCCTCAGCGGGCAGATGCAGCGCCTCGAGAACAGTGCCTGAGGCGGGGCCGTCCGCTCTTGAAATGAGCTCCGGCGGCGCACATCTAGGATCCGTACGGCGAGGCGCCGTTCTGACTGGAGGTGTGACCCATGACCATGATGCGTTGGAATCCCATTGCCGACATGGAGGCGCTCCTGCGCGATCCCTTCGGTGCACAGTTCCGTCGACCCGCGTCCGGTGAGTCCATCGCTGCGGCGGATTTCCTGCCGCCCGTGGACATCCGCGAGGACGATGCGGCCTACGTGATCGAGATCGAGCTGGCGGCGGTCGATCCCAAGGCCGTGTCCATCGAGCTGAAGGACGGCGTGCTGTCGGTGCGCGGCGAACGTGCCCGACCCGAGTTCGACGAGGGCGTGCGGCGGCATCGCAGCGAACGTCGCTTCGGCCGCTTCGCGCGTGCGTTCCAGCTTCCCGAGGACGCGGATCCCGAGTCGATCCAGGCGGAATCCCGCTTCGGCGTGCTGACGATCCGCGTGCACAAGCGGGCCGAGACGCAGCCGCGCTCCATCGACATCGAGGTCCACTGACGCAGATTCCCCGGCGGGTCATCGGGACCCGCCGGGGGGCGCCGCGGTCTCCCGGTCCTCTGGCTAGTGCAATGCGCGCTGTCAGCGCCGACACTTGGCATGCCTGCGATCAGGGACGCCCGCCTGCATGACCCGCGAGACCGAGACCATGCCGCCGTCGGACGATGCACCCGAGTCCCTTCGGGAACGCGTGCGGCGCGTGATCTTCGAATCCACACCCGGCGCGCCGCGGCAGTTCGACGTGATCCTCATGGTCGCCATCGCCGTGTCCGTGGTGGCGGTGCTGCTCGACAGCGTTCCCGAGATCCATGCCCGCTGGGGGCGGGCCCTGCTCCTCGCGGAGTGGGGCTTCACCATCCTCTTCACGCTCGAGTACGGCGTGCGCCTGTGGTGCATCGAGCGGCCCCTGCTCTACGCCCGCAGCTTCTACGGCATCATCGATCTGCTCGGCATCCTGCCGACCTGGCTGAGCCTCGTCGTGGGCGGCACCCAGTACCTGCTGGTCGTGCGCATCCTGCGCGTGCTCCGGGTGTTCCGGGTGCTGCGCATGGTGCGCTGGGTCACCGAGGCGAGCTTTCTCATGGACGCGCTCATGGCGTCCCGGCGCAAGATCGTCGTGTTCCTCTTCGCCGTGCTGACCCTCGTGGTCGTGTTCGGCTCCGTGGTCTATCTCGTCGAGGGGCCCGAGGCACCCTTCACGAGTATTCCCATCTCCATCTACTGGGCCATCGTGACCCTGACCACCGTCGGCTACGGGGACATTGCGCCGGTGACGCCCCTCGGTCGCGCGCTCGCCGCCTGCATCATGATCATGGGCTACGGCATCATCGCCGTGCCCACGGGCATCGTGACCGTGGAACTGAACGAGGCCATGCGGCGCCAGCGGGTGAACTCGCGTGTGTGCAGCGGCTGCAGCGCCGAGGGGCACAATCGGGAGGCGCGGTTCTGCTGGCGCTGTGGGCAGCCCTTCGAGGCGCCTCCCTCGACCTGACACCCGTCTTCCGCATCGGTACGGGCGCCGCCCTCAGCCTCGCGGCGCGAACGCCGAGCTGCGGGCGAGTTCCTCGAAGAGTTCGCGCTCCCTGCCATCGAGCCGGTCCGGGACCACGACGCGGTAGGCGAGGTACTGATCGCCGGGCGGCTCTCCCGGAAGTCCCTTGCCGCGCAGCCGCGTGCGACCGCCGCTGGTGCCGGCAGGGACCTTGACCGCGACCCGCCCGCCCAGGGTCGGCACCTCGATGCGCGCGCCGAGGGCCGCTTCCCAGGGGGTGAGCGGAACGTCCAGGGTGACGTCGCGCCCCGAGAGTTCGAAGCGTGCGTGGGGCCGGATGTGGATCTCCACGTAGAGATCGCCGCGGCCGCCCGGGCCCTCGGGACCCTGACCGCGCAGACGGATCTGCTGGCCCCGGGTCACGCCCGCGGGGATGCGCACCTTGAGCCGGCGCGTCGTCTGACCGCCGCGGCCGTCGGGGAGGGCGAGGCGTACTTCGCGCTCGACGCCCCCATAGGCCTCCTCGAGCTCGATCTCCAGGGTCGCGGTCGCGCGCGGACGGGCTGGCGCCTCGCGCCCCTGGGAACCGCGGGCGGAGCCGAAGCCCCCGGCGTTGCCCATGGCGAAGCCGGCGTCGCCGAACATCGCATTGAAGAAGTCCGAGAAGCCGCCGCCCTCACCGAAGCCCCTGGCCTCGAAGCCGGGGCCGCCCTGGCCGAAGGCCGACGCGAGATCCTCGAAGTCGCTGCTGCGGGCGCCGCCGTGGAGGCGCATCCGGTCGTAGGCAGCGCGCTTCTCCGCATCGCCGAGGACCTCCCAGGCTTCTCCCAGGGTCTTGAATCGCGCTTCTGCGTCCGGCTCCTTGCTCACGTCCGGATGGTACTTCCGTGCGAGCTTGCGATAGGCGCGCTTGATGGCGGCGGCGTCTGCATCGGGCTCGACCCCGAGAATCTCGTAGTAGTCCTTGAATTCCATGCCTGGCTCGCGTCCCCGGTGCCCGATCACCCCGTCTTGTTGGGGCGCGGTCACGGAAATCAAGGACTTGGGTCCTCCATCGGGGCGTGGCGAGTTGAGTTGGGGCAGGGCGGGGCGCACAATGTGCGCCCCGTGGCGAGTCTCCCTCGCGGCAAGGCACCGGACGGCGCTGCGTGCGCCGCCCTGCGCCCCATCCTCGCGTCTCAAGGACTCGAACAGCCGGACCGGCGCCTCCCTGCGGAAGGCGTCCGTGGTCCGAGGAAGGACTCGCCCAGCAGGACCGGATCGCCGCGGAACCCGGCGCGCATACGTGGAGAACGTCGCACATGAGCAAGCCCCAGGACACCCTCAGGACTCGCCGCACGCTGACCGTGGGCGACAGGCGCTACGCCTACTACTCGCTGCCGGCCGCTGCCGAGGCGGGGCTCGGTGATCTGGCGGGGCTGCCCGTGTCCCTGAAGATCCTGCTCGAGAACCTGCTTCGCTTCGAGGACGGCAGCACGGTGACCGTGGAGGACGTGCGCGCCCTCGGTGCCTGGGACGCGAACGCCCCGGAGCGCGAGATCGCCTATCGGCCCGCACGCGTGCTCATGCAGGACTTCACCGGCGTGCCCGGCGTCGCCGATCTCGCCGCCATGCGCGACGCGGTGGCGCAGGCAGGCAAGGATCCGTCGGTGATCAATCCCCTCTCGCCCGTGGACCTGGTCATCGACCACTCGGTGATGGTGGATCACTTCGGCACGGCGTCGTCCTTCGAGGAGAACGTCGACATCGAGATGGAGCGCAACGCCGAGCGCTATCGCTTCCTGCGCTGGGGCCAGAAGGCCTTCGAGAACTTCCGCGTGGTGCCCCCGGGCACGGGCATCTGCCACCAGGTCAATCTGGAATTCCTCGCCAAGGCCGTGTGGACCCGTGACGAGGGGGGCGAGACCGTCGCCTATCCGGACACCCTGGTCGGGACGGACAGCCACACCACCATGATCAACGGCCTCGGCGTGCTCGGCTGGGGCGTCGGCGGCATCGAGGCCGAGGCGGCCATGCTCGGTCAGCCCATCTCCATGCTGATTCCGGACGTCGTCGGCTTCGAACTCACCGGCGAGATGAAGGAGGGCATCACGGCCACCGACCTGGTGCTCACGGTCGTGCAGATGCTGCGCAAGAAGGGTGTGGTCGGCAAGTTCGTCGAGTTCTTCGGCGACGGGCTCGATCACCTGACCCTGGCGGACCCCGCCACCATCGCGAACATGGCGCCCGAGTACGGCGCGACCTGCGGGTTCTTTCCCATCGACAGCGAGACGATCCGCTACCTCGAGCTGTCCGGTCGCGATGCGGAGACCGTGGCGCTCGTGGAAGCCTACTGCCGTGCCCAGGGCATGTGGCGCGAAGCTGGCTCGCCGGCACCCCGCTTCACGGACACGCTGCACCTGGACCTGTCCTCCGTCGATCCCTGCCTGGCGGGCCCGAAGCGTCCCCAGGATCGCGTGCTCATGACCGACCTGAAGACGGCCTTCGACGAGGCCCTGCAGCTCGCCGGCAAGGGCGGGGAGATGGAGCGCTCCGTGCCCGTCCCGGGTGCGGACTACAGCCTGTCCCATGGCGACGTCGTGATCGCGGCCATCACCTCCTGCACCAACACATCCAATCCCGCGGTGATGCTCGGTGCCGGGCTGGTGGCGCGCAAGGCCCTGGCCCTGGGACTCGAGGTGAAGCCCTGGGTGAAGACCTCGCTCGCGCCCGGATCCAAGGTCGTCACGGAGTATCTCGAGGCGTCCGGTCTGCAGCAGCCGCTCGATGCTCTCGGCTTCAATCTGGTCGGCTACGGCTGCACGACCTGCATCGGCAACTCGGGTCCCCTGGCGGCGCCGATCGAGGAGGCGATCGCCGAGGGCGATCTCGTCGTGTCCTCGGTGCTCTCCGGGAACCGCAACTTCGAGGGTCGCGTCCATCAGTCCGTGCGCACCAACTGGCTGGCCTCGCCGCCCCTGGTGGTCGCCTACGCCATTGCGGGCACGGTGCGCATCGACCTGACGAAGGATCCCCTCGGCAAGGACGCGCAGGGCAGGGACGTCTTCCTGAAGGACATCTGGCCGACGACCGCGGAGGTCCGCGACGCGGTGGCCGGGGTCGATGCGGAGATGTTCCGCAGCCAGTACGCCGACGTGTTCAGCGGCGACGCTTCCTGGCAGTCCATCGCCGTGTCCGATGCGAAGACCTACGAGTGGGACGAGTCCACCTACATCAAGGCGCCGCCCTTCTTCTCGAACCTTGCCGGTCCGCAGCAGAGCGAGGCCATCGAGGGGGCGGGGATCCTCGCGCTGCTCGGGGATTCGGTCACCACGGACCACATCTCCCCCGCCGGTGCGATCCAGCCCGACGGCCCCGCCGGGCACTATCTGCAGGCGCACGGCGTCGCGCCGGAGGACTTCAATTCCTACGGGTCACGGCGCGGGAATCACGAGGTCATGATGCGCGGCACCTTCGCCAACATCCGCATCCGCAACGAGATGGTTCCCGGGGTGGAAGGGGGCTACACCCGCCACGTCCCGACCGGTGATCAACTGTCCATCTACGATGCGGCCATGCGCTATCAGGAGAGCGGTACGCCGCTCGTCGTCATCGCGGGCAAGGAGTACGGCACGGGCTCGTCGCGTGACTGGGCGGCCAAGGGCACCTACCTGCTCGGCGTCAAGGCGGTGATCGCCGAGAGCTTCGAGCGCATCCACCGCTCCAACCTGATCGGTATGGGCGTCCTGCCGCTGCAGTTCGAGGAAGGCACGAGCCGCAAGGCCCTCGGCCTCACCGGCGACGAGACCATCGACGTGCTGCCCGCAGCGGGTGGCCTCACGCCCGGCTGCACGCTGACCGTGCGCATCACGCAGCCCGACGGGAGCGCCTCGGACGTGGTGGTCAAGTGCCGTCTCGACACGGAGAACGAGATTGCCTACTACCACAGCGGCGGGATCCTCACCTTCGTGCTCAACGACCTGGTCGCGCGCGCGGCCTGAGTCACGCCCCGACGAAGGGCGCCGATCGATCGGCGCCCTTCGTGACGTCCTCTGTCCGGGCTCGTCTCCCGCGCGCCGATCCCATGGGCGTCGCGTCCCCGAGCATGGAGCGCGCTCGCCTGATCGGTCGGTCCTGCCGCTGGGGCTCCGGTCCTGGTCGCTGCGCTGGATGCCCGTGCTTGCGCTGCTGCTCGCCGGGCTCGCCGAGGTGGGGGCCGAGGAAGGTCCGAAGCCCGAGCTGCGAGTGGCGGCGAAGGTGGCGCCGCCCTTCGTCGAGCGCCAGGCCGACGGCACCCTCGGCGGCTTCGCCATCGAGTTCTGGGAGGCGATCGCCGAGCGCATCGATGTCGAGACGGACTATCGGGAGACGGAGCTTCCGGCCCTCTTCGATGCGGTTGCGGACGGCAGCGCCGACGTCGGTGTCGGCGCCCTGACCATGACCGCCGAACGAGAGCGGCGTGTGGACTTCACCCATCCCTGGCTGCAGGCAGGGCTCGCCATCGCGGTTCCGGTCGAGCGCAGCGGCTGGGTCGCGGTCGCGCGGCGCGTCCTCTCCATGGAGTTCCTGTCCGTGGTCGGCGCCCTCCTGTTGCTCCTGCTCCTGTTCGGTGGCGCCGTCTGGTTGGTGGAGCGGCGGCGCAATCCGGCGCAGTTCGGTGGCTCCGCGGTCCAGGGGGTCGGAGAAGGCATCTGGTGGGCCGCCGTGACCATGACCACGGTCGGCTACGGGGATCGGGCGCCCGTGACCTGGCCCGGTCGCGTCATCGCGCTGTTGTGGATGTTCGCGGCCCTCGTCCTGATCTCCACCTTCACCGCGGCGATCACGACCGCGCTCACGGTCGGTCAGCTGGAGAGTCCGGTGCGCAACGCCGCCGATCTGGGTCGCGCGCGCGTGCTCACGGTTGCGGCGTCCTCCAGTGCGACCTGGCTCGCCGATCGCTCGATCCGCTTCCGGACCGCGCCGGATCTGGGCAGCGCGCTCGATCGCCTCGCCGATGGAGAGGCCGACGCCCTGGTCTACGACGAGCCGCTCCTGCGCTATCAGCTCGCGCAGCGGGACGACCGCGTGCGGGTCGTGCCGGGCAGCTTCGACCGACAGGCCTACGCCTTCGCTCTCGCAGAAGAGGATCCGCGTCGAGAAGCCGTCGATCTCGCCATCCTCGAGCTCCTCGAGGAACCCTACTGGCAGAGCCGCCTGGACGCGCTGGTGCCCTAGCGGGTGTGCAAGCAGGCCACGACGGATCGCCGAGGTGCCCTTGCCGATCCGCGGGCGGGCGATCCATGGCCCGATTGCGGACACCAGATTCGCGCAGCCCGCCGGCAGACGGCCGCCTCGCGGCAGGGCGCGGTCCGCTCAGGGCGACCCGGATCCGTCGAAGAGTCCCTGCTGCGCCGCCGCGGCGGTCGGCGGCCGCTTGCGCGACGTCGACGACCGGCGTCGGCGGCTGCC
>JAZBPI010000010.1:0-9451 GCA_036351555.1 Pseudomonadales bacterium
GAGGCGGATCTCGCCTTCCGCGTCGGCTCGGAGGCGATCCACGAGGCCCGGACGGACCTCGAGCTCCTGGCCGCCCTCGACGCGCTCGTCCCCTTCGCCGAGGTCCCGGACCCCTGGTACGACCCGACCACGCGGTCGGTGAACGGCACCATCGTCGCAAACATGAGCACGCGCTTCTCGTTCACGGGAACGCCCGTGCCGCTCGAGCCCACGGAGGCCTGGCTCGAGCGCCTCCGTCACTTCACCTTCCTGGTGCGCGACGAGCACGGGACAGTGATCCAGACCGGCGCCATCGAGCACTGGTTCGACCCGATCTCGGTGGTGCGCTGGCTGCGGGACCACCTGGTCGCGTCGGGCAAGCGCCTCGAACCGGGGCAGCTCCTCTCGCTCGGCAACATCGGCATCCTGCGCCAGCTTCACGCCGGCTCTCCGCGCGGACCCGCCTATGGGAGCGACCGCTTCCGCCTCGAGTACCACGGCCTGGTGGACGGGCCGCCGCCCTCTGTCACGATCGTGATCGATCGCGGAGGACGGTGAGGCCAGGGGTCCCGGGCGAGGCGCACAGGGTCGCCGAGTCGTTCGTCGCCGCTGAAGCCGGCTCCCACTGAGGGCATTCCCGTCACTTCGGGTGCACCCGCAGCCAGGCAGGAGGCAATTGCCCAGGCGTCGGTGCAGGATCGAATCGTCGCTGAGCCTCAGCCCCCACGGGCCGGCTCCGGCGCCGCGAGCAGATCCTCGAGGAAGAAGGCGGACAACTCGGCGCGCCCGGCAAGGCCGCCCTTCCGGTAGATGGCCCGGGCCTGCTCGCGCGTCGTCCGCTCACTGGTCTTCCGGAGCTCGGCAATCTCCTGGAGGCTCAGACCCTTGAGCAGAAGCAGACCCACCTCCGCCTCTGCCCCGGTCAGGCCCCACTCCTCGAACTGACGCTCGATCGCCATCGCGAGCCCCCTCACCAGCGCTTCGTTCTCTCGGCGCCAGGCGTCCGCCTGGGCTCGGGTCCGGGCCAGGTCGGCGCCGAGGCGGGCGAGGTCGGCACGCGCCTGCAGGTGCCGACGCCAGCCAAGCAGGACCCCGACGCAGGCGAGCCCCAGCACGACCGCCTCGAGCGCGATGTGCGCCAGGCCCGCGCCCTCGCCGTAGTCCGAGACCACGTCGGCCCCGATGAGAACCGCGATGGCCCCGAACAGCGCCACACGCAGCAGCGCGCCGCTCGGTTCCCCCCGTGCGTCATCCGACATAGGCGTCTCCCGGGCCGTCTTCCAGCGATTCACAGGTCGGACGGCGGATTCGCCAGGAGCCCCCGCGGTCCAGGCTCCTCCTCACGCGATCCGCCGACCGAGGAGTATCCGACGATGCACGCACGCGACGCGAACAGGGAACAGGACAAGGCAGGAAAGACGATCCCTGTCTGGGACCCGCTGATCCGCTTCGGCCATTGGGGTCTCGCCGCAGCCTTCGCCGTGGCCTGGCTCACGGGGGAGGACTGGGAGAACGTCCACGTGGTTGCTGGCTACTGCGTCGCGACCATCGTCGTGGTCCGCACGATCTGGGGCTTCGTCGGGCCGCGAACGGCCCGCTTCACGAGCTTCGTCCGCGGTCCCCGAGCCGCCCTCGACTACCTCCGGGGTCTTGTACGAGGGACCGCTCCCCGTCATCTCGGCCACAACCCTGCCGGTGCGGCCATGGTGCTCGCGCTCCTTCTCTCCCTCGCGGGCACTGCCGGCACGGGCATGGCTCTGCTCGCGGTCGAGGAAGGCGAGGGCCCCCTGGCCGGGATCATCCAGCCCGCGACCGGGCACGACGGGCGCGAGGAATTCCTGGAGGAGGCCCACGAGATCCTCGCGAACGGGACCCTCGTCCTCGTGGTGATGCACGTGCTCGGCGTCCTCGCGTCGGGCATCGCCCACCGGGAGAACCTGGTCCGGGCCATGATCACGGGGCGCAAGCGTGCACACTGAGCATCGATCCCGTTCGCAGCGGCCCCCCCGCGTGAGAGCTGTCGTGGAGCGGGGCCGCTTGCCCCGAGACAGCGTACAGCTCCCGCGCCCTTCCATCGTGCCAGGAAACGGGCCCGGGACCCCGAGCTCTCCTTCGAGCCTCTTCTCCGCCGCCCTGCCCGCGCTCCTGCTCCTCGTGCTCCACAGCCCGGCGAGCGCCACAGATGCGTGCACCGCTCTGCCTGATGCCGTGCGTGCCGCGCTCCAGGAAGACCCCGAACGCGGCCTGGTGGAGGCGAACAGACAGTACGCGGATCGCGTCGAGGCGGACGGGACCCACTGGAGTTCAGGAAACCCCAGCGTCTACGGCAGCTGGATCAGCGATGCGCCCTTCGACGATCTGGGCCTCCGGGAGTACGAGGGCGGCGTGAACCTCCCGTTCCGGCTACCGGACGAGAAGCGCGCCCTCGTAGACGAGGGCGTCGCGGCAGGCCGAGCCGCGCAACAGTTCGGGCAGGTCCGGGCGCTGACCATGGCGGGCGTCGTGCGCGAGGCCTGGTGGGACCTGGCGGACGCGCGTGTCGCCCTGGGGCGGGCCAGCCACGACGTCGAGCACCTCGGCGAGATCGACGGCCTCGTCGCCCAGCGTGTGGCCCGCGGCGACGCAGCGCCCCTGGAGCGGGACCTGACCGCCCTGGAACTCGAGACGGCCCGCGAAACCGCTGCCCAGGCCCATGGCGAGCACGCAGCAGCGCTCCGAGCATGGCAGGTCCTCACCGGCTGCGGCGAGGCGCCACCGGCAGAACCCGAGACGCCCGTCTCGGCGATACCAGAAGACGCCGCAGTGCATCCGATCCTCGCCCTGGCAGAAGCCCGGCGCGACGAGGCGGGGGCTCGCCTTGCAGCCGAGGCGGCTCGCCCCGGCCAGCCCCCGACGCTGGGCGTGCTCGTGCGTCGCGAGCGGGGCGGGCCCGCGTCGCCCTGGATCGACGCCGTGGGCCTGAGCCTCACGGTCCCGATCGGCCGCTCCGGCTACCGCGAGCGCGCACGCGGCGAGGCGGCGCGCGCCTTCGCCGAAGCGGACGCCGCCGTGGGCCGCATCGCCCGCGATCTCCAACGCGACCTCGCCACTGCCCGGGAACGACTCGAGGCGGCGCATGCAGCTCGCACAGCCGCCGAGGCCCGCCTCGCGCACGCGGAGCGCGCCCTGGAGCGCGCCCACCGGGCGTACGACGCCGGCGAGTGGAACACGCTCGACCTTCTTCGCATCGAGGGCACGGCCGCCGAGGCCCGCCTCGCCGTCGCGCAGGCCCATACGACCGTGGGCCGCGCCGTTTCCCGACTCAATCAGCTCGCAGGAGAACTGCCCCGATGACGCGACGGATCCTCCTTCTGGGCCTCGCGGCCCTGTGCCTCGCAGCCCACGTCCAGGCCGCGCCGATCGCCCTCGCGCCGGAGGAGGCTCGCCGCCTCGGCGTCGAGACCGTGCCCGTGCAAAACGCGTCGAGGATCATCATCGCCGACCAGCCCGGCATGGTTCGGGTCCCCAACGACCGTGTGCGCGTGCTGGCCGCACCCGCGAACGCCGTGCTGACGCGCCTGTGGGTCGCCGAGGGCCAGACCGTCGTCGCCGGCGACCGGCTCGCCGAGCTCAGCGGCGCCGACGTGGCCGCCCTCGAGGCGGACTTCCGGGACGCCGTAGGGGAGCGCGAACTCGCTGTTGCAGACCGCGACCGGGCCGGAGGACTCGTGGAGGATGGCGTGCTGCCGCCCCGTGCCCTCGCCGAAGCCGAGGTCCGGGTCCGACACGCAGCAGGCATGGTCGACGGCACACGGGCCGCACTGCAGACGGCCGGCGTGGGTGCCGACCGCATCGAGGCACTGGCCGCAGGAGCCGCGCCCCGCGCAGCGCTCGTACTCCGCGCGGAGACGGACGGCTCCGTACTGCGTCAATACGTGCTCCCCGGAGAGCACCTCGCCGCCGGAGACCCGATCCTGGAGCTCGGAAGACTCGACCAGCTCTGGGTCGAGGTGCACGTGCCCCTGGACCGTATCCGCGGCTTCGAAGCCGGCGACCTGGCCAGGATCCACGCCGCGCCCGGAGATCTCATCGACGGACGCGTACTCGGCCTCGGCCGCCGCGTGCACGAGGCGGATCGCGGTCTGCTCGTGCGGGTGCTCGTCGACGATCCCGAGGGCCGTCTGATCCCCGGCCAGCCGGTGCAGGTGGACCTGGAGCGTCCCGCCCCTGATGGCGCCTTCGAGGTACCCGCCTCGGCACTGGTCATGTTCGGGGCGGAGCGCGCCCTGTTCCTGCGCGGCAACGGCGGCTTCGAGCGCATCACGGTGGAGGTGGTTGCCCAGCGGGAGGATGCGCTCGTGGTCCGCGGAGCCCTGCCCGCCGACGCGGTCGTCGCCTTCCGCGGGACCGCGTCCCTCAAGGCGCTCGTGGACCGAGGAGACGGCTGATGCTCGAGGCCATGACCCGTTTCGCACTCTCCCAGCGCGTGCTCGTGTTGCTGGGCGTGGTGCTCCTGGTGGCGGGCGGCTGGTATGCCTTCCGCACCACCCCCGTTGATGCCTTCCCGGACGTGTCCGTACCGCAGGTGAAGGTGATCCTGAAGGCCCCGGGCATGACGCCGGAGGAGGTCGAGCGCCGCATCACGGCGCCGGTCGAGGTGGAGATGCTCGGCATACCTCGCCAGAAAATGCTCAGGTCTGTAGCGAAGTATGCGCTCACAGACATCACTATCGACTTCGAAGAGGGCACGGACATCTACTGGGCGCGGCAGCAGGTGACGGAGCGCCTTTCCGGGATCCGCGACACGCTGCCTCCGGGCGTCAGCGGCGGCATCGCACCGCTGACGACCCCCCTCGGCGAGATGTTCATGTTCACGATCGAGGGCGGGGATCTCTCTCTCACGGAGCGCCGCACCCTTCTTGACTGGGTCCTCCGCCCCGCCCTGCGCACGGTCCCCGGGGTCGCCGACGTGAATGCCCTCGGCGGCCTCGCCAAGACCTGGGAGGTGGCGCCGGATCCGGTGCGCATGGCGAATCGCGACGTCACCCTGTCGCAGCTCGTGGACGCGCTCGGACGGAACAACCGCGACGACGGCGCCGGCCGATTGGTGGAGGGGGAAGAGACCCTGCTCGTACGCAGCACCGGTGCCGTGCGCGACCTCGACGACGTCCGCGCCGTGGTGGTGGTGCCGGATCCGGTCGAACCCGTCCGCGTGGCCGACGTCGCCGACGTGCGCATCGGCTCGCTCACCCGCTACGGCGCCGTGACCCGCGACGGCAGGGGCGAGACGGTGGAGGGCCTGGTACTCGGTCTCCGAGGTGCGAACGCACAGACCGTCGTGGAAGGGGTGCGGGCCCGCCTCGAGGAGATCTCCGGGACGCTGCCCGAGGGGGTCACGGTGAACGCCTTCTATGATCGTGGCGAGCTCGTGACGCGAGCCGTGGGCACAGTCGCCGACGCCCTGGGCGAAGCCGTCATCCTGGTGCTCCTGCTGCTCGTCGCCTTTCTCGGCAACCTGCGTGCGGCACTCACGGTAGCGCTTGTGTTGCCGCTCGCGGCCTTGGCCACCTTCGTGCTCATGCGTCTGTTCGGGCTGTCCGCGAATCTCATGTCCCTCGGCGGCCTGGCCATCGCCATCGGCATGCTCGTGGACACCGCGGTGGTGGTCGTGGAGAACGTGGTCGCCGAGCTCGGCCGGCCGCGCCGAGCCCGCGTGCCTCGGCTCCATCTCGTCTACCGAGCGACCCGGGAGATCGCCCTGCCCCTCGCCTCGGGCATCGGCATCATCATCATCGTGTTCCTGCCGCTGCTGACCCTGGAAGGCCTCGAGGGCAAGCTCTTCGCGCCCGTGGCGGCCACCATCGTCTTCGCCCTCGGCGGTTCGCTCCTTCTCTCCCTGACCGTGATCCCCGTCTTCGCCTCCTTCCTCCTGGGGGAGGTTCCGCACGGCGAATCCTGGCTCGTGCGCCGACTGGAAGCGGGCTATCGCCCGCTCCTGGACGCGGCCCTGCGTCGGGGCGAAGTCGTGGTCGGTGTCGCGCTGGCGTTGCTGGTGCTCGCCGCGGGCGCCTTTACCCAGGTCGGAAAGACCTTCATGCCGACCATGGACGAGGGCGAGCTGATCGTGCAGCTCGAGAAGCTGCCCTCCGTCGACCTCGATACTTCCATGGAGACGGACCTGCGTGTGCAACGGGCGATCCTCGAACTTCCAGAAGTTCGCGGCGCGGTGGCGCGGGTCGGCTCCGACGAGCTCGGTCTCGATCCCATGGGCCTGAACCAGACCGACACCTTTCTGCGCCTCGCGCCTCGCGAGGAGTGGACCGTCCCGGACAAGGGGGCGCTCGTCGACGCGATTCGCGCCCGCCTGGAGCAGTTCCCCGGCGTGGAGTACACCTTCACCCAGCCGATCCAGATGCGCGTCGACGAAATGCTCACGGGGGTCCGGGGTGACCTCGCCGTGAAGATCTTCGGCGAAGATCCCGACACCCTCGCGGAGATGGCGGACCGCATCGTCACGCTGCTCGAGGGCCTCGACGGGGCCACGGACGTCTACACACCTCGCAACGCCGGCGTGCAATACCTCGAACTGGCGCCGGACCGCCTCCAGCTCGGGCGCTACGGGCTCGACATTGCCGGCCTGCAGCAGGCCCTGCGGGCACGCATCGAGGGACAGGAGGTGACCACCGTCTACGAGGGCGTGCGACGCATCCCCATGGTGGTGCGGGGCGACGGCGCGACCCAGTCCACCTCCGCCTACCTGGACGACCCGGTCACGCTCGAGGGCGGTGAACAGGCGCGGGTGTCGCGCCTCGTGACGCCGACGCGGGTGGAGGGGCCGGTGGCCGTGAACCGGGAACTCGGCCGGCGCATGGCGGTCGTCATCGCCAACGTGACCGGGCGTGACCTCGTGGGCTTCGTGGAGGAAGCTCGGGCCCGGGTCGCGGAGGGTCTGGACCTCCCCGTCGGGGTGTCCCTCGAGTGGGGCGGAGAGTTCGAGAATCAGCAGCGGGCCGCGGCCAGGCTCTCGCTCGTGGTCCCGCTCGCGATCGGGCTCATCTTTCTCGTGCTGTTCCTCACCTTCGGATCCGTGCGCCAGGCGGTCCTCGTACTCACGAACGTGCCCTTCGCCATGGTCGGTGGCGTCTTCGCGCTGCTGCTCACGGGTCAGTACCTCTCCGTACCGGCCTCCGTCGGCTTCATCGCCCTCCTCGGGATCGCGGTGCTCAACGGCGTCGTGCTGGTGAGCTACTACAACGATCTCCGCGCCACGGGCATGCCCCTCGACGAGGTCGTCCGGCAAGGGGCCCTCCGGCGTCTGCGCCCGGTGATGATGACGGCCACGATCGCAGCGTTCGGGCTCGTGCCGCTGTTGTTCGCCACTGGGCCGGGCTCGGAGATCCAGCGCCCGCTCGCCGTCGTGGTGATCGGCGGACTCGTCACCTCCACGGCACTGACCCTGCTCCTGCTGCCGCTTCTCTATCGACGCTTCGGGGAGACCGACTGATGAACCACGTGCTGTTGACCCTCGTCGCGCCGCCGACGCTCGAGGACGCGCTCCTGGAGGCCCTCCTCGAGGATCCGGCCATCGAATCCTTCAGTTCATCGCCGGGCCGGGGCCACGGCACCCAGCCCGAGCGCCTCTCGGTTGCCGAGCAGGTCTCCGGCTGGCGGCGGGAGATCCGCGTGGAGGTACTTCTGCGGGCCGATGACCGGGCGGCCTTGCTGAAGAGTCTCCAAACGCGCTTCTCGACCGACGCCGTGCGCTGGTGGGCGGTACCGGTAGTGGCCGAGGGCAGTTTCGGGGCCGACCCGAACCGAGGGTAGAGCACCGTGCCGAGGGACAGGGGTCGACAGCGACCGGGGCGCCCCAGGATCCACGCAATGGTAGAATCGCGGGCCCCGAAGCCGACCCTGCCGAGCGCATGAATCAGAGCTACCGCAAGCCCCTGCCGGGCACCGATCTCGACTACTTCGACACGCGCGCCGCCGTGGAGGCCATCGCACCGGGCCGGTACGACACGCTCTCGTACACGTCCCGGGTGCTCGCCGAGCAGCTCGTGCGCCGCTGTGATCCCGAGATCCTCGAAGCCTGCCTCACGCAGATCGTGGAAGGTCGGCGAGACCGCGACTTCCCCTGGTACCCGGCCCGCGTGGTCTGCCACGACATCCTCGGCCAGACGGCCCTGGTGGACCTCGCCGGCCTGCGCGACGCCATCGCCGATCAGGGCGGCGACCCGGCCAAGGTGAACCCGGTGGTGCCGACGCAGCTCATCGTCGATCACTCGCTCGCCGTGGAGCATCCCGGCTTCGAGGAAGGGGCCTTCGAGAAGAACCGCGAGGTGGAGGAGCGCCGCAATGCGGACCGCTTCCACTTCATCAACTGGTGCAAGGACGCCTTCGAGAACGTGGACGTGATCCCCCCGGGCAACGGGATCATGCACCAGATCAATCTCGAGAAGATGTCGCCGGTGGTCCAGGTGCAGGACGGTGTGGCCTTCCCGGACACCTGCGTCGGCACCGACTCGCACACGCCCATGGTCGATGCGCTGGGCGTCATCTCCGTCGGCGTCGGCGGCCTCGAGGCCGAGAGCGTGATGCTCGGACGCGCCTCCATGATGCGCGTGCCCGACATCGTCGGCGTGGAGCTGACCGGCCGGCTGCAGCCCGGTATCACCGGCACCGACCTGGTCCTGGCGCTCACCGAGTTCCTGCGGAACGAGCGGGTCGTGGGCGCCTACCTCGAGTTCTTCGGCGAGGGCGCCGACAGCCTCACCGTGGGGGATCGCGCGACGATCTCGAACATGACGCCGGAGTACGGCGCCACGGCGGCGATGTTCTACATCGACGACAGGACCCTCGACTATCTGCGTCTGACGGGGCGCGACGACGAGCAGGTCGCCCTGGTCGAGACCTACGCGAAACACACCGGCCTCTGGGCCGACGCGCTGAAGACCGCCGAGTACGAACGGGTGCTCCGATTCGACATGTCCAGCGTGGAACGCACCCTGGCCGGCCCCTCGAATCCGCACGCTCACCTGCCGACGCGCGAGCTGGCCGCCCGCGGCATCGCGCACGCCTGGGAGCAGGAGGCGGGACGCATGCCCGACGGCGCGGTGATCATCGCCGCCATCACCAGCTGCACGAACACCTCCAATCCCCGCAACATGGTGGCTGCAGGCCTCATCGCGCGGAACGCCAATCGCCTCGGCCTCACCCGCAAGCCCTGGGTGAAGACCTCCCTGGCGCCGGGCTCCAAGACCGTGAAGCTCTATCTCGAGGAGGCCGATCTCCTTCCGGAGCTGCAGCAGCTCGGCTTCGACGTCGTCGGCTTCGCCTGCACCACCTGCAACGGCATGAGCGGCGCTCTGGATCCGAAGATCAAGCAGGAGATCCAGGATCGCGACCTCTATGCCGTCGCCGTGCTCTCGGGCAACCGCAACTTCGACGGCCGCATCCATCCCGATGCGAAGCAGGCCTTCCTGGCCTCGCCACC
>JAZBPI010000011.1:0-2826 GCA_036351555.1 Pseudomonadales bacterium
ACGTTCCGGTCGCCGCTGAAGCGTGCTCCCACAGGGGGCGTCCCTGCTGGGAGGCGATGCCATCGTGGGAGCGGGCTTCAGCTGCGATCGCTGTTTCGTTCGGTTCGAAGTCGTCCCGGTCGCCGCTGAAGCGTGCTCCCACAGGGGGCGTTCCGGCTGGTGTCTGCGTGCAGGATGGCATGTCATAGTGGGAGCAAGCTTCAGCTGAGACCGCTATTTCGTTCGGTTCGAAGACGTTCCGGTCGCCGCTGAAGCGTGCTCCCACAGGGGGCGTCCCTGCTGGGAGGCGATGCCATCGTGGGAGTGGGCATCAGCCGCGACCGCTGTTTCGTTCAGTTCGAAGTCGTTCCGGTCGCCGCTGAAGCGGGCTCCCACAGGGGGAGCGCCGACTGAGGTCCCTCGGCGACGGCTGTCCGGTGCGCGACGAAGTCGTCGCCCCGGTCGCAGGCGCCCACGGAGGCCGGTCGCGCCGCGCCGCGGGCCGTGGCAGGCTCCGGTGGTGCATCGCTCCGGCGCTCTGCACAGGGAGCAGGCCGCCGGAGCATCCGTCATGACGACGACCACCATCGATCCCGCAGCGCCCACCACCCTGGCGCAGATGCGGTTTCTCGGCACGGCGCGGGACTTCTTCCGCATCTGGATCGTCAACCTCGCGCTCACGCTCCTGACCCTGGGCATCTACTCGGCCTGGGCGAAGGTGCGCACCCACCGCTACCTCTATCAGGCGACGCGGCTGGCCGGCGGTGGCTTCGACTATCACGCGAGCCCCCTGGTGATCCTGCGCAGCCGGGTCATCGCCGTGGTGCTGGTGGCGGCCTACGTGGGGCTGTCGAGTTTCGCGCCGGTCTTCGGCACGGCGTTCTTCCTCCTGCTCGCGCTCGCGTCGCCCTTCCTGCTCGTGCTCGCGCGGCGCTTCGCCATGCGCAACACCTCCTATCGGGGCGTGCGCTTCTCCTTCTCCGGCGGTGCCTGGGAGATCGCCCGGATCATGGCCGGCTGGGGCCTGGTGACCCTGCTCACCTTCGGCCTCGCCTATCCCTATCTGCAGTGGCGCCGCTACCGCTTCATCGTCGAGCACAGCTGGTGGGGCAATCAGCCGTTCCGCTTCGCGGCGCTGCCGGGCAGCTTCTACAAGGCCTTCGCCATCGCCTCGGCCCTCGGCCTCGTCGGCTTCCTGCTGGCGGCCATCGTCAGCGGCCTGGCCTTCGGCGCCCAGATCGACGGCGAGGTGGACGCCGAGGTGGCGCTCACGCCCGGCATGCTCCTGGCGACGGCCCTGACGGGCGTGCTCTACGCTCTGGTGGCCGCCTTCGTCACGGGCTATCTCAATGCGGCCATCCTCAGGGCGGCGCTCAACGGCACGACGGTCGGCGCGCACCGCCTGAGCTGTGATTTCCGCCCCGAGCGCGTCGCCTGGATCTACGCGACCAACCTGATTGCCATCGTGCTCTCCGTGGGTCTGCTCATTCCCTGGGCGAAGATCCGCCTGGATCGTTATCGCCTCGAGCACATCGGTGCCGATCTCCATGGTGATCTCGATGCAGCCCAGGCCCGCAGTGGCGAGGACGTCTCGGCCGCCGGCGAGGAGATCGGTCAGGCCTTCGACTTCGACTTCGGCGTCTGACCATGTTCCGCGGACATTACGGCAGCGGTCGCGATGCGCGGGTCCACGGCGTCGACGTGACCCTGGAGGATGGCGAGCTCGTGCTGCATGGCGCGGGGATCGATGTGCGTGCGCCCATCGCGGAGCTCGAGGTCGATGCGCCCCTGGGCGAGCTGCCCCTCGTGCTCCGCCTCGCCGATGGCGCGCGGGTCGAGATCCTCGACGGGCGTGCCGCCTTCGCGGCGCTGTCCCGGTTCCGCAGCGATCGCGGTGCGGGCTGGGTGGCCTGGCTGGAGGCGCGCTGGCCCGCGGCGCTCGGCGCGACCATCACGGCGGTGCTGATCGTGGCGGCCTTCCTGCACTGGGGGATTCCTGCGCTGGCCCGTCCCATCGCGGCGGCGGTCCCGCCCGCCGTGCACGCGGCCCTCGGCCAGGAAGCGCTCGAGACCCTCGATGTCCAGCTGCTGGCGCCCTCGACGCTGCCCGAGGCCCGTCGGAGCGAGCTGCGCGCCGCCTTCGAAGGTCTCGCGGCGACGGCCGGCGTCGAGGCGGTGCTGCACTTCCGCGGCGACCGCGGCATCGGACCCAATGCCTTCGCCCTGCCCGGCGGCGCCGTGATCCTCGGCGATGCGCTCGTCGAGCTTGCGGGGGACGACGAGGAGATCCTCGCGGTGCTGGCGCACGAGCTCGGTCACGTGGCCGGCGAACACGGCATGCGCATGGTCGTGCAGAGCGTCGGCGCCGGCTTCGTGATCGCCGTGCTGTTCGGCGACGTGGCCTCCATCACCAGTTTCGCGGCGGTGCTGCCGACCCTGCTCCTGCGGACGGGCTATGCGCGCACGCTCGAGCGGGAGGCTGACGCCTACGCGCTGTCGCTCATGGAGGCGGTCGACCTCGATCCGGGCGCCTTCGCGCGGATCCTCGGGCGGCTCTCCGACGTCACCGACGGCAGCGGCGTCCCGGCCTTCCTGTCCACGCATCCCGACACGGACGCACGCCGGGAAGCCGCCGCGGCGCGTGCGCGGGCGGGTGGAGATCCGGGCTTCCGTCGCCGCTGAAGAGGGCTCCCACAGGGGCGCTCTGTCCTGCGCGCCCGCTACAGGGGCGATCGCGTGCCCCAGGAGCCATGCAGGAACGGTCGCCGCTGGAGCGTGCTCCCACAGGGGTCGCTGCCTCGTGCAGGCCCGTTCCAGCAGCGACGGTATGGCTCCGCATCGACGGCA
>JAZBPI010000012.1:0-2726 GCA_036351555.1 Pseudomonadales bacterium
AGCGAGCGGCGCCGACATAGGTCGATGCGGTCGCGGGTGATGCCGCGGGAGCGGCTGCATCCGCCACGGGATCGTCCTCCACAACCCTCGTCGTATCTGGGACGGGCTGCTCACCGCAACCGGCCAGCAGCAGGATCGCCAGGAGCAGGCCGCGCCGCCCGCGCGCCGGGGTGCAGGCCGGAAAAGCGATGGATAGGGGAAGCACCGGTGCTCCGAGGGTGGCAGTGGCCCGTGAACGCCGCATCATACGCGTCCGTCGGCGCCGGGGTTCAGCGCCGTGAGCGCCGAGGCCCGAGTCGCTGGATCCCGGACCCGATGACGACGCCGCAACGCCGGCAGGTTCGCACGGAGGGCACGGCCGTCCCAGGTGCGCTCGTCGACCACGGCGTACTGAAGATCCTCGAGGAGACGCCGCGCCTCAGGCTGGTCCCGAGCGAGATCGAGAAGCAGTACCGGCGACGCCGCACCGGCGGGCGCGGGGTGACATCGCTGCCAGCGTGACAAGGCGATCAGGGCCCACCGCGCGTCATCGGCGGCGCAGGCACGCTCGACGGCACGGAACAGGGCCCCCTCCCCCGCGGCACGGCGGGCCCGCCTTGCCGCTGCCCTCGTCGACAGGCTGACCAGAAGACCGCGCCGACGCGCCCAGACCAGCAGAGCGGCGAGTCCCGCAAGAACGGCCGCCGCCACGAGTACCCAGCGCGGGACGTCGTTCGCGCTGCGCGCCGATGCCGCATTCGCGTTCCCGGGCTGCGTGCCGGCCCGCGCGACCACGGACAGCTCGAGGCCGGGGACCTCCGCACTCCGCAGCGTGCCGCGGCTCGGGTCGAACCATCGGTAGCGCAGGGCCGGCAAGGACTGGCGACCCTCTTCTTCCAGCATCCAGGTCACCTCGTCGGTCCGCGTCCCCTGCAATACGCCGCGAGCGACGCGATCCTCGATCTCCGGCGCCGCGGGATAGGCGGCAAGGCCCGCAGCGCGATGGATCGGCAGTTCCGGAAGGACCATGCCCGACAGATCTGCCGCGCGCTGCGTCACGGTCAGGGTGACCGCGTCGCCGGGCGCCAGAACCATGACCGGCTCTGCATCGTCTGCGCTCGGCGCAGGTGACCAGGACCAGCTCAGGTCGTACTCCGGGGTGGTGACCAGCAGTGCACCGGCGTCGACGCCCTCGGGGAGGCGCGCGCTGAAGGTCAGGGGTTCGGTCCGGAAGCTGAAGGCCCTAGGCGCCTTGCCATAGCCGGCACTGACCGCGAAGCGAACATCGAAGGGCGGTACGGTCAGATCTCCCGCGCGCTGAGGAAAGAGTGCGATGGGATAGCGCAGGATCTGCCAGGTCTGGCTGCCGCGGCGCTCCGTGAGTTTCAGCGTCGTCGAATCGATCTGGAGCAGGAGCGCACCGGGCACTTCGGGCAGCGCGAACTGCTGATCGGAGAAGGTCAGCCCGGTGGTCGCGAGCTCCACGTCCAGCGTCGCCTGCATGCCGACCAGATCGGCTGATCGTCCCGGATGCCGATGCGGATCTCGGCGTCGGGTTCGTCGCTGGTCTGGCCCAGAGCCGGGATCGACGCGAGCAGCGGCAGGGCCAGGCACGACCACCAGCGGCGCGCCGAGGTCCGGCACGCACCAGCAAGGGAGGACCGCATCGGACGCCGAGGCGCGGCCCGCACAGGGCTGCGCAGCGCAGCATCGGCTCGGGACACCAGGGATGCGCGGGCCTTCGCAGGCGCGCAAAGGAGCCGTCCCTCAGTCATCGGCCACGCCTCCGGCCGGAAGCAGGTCTTCCTGCGCCATCAGCTGCAGGGCGAAGCGGGCGCGGAGGAAGTCGCGGGGGCGTGTGTCGACGCGCCGCAGCCAGAGGGCGCGCAACGCCGCGTCGGACAGGGGCGCGTTGTCTCCGTCCACGACCTCTTCACCGCTGGCGTTGCCCATGCGGTCGGAGGTCTCGAAGACGATCTCGTCCGCTTCGAGCTGACCACCGGTGCCGCCGGCGTCATCGTCGGCCGGCGCCAGGCGAGCCATGCGGCGCACCGCGAGCTGTCGGTTCTCGGCGGCCTCGGTCCAGCCCGCTCGCAGTGCGACGGCGCGGTCGTAAGCATTGATCGCATCCGCATAGCGACCGAGGAGCAGCAGGGCATTGCCGCGATTGAACGCGGCCTCCGCAGTGGGCGACCGGCCGAAGGCCGCGGCCGCCTGCTCGAACTCGCCGGCCCGGTACAGGGCGACACCCCGACGCTCGGGATCCGTGAAGCGCTGCGCGGCCTCCTGCCATGCGCCCGCATCGAAGGCGCGTTGGGCCTGCTGGTCCGGCGTCAGCAGCAGGTCCGACCAGAACCCGGCCCGTGCCGGCGAGGACCCGGCGAGCAGGGCGAGCGTGAGCAGGATGATGAGCCGATCGCGTTGCACGGGTCAGTCCAGAGCCACGGCGCCGCCTCGGCGGAACAGCGGCAGCATGAGCAGGGCGATCAGGGGCAGCAGCAGATAGCCGTCGTCGCGCCAGCGCTCGCCCTCCTGGGTGGGCGCGCGCACGAGACTGGTGGCGATGTCCCGGGAGAGCGCCCGCACATCGGATCCGTCCACGGTGACGAGCCTCAGGGCGCCACCACCTGCCCGGGCGGCGGCCTCCATGGCATCGCGATCGAGCGCCGGCGCCGGCGGGCCCTCGACGGGCACGGGGGCTTCCGGGCCTGCCGACACCGCCAGGATATGCACCTCCGCGCCGCCCT
>JAZBPI010000013.1:0-2336 GCA_036351555.1 Pseudomonadales bacterium
CGACCACCAAGTCTGGGCGCTGGGCAGCGCGCTGATCCTGGCCGGCTGGTTCCTCATCGTCGTCGCCAGCGCTCGGACGCCCGAGTACCGGGCGAGCTGGGCGATGAGCATCGCGGCAATCAGGCTCACGCCCAGCGATGTACTCGGATGGGCGTTCTATGCGCTCTACATGATCGTGCAGCTGGTGGCGCCGTTCATCATCATGCTGGGCGTGGCCCCGGACCTCGAGGCGGCGCTCTACTTCACGATCGTCGTGCTGAACCTGCTGGGGGCCGGGTGGATCCTTCTCGAGCTGGTCTTCGCGCAGCGACAACCCGCGAGCGCATAGGCGGCCGGCGACGACCGACCGGGGCGCCTTCACGACCGACGCCTCTGGGCAGGGGGGCGCGAGCGACGGACACTCCCCGCGTGCGCGCACGGGCCGCGACACGCGTGGGAGGTGCCGGGACATGCAGGACACCGAGCTGTTCCTCTCGCTGGCGGAGATCGCCGGCGTGTTCGTCGGGTTCGGGGCGCTCATCAGCGTCCGGAGCGGCGGCGCGAGCGAGGCGCACGAGGTCGCCTACATCCGCTGGGTGGTGTCGGGTGCGATCTGGGTGGTCGTTGCCGCCCTCGCGCCGGTCATCGTCAGCCGCTACGACATCGCCGGCCATGAGCTCTGGCTCGTGTGCAGCCTCGTCGCTCTCGTCCTCTTCGCCGGCGTCTTGATCGTGAACCGCCGATCGCCCGAGATGCGGGAGGACATCGCGACCATGTCGCGGGCGATCCAGTTGAGGGAGCAGGCTGCCAACATGATCCTGTTCGTCCCCATGAACGCCGCGCTGATCCTCATCGTCCTCGCCCTGGTTCCCGAGCAGGAGCCGGCGCTCTACCTCACGGCCGTCGGGCTCGGCCTGTTCCTGGTCGCGCTGGTCCTGATCTACCTCGTGTTCTCGCACGGGCGTCCGCGGGCGGCGTCCAGCGATCGCGCCGGGCCGGCGGATCAGGGCGGGATGGCTCTCGACGGCCGCAACACACCGTCGTAGGGTCACCGTCAACGGGCGTCCGTGCGTCCCCAGGCGCCTCCCTCGAGGGCAGGAGGCCGACGATGGCAGTCTACGGACACCTGGAGACCACCCCCAGCGGCGGCGCGGGCCGATCGCGACCCTACGTCCGCCCGAGCGCCTTCCTCCTGAGGGTTGTCAACCCGATCAACATCGCCCTCGGACGGCAGGCCGTCCTGACCGTCCGCGGACGGACGAGCGGCAAGCTCCTCAAGGTCCCCATGGACCCGCCTTTCGAGTGGAACGGGACCCGCTACTTCGTTTCGCCCCGTGGCGAGACGCACTGGGTGCGGAACCTGCGCGTGGCCGGCGAGGCGGACCTCCGGACGCGCCGCGGCACCGAGCACGTTCGCGTCGTCGAGCTCGACGGGGCGGAGCGGGACGCGGTCGTGAAGACCTACGCGAGCACGATCACCTGCAACTGCCGGAAGTCGATGGAGCTGCTGCCCGACCCCGCCGACCACCCGGTCTTCCGGATCGAGGGGGGCGCCCGCTGAGGCGTCGGGCACACCGACAGCGTCCCGAGGAGGCCGACGTGCTGCGCCGAATCACCATCGTTGCTCTCGTCGCCGGCGGGGTCCTGGCCGCTGCCGGGGTCGCGGCGTTCGTCCGCGCCCGATCCCGGGGCGCCGGGACGAGGCCGAGCATGGATACCGGGAGCTGGTACCTCGAGAACAAGCCCAGGATCATGCGGCAGGTGAGGTTCGCCCTCCGGCACTACAGAAAGCAGTTCGTGGAGGCCTACGGCAAGGACGAAGGAGAGGCCATCGCCAGGGAGTCGATGCAGCGCTTCGAGGCCCTGCTGCCGGACCTCCCCTACATCGGCGGTGACGAGAACCGCAACACGAGGGCCCTCTACATGACGGCTGTCTGGCTGGCCATGTACCGGTCGCTCCAGGCGCGCGGGGCCTCGGTCGAGGAGGCCGCCCGCTTCATCTACCTCGGGACGGCCAGCTTCTTCAACAGCTTCCCGACGCGCTGGCTCATGCGCTGGCAGGGCCGACGCCTCCTTAGTCGGAAGTTCCAGGACCAGCGCAGGCACGAGGCGACCATCAGCCAGCAACGCCGCTACCCGGACGACTGGGTGTTCGAGGTCGTCGAGGGCGACGGGCAGGGTTTCGACTTCGGCGTGGACTACACCGAGTGCGGGGTCGTCAAGTACCTCGCCCGTGAAGGTGCCCCGGAGCTTGCCGCGTACGGGTGTTGGATCGACTATCCGCAGTTTGCGGCGATGGGCCTGCGGCTCGACCGCACCGAGACGATCGCGCAGGGCGGGCGGCGCTGCGACTTCCG
>JAZBPI010000014.1:0-16184 GCA_036351555.1 Pseudomonadales bacterium
AAGGCGCGGCTGCGCCGCGCACGCTCCTCGAAGACCGCATCGAGGGCCGACCGCTGGGCGGGGGCGAGCGCCTGGGCGTCGAGTTCCGCGAGCAGGGCCGCGAGGGTGGCGGCGCCGGGTCGCTCGGGCCGGGGCAGGGCGCGGCGATAGAACACGTGGGTGCCGTCGCGGCGTGCCGTGACCAGCTCCGCCTCGACCAGCTGCTTGAGATGGTGACTCACGGTGGCCTGACCGAGGTCGAGGACCGCGCCGAGCTCCTGCACGCCGAAGGCATCCCGGGCGAGGAGGCGCAGGATCGTCAGGCGCACGGGATCGGCGCAGGCACGCAGGGCCAGCAGGAGCAGGTCGTCGCGGGCGGGCGGCGCGCTGGATGGACGGGGACTGCGTGACATGGAGGGCCGAGGCGACGATCGAGGCGGCGCATTCTGGCAGCGCCCTGCGGTCCTCGCAAGTATCCATCGATGAATATCGATGCAGTCTTGGAGGCCGCGGAATCCCTGGCCTCGCGCCGGGTGGCGGGGCGGGCGTCGGTGTTCCCGGCCGGGCAAAGTCGCTAAGCTGCCGCTCCTTGGCGATGGGCCGACGGGAGAGCAGGCAGATGGCAGAGACGGTGGCGCACGCGTGGGTGCTCAAGCAGCGCCCGCAGGGACGGATCGATCGCGACGACTTCGACTGGGTGGAGACGACGCTGCCCGCGCCGGGGCCGGACCAGGTGCTCGTGCGCACGCTCTACCTGTCCCTGGACCCGACGAACCGCATCTGGGCCAGCGACATGGACCAGTACATGCCGCCCGTGGGCCTCGGTGAGGTCATGCGGGGGGGCACCCTCGGGGTGGTGGAGGCCAGTGGCCATGCGGGCTTCGCGCCCGGTGACGTGGTCCAGGGCATGTGGGGCTGGCAGTCCCACTACCTGGCACCGGGCGGCGCGGGGCTGACCAAGCTGCCGCGCACCCCCGGGGTGCGCCTGGACGCCTACATGAGCGTGCTCGGCGCCACGGGCATGACCGCCTATTTCGGGCTCCTCGACATCGGCAAGCCTCAGGCCGGGGAGACCGTGGTGGTGTCCGCCGCGGCCGGTGCGGTCGGGCAGATCGTCGGGCAGATCGCCCGACTCAAGGGCTGCCGCGTCGTCGGCACGGCCGGCAGCGACGCGAAGTGCCGGCACCTGACCGAGGACCTCGGCTTCGACGCGGCCATCAACTACAAGACCGCGGACCTCGACGCCGAGCTCGCGAAGGCCTGCCCGAAGGGCATCGACGTCTACTTCGAGAATACGGGCGGGCCGGTGACCGACGCGGTGTTCAAGCTGCTCAACCTCAATGCGCGCATTCCGCTCTGCGGCCTGATCGCGCACTACAACGACGAGGACACGGCGCAGGGCACGCCCGGTCCCAACAATTTCCAGATGGCGCTGATGAAGCGGGTGCTCATCAAGGGCTTCATCATCATCGACTACTTCCCCCGCTTCCCGGAGGGCATCGCCGAGATGGCGGGCTGGCTGGCCGCCGGCAAGATCAAGTACGACACGGACATCGTCGACGGCCTCGAGAACGCCGTCGATGCGGTCAACCGTCTCTTCGACGGGGCGAACACCGGCAAGCTGCTGGTGCGTTGCTCGCCGGAACCGACCTGAGCGCCGCCATGGAGTCCGCTCGCGCCCTGACGCCCGCCGTGGCGCCGACCCTCGACAGCAAACTGCCGGAGGTCGGCACGACCATCTTCACGGTCATGTCCGCGCTCGCGCAGCAGCACGGGGCGCTCAATCTCTCGCAGGGCTTTCCGGACTTCGACGGGCCGCCGGCGCTCCTCGAGCGCGTCACCCACTACCTGACGCACGGGCGCAACCAGTACGCGCCCATGACCGGGGTGCCGAGTCTCCGCGAGGCGCTCGCCGGCAAGGTCGCTGCGCTCTACGGCTGTGTCGTGGACGCGGAGCGCGAGGTGACGATCACCTCGGGCGCGACCGAGGCGCTGTTCTGCGCGATCCACGCCGTGGTGCGCCCCGGCGACGAGGTCATCGTCTTCGATCCGGCCTACGACTCCTACGCGCCGGCGGTGGCACTCGCCGGCGGGCGCTGCGTGCACCTGCCGCTGCGGGCGCCGGAGTATGCCGTGGACTGGCAGCAGGTGCGCGATGCCATCGGTGCGCGCACCCGGCTGATCATCGTCAATTCGCCGCACAATCCCACGGGCAGCGTCTTCTCCTCCGCGGATCTCGATGCGCTGGCGGAGGTGGTGCGCGATACGGGCGTCTTCCTCCTCGCCGACGAGGTCTACGAGCACATCGTCTTCGACGGTGCCGAGCACCAGAGCCTGCTTCGGCGGCCGGAACTCGCGGCGCGCGCCTTCGTGGTCTCGTCCATGGGCAAGACCTATCACACGACGGGCTGGAAGATCGGCTACTGCGTGGCGCCGGCGGCGCTCTCCGCCGAATTCCGCAAGGTGCATCAGTACGTGACCTTCTGCACGAACACGCCCGTGCAGCTCGCGCTGGCGGACTTTCTCGTCGCCCATCCGGAGCACCATCTCGAACTGCCGGCCTTCTACCAGGCCAAGCGCGATCGCTTCTGCGCGCTCCTCGAGGGATCGCGGTTCCAGGTCCGCCCGGCCGCGGGCACCTACTTCCAGCTGCTCGGCTACGAAGGCATCAGCGACGAGGACGACGTGTGTCTCTCCCGGCGGCTCACGGAAGAGCAGGGCATCGCGTCGATTCCCGTGTCCGTGTTCCATCGCGTGCCGACCGCCGATCGGGTGCTGCGCTTCTGTTTCGCCAAGGACGACGCCACCCTGGTGCGGGCTGCGGCCATCCTGTGCGCGATCTGAAGCTGTCTCTCGTCCAGTGCGCGACGCACTGGCACGACCCGGCGGCGAATCGGGCCGCCTTCGCGGAGCACCTCGCGGCCATCGGTTCCGGCCGCGATCTGATCCTGCTGCCGGAGATGTTCTCCACGGGCTTCACCATGGACGCCGCCGGCCAGGCGGAGACCATGGACGGGCCCACGGTCGCGTGGATGCAGGCGCAGGCGCAGGCGCTCGGTGCGGCCATCGGCGGCAGCCTGGTGATCGAGGACGGCGGCGCGCACTTCAATCGCTTCGTCCTGGCGCACGCGGACGGGCGCATCGATCACTACGACAAGCGCCATCTGTTCCGCATGGCCGGCGAACACGAGCACTACGCGCCGGGCAGGCGCCGCTGCATCGTCGAGCTCCACGGCTGGCGCCTGTGTCCGCAGGTCTGCTACGACCTGCGCTTTCCCGTGTTCAGCCGCAACCGCGGCGACTACGACCTGCTTCTCTATGTGGCGAACTGGCCCGCGGCCCGGGCGCAGCAGTGGCGGGCCCTGCTCGAGGCGCGGGCCATCGAGAACCAGTGCTGGCTGGCGGCGGTGAACATCGTCGGCACGGACGGCAATGCGGTCGCCTACGCCGGCGGCAGCGGGGTCTGGGATCCGCTCGGTCGCCTGCGCGCCTTCGGCGCCGAGTCGGCGCAGACCCTGCATCTGACCCTCGACGGCGAGACCCTCGATGCCTGCCGGCGGAGCTTTCCGGTCTGGATGGACGCGGACCGCTTCGCCCTCGATGCGGATCCGGAGGCATCCTGACCGCTCGTCGACCTCAGGCGACCGTCGGCATGCAAACACTTCGTAAACGAGGCCTCCGCTCGTAGCGTAACCGGGGCGTGATCGGCATTCGGGAGCAGGGCGTCGATGGGAACGGGTCTCAAGGTCGGGCTGCGCTATCTGTGCTGGACCCCGGTGCTGCTGGCGCTGTTCGGCCTCGAGGGGGCACTTGCCTCCGGTAGTGCATCGAAGGCCTTCGGCGGCCCCACGGATGCGCGCGCCCTGCTCGAGCGGGCCTGTGCCCGGCCCCTCGCGCCGACGCTGCCGGACGGGGCCACGGCCGCCGCGGCGACCATGGCGATCGCGCGCGCGGACGTCCGCAGCTGGATGGAGGCGACCCAGGGCTATCTCGGCTGCCTCGCGGAGCAGTCCGGGCCGGCCGATGGCCGCGTCCACGCCCTCATTCTCGACACCTACGGTGAGGTGGTGGAGGACGTCGCCGCCGTGACCGCGGCCTATCGCGCCGAGGTCGCCGCCTTCGAGGCTGCACGCGGCGGCTGAATCGCCGTATCGTTGCGGCCCCGTTTCGCAACGGAATCTGCTCCGACCATGAACGACGCCACAGCTCCGCTCGACTGGGCCACCGCCAATGCCCGTCTCACGGCGCCCGGTGCGCCCTTCGAACTCGAGACGGTTCCGGTGCGCGGCACGCCCCTGCGCTGCTTCCGCCATGCGCCGGCGAATCTCGGGGCGCTCTTCGCCCAGAGCCTCGCCCACGGCGATCGCGACTTCCTCGTCTACGGGGACGAGCGCCTCTCCTTCGCCGAGACCCATGATCGTGCCCTGGCGCTCGCTGCGCGCTTCCAGCAGCACTTCGGTCTGGTACCCGGGGACCGGGTGGCCATCGCCATGCGCAACTATCCGGAATGGGTGATCGCCTTCATGGCGGCGACCCTGGCGGGCTACGTCGCCGTGCCCATGAACGCCTGGTGGAGTGCCGACGAGCTCGTCTACGGCCTCGGCGATTGCGGTGCCCGCCTGCTCCTCGTGGATGCGCAGCGCCTCGAGCGCATCGCGCCGCGACTCGGCGACCTCGATCTCCGGGTGCTCGTCGCCCGCGCCGATGCGCCGCTGCCGGCGGGGGTGGCGGACGTCGCCGCGGAGATCGCCGCCGGGGCCGCGCTGACCCTCGAACCCGTCGCGGTCGATCCCGACGACGATGCGGTGATCATGTACACCTCCGGCACCACGGGGTTCCCCAAGGGCGCGGTGTCCACGCACCGGGCGTCGGTCAGCTCCGTGCTCGCCTTCGAGGTCAACACGGCGGCCTTCGGCCTCATGTATCCGCCGCCGGCGGCCCAGCCAGAGGCGCCTGCCCCGGCGCTCCTGCCCGCCATGCTGCTCACCGTGCCCCTGTTCCACGTGACCGGCTGCAACGCGATCCTGCTCGCCTCGTTCCGGACGGGACGCAAGGTCGTGATGATGTACAAGTGGGACGCGGAGCAGGCGCTGGCGCTCATCGAGGCCGAGCGCATCACCTCCTTCACGGGCGTGCCGACCATGACCTGGGAGATGCTCCAGTCCCCGAACTTCGAGCGCTACGACACCTCGAGTCTCGCGACCATCGGCGGCGGCGGCGCGCCGGCCCCACCGGAGCAGGTGCGTCGTGTCGAGGCGCGCTTCAAGGGCCGGCCGGGGATCGGCTACGGCCTCACGGAGACCAATGCCGTCGGCGCCCAGAACGCCGGGGACGACTACGTGCGACGCCCGCGAAGCACGGGGCGGCCGCCGGTGGTCGTCGACATCGAGGCCTTCGACGACGCGGGCCGACAGCTGCCGAGGGGGGCGCTCGGCGAGCTCTGGATCCGCGGCCCGGTGGTGTTCCGGGGCTACTGGAACCGCGAGGACGCCACGGCCGAGGCGATCAGCGACGGCTGGTTCCACAGCGGCGACATCGGCCGCGTGGACGAGGACGGCTTCGTGTTCATCGAGGACCGCAAGAAGGACATGGTCATCCGCGGCGGCGAGAACGTGTACTGCGCCGAGGTGGAGGCCGCGCTCTACGAGCTCGAAGGGGTGTCCGAGGCGGTGGTCTTCGGGGTGCCCGACGAGCGCCTGGGCGAGCAGGTCGCGGCCGTGGTGGTCACCCGCGAGGGTCAGGTCCTCACGCCGGAGGCCGTGCGCGCGCAGCTCGCGGTGCGCCTTGCGCACTTCAAGGTCCCTGAACACCTCTACTTCCAGGAGGAGCAGCTGCCGCGCAATGCGTCGGGGAAGTTCCTCAAGCGCGAGGTCCGGGCGCAGCTGCTGACGAAGCTGGGCCATGCGTGAGCGCTCCGGAGTACGGCGCCAGCACGGGCGGCTGATCGGGCTGCTGCTCGGCGTGCCGCTGCTGCTGGCAGCCTGCGGCGACGCTGGGCCCCCGGGGGCCTCGGCACAGGACGCGGCGCCCGACGTCTATCGTCGCTACTGCTATACCTGCCACGCCTCGGGCGCGGCCGGCGCGCCCCGGGTGGGGGATGCGCAGGCCTGGGCGCCCCGGGCCGCCCTGGGCCTCGAGGTCCTCGTCGACCACAGCGTCGCCGGGATCCGCCCGGGCATGCCGGCCATGGGCCTGTGCAAGCAGTGCAGCAGGGCAGACCTCGAGGAGACCGTGCGCTGGATGGTGGCCAGTTCCGGCGGCTTTCCCGACGTCGCCGAGCAGACCCCGCCCGTCGTCCCCTGACCGCGGCGCGGGGTGCCCCGCCGCCCCGCCATACGCCTGCAAGCTCTTGAATCGAAAGGGGCCATCGGTTCCAGCGATTCGATGACGGATTTTGCTCAAGATTTAGCGCCCCGGGCCGACTCCAAGCCCGAGACGGTCGATGCGAAGCCGGTCTCGCTGCACCCATGCCTGGCCCCTCACGAGGGGCGCCGGGTCCTCGCGCAGGGGTCAGGGTCCCACGCGCTCCACCGCAGCGAGCACGGCCGCGAGCCGGTCGATCGACGCCCAGGCGGGCGTGGATCGGGCCGGAAGCGGGCCTGCGTCGTCCCTTCTTCGTCAACCCGGTCCGCGTCAGGCCGGAACAGGTGCCCGAGACAGGAGAACGTCGATGCTGGAACTCACCTTCAAGCGCAGCGTGCTGGCTGCGAGTCTGCTTCTCGCCGCTGCCGTGGTGCAGGCCGGCCCGAAGGAGGATCTGCAGAACGAATGCGGCCTGCCCGCCACGCCGTCCCTGCCGACGGCCAGTGCGGCGGACGCCGATACCATGGCCGCCGCTGGCGAGGACGTGCGGGCCTTCGTCGCCGCGACCAAGACCTATCTGAGCTGCGTCGACGAGAAGAGCAACAGCTACGGCAGCAGCGTGGCCACCCGCGTCTACAACGACGCCGTCGATCTCATGAAGGACGTGGCCAGCCAGTACAACAAGGAAGTGCGCGCGTTCAAGAAACTGAACGGCTGACACTGAGGCGCCCGATCGGGCGCCTCGGTGGCCGACGGAACGCCGGATGCGGGTGCGCCTGCCTCCGGCGTTCGCGTTTACGGGGCCTGGCTCGCCACGGGACGGTTTCGTCGTAGCCGGGCTCGAAGACGGGGGGCCCGGTCGGAGGTCAGTCGTCGACGCCGGGAGGGCGACGCAGGCGCTTGGACCGCCCGCGGGCGACCTTGCTGTCCGTGCGCTGACGTCGGGCGGCGCGCGTGGGTCGGGTCGCGACCCGCGTCCGGGGCACCTGCTCGGCGCGCGCCACCAGCTCCCCGAGCCGGGCCAGGGCGTCCTCGCGATTGCGTCCCTGGGACCGGAAGCGCCGTGCGTCGATGATCAGCTCTCCCGTCTGCGTCAGGCGCTGTCCCGCAAGGCGCTCGAGGCGCGCCCGCAGGGCCGGTTCCAGACCGGCCCGGTCGAGATCCAGACGCAGCTGTACCGCCGTCTCCACCTTGTTGACGTTCTGGCCACCGGGTCCGGAGGCGCGGGCGAACTGGATCGACAGGGCGTCGTCGGGAATGCTGGTGCGGGCGGTGAGTCGGATCATGGACGGGCGGCAGGCGTGCCGTCAGGGACAGGCGCCGAGCCGTTCTCCGCTCCAGCTGTTGTTGAGCGTGAGCGGCTGCTCCATGCCGTCGGTGGTGAGATCGACGTCGAGATCGCCGGCGATCGTGGTGCCGGTGCTCGTCATGCGTCCGACGCCGCTCGCCTTGCCCGTGCGCGTGTCGCAGGAGAAGGTCCAGGCCATGGTGTCGGCGCGCTCGTCGAGCGGTGACCAGCGACAGCTGCCGAACTCCCGCAGGAACCGATCGGGATCGAGCTCCGTGACCTCCACACAGTCCTTGAAGCGCTGGATCACCGGCGCCGGAACGAAGGGATTGCGGCTGACGATCTCGAAGGACCACAGGCCCGCTTCGATGCGCAGCGGTGCTGCGGAGGCAGACAGGGTGCAGAGCAGGCCGAGGCTGGCGAGCGCGATCGCTTTCATCTGGGTCTCTGATCGGGTCTCGGATGGGGTCCCGGAACAATCCTCTCTACAATGACACGTCCGGCCCCATCCGTCTTCCGAGGACCGTCCCCATGGCCGACGACCTGCGCCGCCACGGCTTCCTGCGCTGCATGGCCTTCGCTCCGCCGCTGCAGCTCGCGGATCCGCGCGGCAATGTCGATGCGCTGCTGGCGCGGATCGAACAGGCCGCGGCGCAGGACGCCTCGATCGTGCTCTTCCCGGAGCTCTGCCTCACCGGCTTCACCTGCGAGGACCTGTTCTTCTCCCGCGCGCTCCTCGATGGCGCGCGGGCGGCCCTGGCGGAGCTCCTGACCCGCACCCGGCACCTGCCCCAGGCGATCGTCGTCGGGGCGCCCTGGGCCCTGGACGACGGGCGCCTGCTCAACTGCGCCCTGGTGCTCGCCGAGGGCCGCATCTGCGGCGCCGTGCCCAAGCAGCATCTGCCGAACTACGGCGAGTTCTACGACATGCGCTGGTTCGCCCCGGGTACGGGCATCGACCTCGAGATCGAGGATGCGGAGTTCGGTCGCTTTCCGCTCGCGGCGGCGCAGCTCTTCGAGACCGGCGGCGTGCGCTGGGCCCTGGAGCTCTGCGAGGACCTCTGGGCCCCGGAGCCGCCCGGCGCCCGTCACGCGCTGGCCGGCGCGCTCCTCGTGCTCAATCCCTCGGCGAGCAACGAACTGGTCGCGAAGGCCGACTACCGGCGCGATCTCGTGCGCATGAACAGCGCGCAGCGCATCTGCGCCTATCTCTACGCCTCCGCAGGGCCCCTCGAATCGACCAAGGATCTGGTCTTCGGGGGGCATCTCCTCGCGGCGGAGAACGGCGTCACGCTCGGCGAGAGCGAACGCTTCGCCTTCGAGGGCAGCGAGCTGGTCGTCGATTTCGACATCGAGCATCTGCGCCACGATCGGCTCCAGCACACGACCTTCCGCACGGCGCCGCGACCCGCCCCCTATCCGGTGCGCGCGGCCGGTGCCGGCGCCGCCTTCACCGCGCTCGGCCGGGCGATCTCGCGGCACCCTTTCGTGCCCGACGATCTGGAGACCGTCGATGCACGCGCCCGGGAGATTCTCGCCATCCAGGCAACGGGACTTGCGCGGCGCATGCGTGCGTCCGGCTCCGAGGGCCTGATCCTCGGCCTCTCCGGCGGCCTGGATTCGACCCTCGCGTTCCTGGTCGCGCTCGATGCGCTGCGCCTGCAGGGCCGCGATCTCGCGCTGCTGCACGCGATCACCATGCCGGGTCCCGGCACCGGCGAGCGCACGCTCGCGGCGGCGCGCGCCCTGGCGACGGCGGCCGCCGTGGATCTGCGCGAGGTGCCGATTCACGCGGCGGTCGCGCAGCACCTGTCCGACCTCGGTCACGCGCCGGACCTGCACGACGTCACCTTCGAGAACGCCCAGGCGCGGGAGCGCACCCAGCTGCTCTTCGACTTCGCCAATCAGCTCGGCGGGCTCGTGGTGGGGACCGGGGATCTGTCGGAACTCGCCCTCGGCTGGTGCACCTACAACGGCGATCACATGTCGAGCTACAACGTGAACGTCAGCGTGCCGAAGACGATGATCGCCTACCTGGTGCGCTGGTACGCCCGCCATCGTGCTCCCCAGCCCCTCGCGGCGGTGCTCGAGGAAGTGCTCGAGATCCCCATCTCGCCGGAACTGGTTCCGGGGGCGGAAGACGCCGGCGTCGCGCAGCACACGGAGGCGCTCATCGGCCCCTACGAACTGCACGACTTCTTTCTCTTCCACTACGTCCGGGGCGGCGCCAGCCCGGAGCGGATCCGCTTTCTCGCGCGCACGGCCTTCGCCGGGGTCTACGAGACCGAGGTCGTCGATCGCTGGCTGCGCGAGTTCCTCGTGCGCTTCCATCGTGCGCAGTTCAAGCGCACGGCACTGCCCCCGGGTCCGAAGGTCGGCAGCGTCAGCCTGTCACCGCGCGGCGACTGGCGCATGCCGGACGAGACCCTCCCGCCTGCCTGAGGCCGCGCGCCGTCGACGGCTCGGGCTGTGGTGCGTCAACGGGCGTCGCGCGGCGTCGGGAGCAGCGCCTGCAGATCCTCGGGCATGGGGGCCCGGAAGCTGCTCGGCCGCATGACGCCGTCGCCGAGGGCCGGCAGCTGCAGCCGGTGACAGTGCAGGGCGAGGCGCGGTGCGCGCTGATGGGGATCCTCGGGGCGTCCGTAGAGGGCATCGCCGAGCAGCGGGCAGCCGATCCAGGCGAGATGCACGCGGATCTGGTGCGTGCGACCCGTGATCGGATGCACGCAGAGCCAGGCGCGTTCGCCGTCGTCGCAGAGGGCGCGAACGCGGGTGAGGGCGTCCTGGCCGGGCTTGTCCCGGGAGCGCACCGGTTTCGGCAGGAAGTAGTGGCGGTAGGGGCCCCGACGTCGCTCGCGGATCGCTTCCCGGGGCCCGGCCACGCGCTGGCGATTCTTGCGCCCCTTCGCCAGGGGCAGGTCGAGTTCGTGGCTGCCGCGCCAGGGCAGGGGCGCGGCGCTCACGGCCGTGTACCACTTGCCGATGGCGCGGGTCTCGAAGGCGCGGCCGAGGGTGCGTTCCGCTTCCGCGGACAGGGCGACGAGGAGCAGGCCCGAGGTGCCCTTGTCGATGCGGTGCACGAGGCGCGGGCGCAGCCCCGTTCCCTCGCCCCAGTCCCGCAGCGCATCGAGGAGCGAGGGGGCGCCGCTGCGGTCGGCGAGGACGGACACGCCGGCGGGCTTGTCGAGGACGAGCAGCTGCGCGTCCTGCCAGAGGATCCGTGCGGGCAGCGCGGCGTCGCGCTCGCTCATCGGCAGCGGCTTCCGGCGCGGCGCCGCATCCTGCCCGCTGCCGGAGCCATCAGTAGGGAAAGGGGCTGGTGAAGCGGATGTTGTCGCGCTCCAGGCCGCGGGTGACGACCTCCAGACCGCCCGAGCGGATCATCCACTCGAGGCGGTGATCCCGGTACTCGCGCTTGAATTCGCCCCGTTCGAGCATGCCGCGCACGGCCTCCATGCCGGCTCGCGCAGCGTCGCTGCCGCCCATGGCCATGGCCGCGGCGGCCCGGCTCACCTCGGTGACGCTCGGTCGGGCATTGGCCCGGGACATCCAGGCGGCGAGCGCGGTGCCTTCCGCGGGGGCCAGGCCGAAGCCGGCGGATCCGTTCAGGTAGGGGATCACGGACAGATCCCCCCAGCCGAAGCGATCGCCGTTGAACCACTCGGCGTCGCCGAGCTGCGCGGTCAACCAGCCCTGCCAGGCGAGGGTCTGTTCACGGGCACGGGCCTGCAGGGTCTCCGCGAGGGTGCCGGTGGCGCGCCCGAAGTGGGCGAGCTCCGACAGGCCCCAGTTGATCGCCTCGTAGTGCGTGTCCATGACGTCCTCGATCATGCGCACGCGGGCCCGCGCGGCGGGCGCCTCCGGGAGCAGGGGCGGGTGCGGCCAGCGATCCTCGATGTACTCCAGGATGATCGTCGAATCGAAGACCCGGGTGCCGTCGTCGTCCACGAGCGCCGGCACCTCCCCGCGTGGATTCGCCTCGAGGAAGCTGCCGTCGGCCGCACCGCTGCCCAGGGCATTCGGCAGGGGCGCCACGAAGGGCACGCCCTTCTCGAGGAGGGCGATCTTCACCTTCTGCGCGTAGGGCGAGAGGGGATGGTCGAAGACGGTGACGGTCATGGGCGGACTCCGCAGCGGCAGGCGGGAGGCAGTGTATCGCTCCGGAGCCCGGCGCAGTTCATTACAGCATCTCTCCCATGGCCTCAGATCGTGTAATATCATGATGGCCGGTTCAGCGAGGACGTCATGGCCGCCACGCGCAACAAGCCTGCGGAAGTGCTCCTCGACCTGCTGCGCAGCGTCGGCCGACGAGGCTATCGCGTGCGGTTCCTGGTCGAGACCGGCGCCCTGTTCGGCTTCACGGAGAACCAGGTCCGCGTGACCCTCTCGCGGCTCTGCGCGCGGGGGCTCGTCGAGACACCCGAGCGCGGCCGCTATCGGCTCGCGCAGCGCACCAGCGCCGTCAACGCCTTCGTCGAACGCTGGCGAGAGGGGGAGTCGCTGACCCGTCCCTGGGCGCCGGGCTGCTGGCGCTTCGCGCATCTCGAAGCGCCGCCGTGCGCCGCGGACCGCTGGGCCCTCGACGCCCTAGGATTCCGCGAGGCGCGGAGCGGTCTCTGGGTGCGCCCGGACAATCTCTCCCTGGCGCCGGCTGCGCTACGCCGCCTGGGGCGTTCGCTCGGGCTGAGCGAGGACACGCTGTTCGTCGCGGGGCGTCCCGACGGAGACCCCGTGCCGCCTGCCTGGCGGGCGCTCTGGCAGCCCGAGGCGCGGGTCGCGGCGCAGCGGGCGCTGCTCGATCGCCTGCGCGCCAGTGCCGCGCGGCTGCCCGGGCTCGACCAGGCCGAGGCACGCCTCGAAACCTTCCGCATCGGCGGCGAGGCGATCCACAGCCTCGCCAAGGATCCCCTGCTGCCGCCCGAGCTCATCGACACCCGCGCCCGCATCGACCTGCGCGAGGCGATGCTCGCCTATGACGCGCTCGGCAGGGCGATCTGGGCACAGCGAGACCTGACGCCGGCGGCGCGCATGCCGGTTCCACAGTTGATCCTGAACGAGGTTGCGGAGGGACATCATGCATCCACGTGACGTACTGACAGCGCAGGAACTCGAGGAGGTCATGCGTCGCAGCGATCTGCGCGGCGCCTGGATCGTCCTCTGCCAATGGATGCAGGTGATCGCGATCTTCGCGATGGTGGCCCTCTGGACGAACCCCCTGACCGTCCTCCTCGGGGTGGTGCTGCTCGGCGGTCGCCAGCTCGGCTTCGGGATCCTCGTCCACGAGTGCGGACACCGGACCCTCTTCGCGACGCCGCGCCTCAACGATCTCGTGGGCGATTGGCTGGCCGCGCCGCCCACCTTCAACAACATGCGCGCCTACATGAAGGGCCATCTCGTCCATCATCGCGATGCCGGCACCGCGGAGGATCCGGACCTGCCGAACTATCGCGACTATCCGATCTCCCGTGCGCGCCTGCGCCGCAAGCTGTGGCGCGACCTCTCGGGGCAGACGGGTTGGCGCACGCTGCGCGGCGTCGGCCGTACGCTGGCCGCCTTTCCGCGCCTCGGCGAGACGGCCCGGCGCGCGGTCGCCCGAGCGGTGGCCATGAATCTGCTGATCCTCGCCGTGCTCGTCGCGGTCGGCGAAGGCTGGCTCTACCTCCTGTGGATCGCGGCCTACGTCTTCGTCCTGCCGGCCGTGAGCCGCATCCGCCAGGTGGCGGAACACGGCGCCGTACCCGATCTCCTCGACCGCGATCCCCGGCGCAACACGCGCTCCGTGCGCTCGAATCTGCTGTCCCGGGCCCTCTTCAGCCCGCATCAGGTGAACTGGCATCTCGAGCACCACTGCATGGCCTCGGTGCCCATCTACAATCTCGGTCGCCTGCATCGCTATCTGTGCCGGCACGGCTACTACGATGGCGTCGACTTCCCCAGCGGCTATCTTGCCTTGCTGCGGCAGGTTTCCGCGGTCGATGCGCAGCCGGCGCCGGCCTGAGCGTCGGGCTCCGGGACACGGCTTTTCAGGGCCGGACCACGCGGCTAGGCTTGCCGGGCCGGGGGGAAGGCATCCAGCGGGCGCGCGACGGGGAACAGCGGTGAATCTGCGAGATCTGAAGTATCTGGTGGCCGTTGCCGAACATCGACACTTCGGCCGGGCCGCCGAGGCCTGCCACGTCTCCCAGCCGACGCTGTCGACGCAGATCCGCAAGCTCGAGGAATTCCTCGGGGTCACGCTGATCGAGCGCAACAATCGGCAGGTCCTGCTCACGCCCATCGGCGCCAAGATCATCGAGCAGGCGCGGGTGATCCTCCGCGAGACGGATCAGCTCGTGAAGCTCGCGAGCCAGGCGCGCGATCCCTTCGGGGGCGAGTTCCGCCTCGGCATCATTCCCACCGTGGCCCCCTACCTGCTGCCCCTCATCCTGCCGGCGATCCGGGACGCCTTTCCGGAGCTGGAACTCCAGCTGCTCGAGGCGCAGACCGCAGTGATCCTCCGGGATCTTCGCCAGGGGCGCCTCGATGCCGCGATCCTCGCGCTGCCCCTGCACGAGGAGTCGGTCCACGCCGAGCCGCTCTACGCCGAACCCTTCTACGTGGGCGTGCCAAAGGGCCACCCGCTGGCGAAGCGCAACTCCGTGACCGGCGAGGATCTCGAGCATGCGGATGTGCTCCTCCTGGAGGACGGCCACTGCCTGCGCGATCAGGCGCTCGACGTCTGCGCCCAGAGCGGCGCGGTGGAGAACACGAACTTCTCGGCGACGAGCATCGAGACGCTCCGGCACATGGTCAGTGCCGGCATCGGGATCACCCTCATGCCCGAGCTCGCTCTGGACGATGCCTCCACGACGATCCGCTATCTGCCCTTCGAGGGCGACCGTCCACACCGCGTGATCGGCATCGCCTGGCGCGGCACCTCGACGCGGGAGCCCCTGCTCCAGCGACTCACGGCGCTCCTCGCGTCCTCCGTCGAAACGACCCTTCCCCTCACGGACGACATGCCGGTCGCCGCGGTGCGCTGAATCGGCGCCGGCAGGTCGCCGCTGAAGCTGGCTCCCACAGCGGGGATGCCTCGTGGGAGCACGCTTCAGCGGCGACCGGAGAAGTGATCCGCGCATCGCCGCTGACGCTGGCTTCCACAGCGGTACTGGGATCACGTCCCTGTGCGAGCATGCTTCAGCAGCGACCGGAACAATGATCGGAGGATCGCCACTGAAGCTGGCTCCCACAGCGGTGTCGGGATCACGACCCGTGGGAGCACGTTTCAGCGGCGACCGGCCGCCGGCTTCAGACAAACCCGTTGAGGCGCGCCCACATCGGAACAGGTCATTCCACGAGCGCCCTGCGTGCGCGCGCTCAGCTGCCGGTCAGGCGCGCCGCCGCATCCTCGGCGTGGCGGACGCCGAGGTCGAGGCTGGTGCGCGTGATGGCGTCGGGCAGTCCCCATGCCGGCAGCCAGGAGAGTCGCAGCAGCGTCATGGTGAGGTCCCAGGCAGGCAGCCCTGTGCGCAGGAGGTCCGGATCCGGACTCTGCGCCAGATAGGCGTCCGTGAACCGCGTCATCGCGCGGGCGTCGCATTCCCAGAGCAGTTCCAGCCGTGCGATCGCCAGATCCTGGAGACGATCGCCGAGACCCGCGTCCTCCCAGTCGAGCACCAGGACCCCCCGGTCGGGGCGCTGGAGCAGATTGCCGACCCAGAAGTCGCCATGGCCGAGCACCCGGGGACCGGTGGGCCGCGGTGCATGGCGCTGCGCCACGGCCCCGAGGCGCTCGAGCTGGCTCCGGTTCGCGCCCAGCGCGTCCAGGTCCGACCAGGCTGACGGCATGGCGTAGCGGCAGAGCGGCGGCAGGAAGTCGAGTCCGTCAGTCGGCAGCGCATGGAGCTGCGTCAGCAAGGCCGCAAGTGCGTCGATCTGTGCGCCGTCCGGATTCGCGATCACGGCGCCGGGCTCGCGAGTCATCAGCACGGCGCCTCGGGGGCGATCGGGTCCGGCGTCCAGACAGGCCAGAGCAGTGGGCACGGGAAAGGCCCGCGCCGCGAGCCAGCCCATGAGCCTGAACTCCGTGGCGGCATCCAGGTCGGGATCGACCGGCAGGGTGCGCAGCACCCAGGATGCGGGGCCCGTCGCCGTGACCAGGTCGAGCGCGACGATGCGAGCCGAAATGCCGCCCTGCAGGGGCTGCGTCGAGATCAGTCGGGCAGAGGGGTCGATCTCGTGGATCAGTGCGCGCAGTGCGGGGTCTGCGCGCTCGCCAGCATGCGTCACCGCGCTTGCCTCAACGGAGGCCTGTTTCGCGAGGCGCGGCGGCGAGGAGATGGACCTCGGGCGCGTGCTGCGCGGGAGCAGGCGCATGGCCTGCCACGGTCGCCGCTGAAGCGTGCTCCCACAGTGGACTGTGAGCTCGATCCAGAAGCGCCCGCTTCAGCGCCGATCGAACGCGCGAGCCATGCATCACCGCCGAAGCGGGCTCGCACGCTGGACGAGGCTCGCCGCCTGTGGGAGCACGCTTCAGCGGCGACCCAACGCGCGATCCGAGCAACACCGCCGACGCGGGCTCGCACCCTGGACGAGGCTCGCCGCCTGTGGGAGCCGGCTTCAGCGGCGACAGGAC
>JAZBPI010000015.1:0-4668 GCA_036351555.1 Pseudomonadales bacterium
GACGGTCATTCGGGGGCTGAACAGGCGCGTAGCTCAGTTGGTTAGAGCACCACCTTGACATGGTGGGGGTCGTTGGTTCGAATCCAATCGCGCCTACCAGATTCGGCGAACGGGGCCTGCGGGCCCCGTTTTCGTAGCGGGCGACCGCCTCTCGCCGGACCGCCGCGACGGGTCCAACCTCCTTTGTCGACAGTGAGTTAGCGCCTTCCGGTGCTTGCCTCGTCGCCGGCCTGGACCTAGAATCGCGACGCCGGGTCGGATCCGGCTGGGCCTCGGCTGCATCCTGCGCCGACCGTGCGTCGATGCGGCCGTGGGTTTCCTGAATCAGTGGAGATGACGACATCAAGCGAGGAAGTCAGGGGCAATCCAAGCGGGCGACCATCAATGACGCCATCGAGGCGTCAGAAGTCAGACTCATCGACGACGACGGCACCCAGCTCGGTATCGTTCCCCGCGCCGACGCATTGAAGGCCGCACAGGAGAAGGGGCTCGACCTCGTGCTCATGGCGGCCGAGGCCACCCCCCCCGTCTGCCGGTTGATGGACTACGGCAAGATGGTGTTCGAGGCCAAGAAGGAACGGAACCTCCAGAAGAAGCGCCAGAAGCAGACCCAGCTCAAGGAGATGAAGTTCCGACCGGGGACCGAGGAAGCGGATTACCAGGTCAAGATCCGTAATCTCACCCGGTTTCTCACGGAGGGCGACAAGGCCAAGGTCACCTTGCGCTTCCGTGGTCGCGAGTTGCTGCACCAGGATCTCGGTCTGGATCTGATGGAACGGATTCGTGACGACCTGAGCGAGATCGGTGCGGTCGAGTTCGAGCCGAAGATGGAAGGGCGCCAGATGACGATGGTGATCGCGCCGCGCTCGCGCAAGAAGCACTGAGGCGACGTGATCGACCAGGGCTCGCCCCCGACGGGGCCTGAGCCAGTGAATCGGTGAGGGTCTCGAGGACCGTCGCCGAAGAGGGAGCCGGAACGGGCCACCGCTTCCGTTCGGCCCCACGGGCCCGGCGCATACCGGGCGGAGGACGGGTGCAAGGCACTCGCATCATCAAACGCGGAGACTGGAAATGCCGAAGATCAAGAGCAACAAGGGAGCGCTCAAGCGCTTTCGCAAACGTGCCAATGGGTTCAAGCGCCGCTCGGCGTACCGGAACCACATCCTCACGAAGAAAGCCACCAAGCGGAAGCGGCACCTGCGCGGCATGTCGCCCGTGCATGACGCGGACGTGCAGCTGATCAAGCGCATGCTGCCGCAGCATCGGACCTGAGGAGACAACCATGGCACGAGTGAAGCGCAGCGTCGTCTCGAGGGCGCGCCGCAACAAGATTCTCAAGGCTGCGAAGGGCTACTACGGTGCCCGCAGTCGCACGCTTCGCGTCGCGAAGCAGGCCGTCACCAAGGCCGGTCAGTACGCCTACCGGGACCGCCGTCAGCGCAAGCGCCACTTCCGGGCGCTCTGGATCCAGCGCATCAACGCCGGCGCTCGCGAGCACGGCTTGTCCTACAGCCGTCTCATCGACGGTCTGAACAAGGCGCAGGTCGAGGTCGATCGCAAGGTGCTCGCCGACCTGGCCCTCAACGAGAAGGGTGCCTTCGGCAAGCTGGTGGAGACGGCGAAGCAGGCCCTGGCCGCCTGAGCCGTCCGCAGGCCCACCGGTCCTGCACGCCAAGAGCCAGGCTGCGTCCTCTCGCGCATCCTGGCTCTTTCGTTTCCGGCCGCCGCGCACGCGCCCCTCGAGGTCGCCGCGCCGCGCCTCGGGCAGTCGACGGACAGCGACGACATGAAGCAACTCGAGACCCTGGTGGCCGCCGCCGAGGCGGCCGTCGATGCCGCGAGCGACGAGGCTGCGCTGGAAGCGCTGCGCGTCCGTTACTTCGGCAAGAAGGGCGAGATCACCGCCCTGCTGAAGACGCTCGGCAAGCTCCCCGATGCGGAGCGGCGGGAGGCGGGTCAGGCGATCAACGCGGCCCGTGACCAGGTCCAGGCGCGCTGGGACGCGCGTCGGCAGGCGCTGGTGGCGGCGCAGCTCGCGGAGCAGCTCGCAGCGGAAACCATCGACGTCACGCTGCCCGGGCGCAGGGGAGACTGCGGCGGGCTGCATCCGCACACGCGCACCATGCTGCGCATCGAGACGATCTTCCGGAACGCCGGCTATGCCGTCGCGGCCGGTCCCGAGATCGAATCGGACTACTACAATTTCGAGGCCCTGAACATTCCCGCGCACCATCCGGCGCGCGCCATGCACGACACCTTCTACCTCGCAGAGCGCGGCTCGGCCGCATCAGGCGATGCTGCCGAGGCGGATCCGCGAGCGCTCGGCCAGCTCCTGCGCACGCACACCTCGCCGGTGCAGGCGCGGGTCATGGAAGCCACGCAACCGCCGATCCGCATCATCTGCCCCGGGAAGGTCTATCGGGTCGATTCGGACGTGACCCACACCCCCATGTTCCATCAGGTCGAGGGCCTGGTCGTCGATCGCGACATCAGCATGGCCGATCTCAAGGGGACGGTGATCGAGTTTCTCCGGGTCTTCTTCGAGGCCGATCTGGCCGTGCGTTTCCGCCCCAGCTATTTCCCCTTCACGGAGCCCTCGGCGGAGGTGGACGTGGAGTGCGTGCACTGCCGGGGTGACGGTTGTCGTGTCTGCTCGCACACGGGATGGCTCGAGGTCATGGGCTGCGGCATGGTGCATCCGAACGTGCTGGAGATGTCCGGCATCGATCCGGAGACCTATACGGGTTTCGCTTTCGGCTTCGGTCCGGATCGCCTGTCGATGCTCTACTACGGCGTCGACGATCTTCGACTCTTCTACGAGAACGACCTGCGTTTTCTGGCCCAGCTTCGCTGAACCCGCGTCCATGGACGCAGGGTGCGGCATCGGCATCGATCGACGGGAACGGACTGCATGAAGCTGAGTGAACACTGGTTGCGCGAGTGGGTGGATCCGTCCATCGACTCCGAGGCGCTCGTCGCCCAGCTGTCCATGGCCGGGCTCGAGGTCGAGGCGGCGGAACCGGCGGCGCCCCCGTTCTCCGGCGTGGTCGTGGGTGAGGTCGTCGAGGTCGCGCCGCATCCGGATGCGGACAAGCTCCGGGTGTGTCGCGTGGCAGACGGGGAGGGCGTCCAGACCGTGGTCTGCGGCGCGCCCAACGTCGTCGTCGGCATGAAGGCACCCTACGCGCGGGTGGGTGCCGAGCTGCCCGACGGCATGCAGATCCGCCGCGCGAAGCTCCGCGGCGTCGAATCCGCAGGCATGCTCTGTGGTGCGGATGAGCTCGGCCTCGCCGAGGAGCGGGAGGGCCTCATGGTGCTGCCCGCGAATCTGGCGACGGGCGCGGACCTGCGCGAGGCGCTCGCCCTCGACGACCGGCTCATCGACGTCGATCTCACGCCGAACCGGGGTGACTGCCTGAGCGTTCGCGGGCTCGCTCGCGAAGTGGGCGTCCTCAATGCGGCGCCGGTCCGGGGGCCGACCATCGAGCCCGTGCCCGCCGAGATCGACGACGTCTTCCCCGTGAGCCTCTCCGACCCCGAGGGCTGCCCACGCTACCTGGGACGGGTGATCCGCGACGTCGACGTCCGCCGGCCGTCGCCCGCCTGGCTCGTGGAGCGGCTGCGACGCAGCGGCCTGCGCTCCATCGACGCCGTGGTGGACGTGACCAACTACGTGATGCTCGAGCTGGGTCAGCCCATGCACGCCTTCGATCTGGCGCGCCTGGTGAACGGCATCGACGTGCGCAGGGCCCGGGACAACGATGTCCTGGTGCTGCTCGACGGCACCGAGGTGCGACCGGAGGCCGACACGCTTCTGATCACGGATGCCGAGGGTCCGGTGGCCCTCGCCGGGATCATGGGCGGTGAGCGGAGCGGCATCCAGGCCGGCGGCCAGACGCCGACGCGGGACATCTTTCTCGAGTGCGCCTTCTTCTCTCCGCTCGCGGTCGCCGGGCGTGCGCGGCGCCACGGTCTGCAGACGGACGCCAGCCAGCGCTACGAGCGTGGCGTCGACTTCGAGCTGCAGGCCCGCGCCATGGAGCGCGCGACGCGGCTGCTGCTCGACATCGTCGGCGGGCGCCCGGGCCCCGTCAGCGAGGCCCTGGTCGCCGAGGCGCTGCCTGCGCGGGCGGCGGTGAGCCTGCGCAGCACCCGTCTCCAGCGCGTCCTCGGGACCTCGATCCCCGACGCCACGGTCGACGACATCCTCGCGCGGCTCGAGTTCCCGGAGATCGAACGCGTGACCACGGAGGAGGGGACGGTCTGGTCCCTGCAGGCGCCGAGTTTCCGCTTCGATATCGAGCGAGAGGCGGATCTCATCGAGGAGGTGGCCCGCGTGCACGGCTACGACCGCCTCGAGGTCGCGCTGCCGTCGGCGCCCTTGCACCTGGCCCCGACCCGGGAGGACGAGCTGTCCGTCGACACGCTTCGCGCAGCCCTGGTCGGCGCCGGCTGCCAGGAGCTGATCACCTACAGCTTCGTCGAGCCGTCTCTCGCCGCCGCCTTCGCACCGGATGTCGAGGCACTCGCCCTGGCCAATCCCATCTCGTCGGATCTGGCGGTCATGCGGCCGTCGCTCTGGCCCGGGCTCGTGCGCACCTGGATCGCCAATCGCAAGCGGCAGCAGACCCGGGCGCGGCTCTTCGAGATCGGTCGAGCCTTCCTGCC
>JAZBPI010000016.1:0-11911 GCA_036351555.1 Pseudomonadales bacterium
CGATTGCCGCCACTGGGAGCGAAGGTGCCCGCCTCGCAGACCTTGCGGATCAGGGCATCGGGGACGGGGTCGGGCCGCAGGCGGCGGATCGCGCGACAGGTGCGCAGCCCCTCGAGGAGCGGAACGTCCTCTCCCAGGGCCTCGATGGCGGCTGCGTCGAGTTCGGGCACCGCAGCGGAAGATGTCATGCGAACTCCCCGTTCCTGTGCCACCCGGCGGCATCCCGGACCGGATGCCCGCCCCATCCTGTCGACCCGTACCATGCCGTGTTGCAGCCTATCGTCGAATCCCGTCCGGGCGAACGGCGAACCCTTCGGTAGCGCCCGCCCTGGCCGCCGATGATCTCGACGAGGGCCGCTCGGTCGGTGCCAGGAGGCGAAGGGCGAGCCGCCGCGCAGTACGCGACGGCAGAGGGAGCAATGAAAGGAATGCTGAACGGCACGCGCTGACGCCTCGGGCGGAGGAATGAAGGGTCCCGGACCGATCCCCGTCAGCGCAGGAGGCTACCGCGCTTCAGCGGCATGTCCAATATTCGTCCAGGACGAATGCCTCAGGCCGCCTGCCGCGGCGCATCGTCCTCGACCGGCACGGCAGGGGCCGTCGCCACGGCAGTGGCCTGATTCGCCGGCGTTTCGACGACCTGGGGGATCGGACGCCCGAGATACTCGACCGGCGTCGTGACCGGGAGCGGCAACCCGGGCCAGCTGACGAGCGGTTGGTCCAGCCAGGATTTGAGGAGTTTCTCGAAGAGTGCCATGAGCGCGAGCTCTCGTTGTTACGCGAGGTAACGCATGTTACCCGATCTCTGGCCCACGTCCAGTCATGAACCTGGACAAAGCTGTACAGGGCGACCGACGGCGGGTCAGTCCCGATAGACCCAGTCGAGCAGTGCATCCTGGATCTCCTCGCCCGGGCCACGGTGGGCCCGGGGCGCGTTGACCAGCACCACGACGACCCGTCGGCGATCGGTCCGCGTCTGCACGTAACCGGCGATCGCGGACACATCGTCCAGCGTGCCCGTCTTCAGGTGCATGCGACCGGCCTGGGGCATGTCCATGAACCGGTCGCTGACCGTCCCGTCGAGTCCGGAGAGCGCGAGGGAGGAGACGAATTCGGGCATGTAGGGCGAACGCCAGGCTGCCTGCAGGAGCCGGCCCAGCTGCTCCGCCGAGATCCGCCCGTCCCGGGTCAGCCCCGAGGGATTGTCGATGACCAGTCCCGTCGTCTCGACGCCGTTGCGGGCCAGGATCTCGACGAGCGCGCGCTGCCCCTTGTCTCGATCCGCGGGCAGGCCGAAGCGCTCACCGCCCAGGGTCAGGTACAGCTGCCGCGTCATCACGTTGTTGCTGTACTTGTTGACCAGCCGCACCACATCCCCGAGGGGCCGCGAGCGGTGCACGGTCACGAGCGCATCGCTTTCCTCCGGCATGGGGATCCCCGTTTCCGGGTCCTCCGGGATGAGGTCCGCAGGCAGGGTCCCGAGCCGCCAGCCGCCGTCCAGGCGGCCGCCGAGCTGGTTCCAGTAGAGACCGAACAGCCCCCAGGCATAGGCCTCCGGCGTGAGCACGCTGCGGGTCATGCCGTAGCGCTGGCAGCCGGTGGGGAAGCGTCCCTCCAGCAGGACGCGCTCCCGCCGTACCGCGTCGACGACGTTCAGGGCCACCCCACGCTGGTAGCCCTCGCAGGGCCCGTCCACGAGGCCGAGGCGATTGACCACCTCCACATTGGCCAGGGCCGGCTCCACGGCGACCCGGACGCGTCCGGCCACGGGGTCGGGGGCGAACTCGAAGCGCATGGCATTGAAGTTCACGAGCAGGGGATGGGGCGGCAGGTTGTAGATGCGATCCGGTTGACCGTCGAAGGCACTCCGCGGCTGCTCGTCCGGCACGAAGGCCCCCGTGTCGAAGACGAGGTCGCCCCGGATCTCGCGCAGACCCGTGGCCCGGATCGCGCCCACGAGCTTCCAGAATTCCTCGGCCACCAGGAACGGATCCCCGAAGCCGCGAAGCAGCAGATCGCCGGACAGCACGCCGTCCCGGATGGGGCCGAGGGCGAACACCTCCGTGCGCCAGCGATAAGCCGGCGTCAGGCCCTCGAGCGCGGCAAAGGTCGTCACCAGCTTCATGGTGGATGCCGGACTTCGCGCGACCCGGGCGCGCCAGCTGACGAGGGGGCGGTCCGCATCGAGCTCGGCCACCCAGAGACTGATCGCATCGGCCGGGACACCCAGCGCCGTCGCCACCCGAGCCACGGGCTCGGGCAGCTGCTCCGCAGGAGCTGGCAGGGCATCCGATTCCGCGGCGCGCGCCGGGGCGTGCAGCGCAGCGAGACAGAACAGACCCGCGACGAGCGCACGCAGGGGGGATCCCTTCGCCATGGGCAGACATCCGGCAATGGAGCAGGCCGCCCAGTCTGCCGCGCCGCGCGCCAGACGCAATGCGTCACCGACTGCAGACCTCCCCGGGCACGCCTGGACAGGGGGCCGGGGAAAGCTGTATTCCCCCTCCCACGAGGAAGCGGTGCTAAGATTCCTGGGCGAACGCCGTGATCACGCGGGCGGCCTCGCCAGGCAGCAGGTCAGGGACGATCGACCGCAGGGATGCAAGCGACGCGACCGCGTGGCGCCCCTCGATCTGCTCGCGCCGCTCCGAACGCCGAAGCACCGTTTCTTCAAGGCACCACGCCGCGACATTCATGCCGTGACGACAGGACAGCCATGGCCGCCAAGCCGCCCGTCCCCCTCAGCCTCGCCTATCGGCTGATACTCGCCGATCAGGGTTCCTACATCTGGACCGCGATCCTGTTCGGCGTGGTGATCAGCGCCCTGACCCTTGCCGTGCCCGTGGCCGTGCAGCTGCTCATCGACTCCGTCGCCAATCTCGGCGACGTGCAGCCCGTGATCATCCTGTCCTTCGTGCTCTTCCTCGTGCTCGCCGCGTCCGGTTCCCTGGTGGCGGCGCAGAACTACGTGCTGGAGATGTTCGAGCGGCGCTTCTTCGCCCGCACGGCCCAGGACGTGACCCTGCGCACCGCCTATGCGGAGACCATGGATTTCGAGGGCCGCAACCGCGAGGACCTGTACAACCGCTTCTTCGAGATCGAATCGATCAAGAGCCACGTCCCCACACTCATCTCCAGCGGCCTCAGCCTGATCCTGCAGGCGGTCGTGGGCTACGTGGTCGTGTCCTTCTACCACCCCTACTTCCTCCTGGTGAGTGCGCTGCACGCCGCGATCGTCATCGCGATCTGGCAATCCGTGGACCGGGCCGCCGTGCGCAGCGTGCTCGAGATGTCGACGGCCAAGTTCCGCATGGGCAACTGGCTCGAATCCATGGCCGTGAAGCACCGGGCCTTCAAGTCGGAGGCGGGCGTCCACTGGGCCATCGAACGCAGCGACGATCTGACGCAGAACTACATCGACGCGCACAAGCGGCACTTCGCCTGCACCTTCACCCAGACGGTCAGCTACCAGGTGCTCATGGCCCTGGGCAGCGCCCTGCTCCTCGGCATCGGCGGTCTGCTCGTGGTGCGCGGCCAGCTCACGGTCGGCCAGCTCGTGGCCGCGGAACTGATCCTCGGCACCATCCTCATCAACATGGGCGGCTTCTCGACCGTCCTCGAGAGCTGGTACGGCCTGCGCGCGTCCCTCGACAAGCTGGCCCAGCTGCACCTCGTGCCCCTGGAGGATCTCGATACCCAGGGCCGCGATGAGGCCTGGGAGCCGTCGATTCAGCTCGAGGAGGCGCAGGTCCGCTTCCGCAGGCACGACTATCGCCTCGACGCGGAATTCCCCGCCGGCTCGACCACCCTGGTGGCGCCGGAGAACGCCAGCGTCACGGAAGTGTTCTGCAACCTGCTCCTGCGCGTGCAGTCGCCGGCACCGGGGCGGGTGCTGCTCGGGGGGCGGGACATCGAGGTGTTCGACATCCAGCACCTGCGCGACGAGGTCACGGTCGTCAGCGACACGCGCCTCTTCGAGTGCACGGTCGCCGAGTACATGCGCATCGGCAATCCGTCCCTCACCGGAGGGCAGATCCGCGAGTTCCTCGATCTCGTGGGCCTCGATGCGCTGATCGACAGCCTCGACGATGGCGTGAACACGGTGCTCACGCCTCAGGGCCATCCGCTCACCACGAGCGAGATCCTGCGCCTGAAGATCGCCCAGGCGCTGGCCCTGCGTCCGCGCATCCTCGTCTTCACGGTCGCCTGCGACCTCATGCGGCTGGAGCGCCGGCAGCGGATCCTGAACTACATCCGGACCCAGCCCGAGATGACCTTCGTCTATCTCTCGAATCGTCTCGACCTGCCCGGCTTCGAGCGCTATCTCCGCCTCGGCTCGAACTACACGGAAGCCTTCTCGTCCCTCGACGAGCTCGTCGACGCGGAGCGCAGCGCCACGCGCCTGACCCTGGGAGAGTCGGAGTCATGACGCAACGGGACGCCCGCATCCGCCCCGGCGCACCGGTCACCGCCTTCGCGCAGGCGGACTACCTCGCCGGCTTCCGCGCGCTGCAGAGCGTGCGTCTGCCGCGACCGCTCTACGCGCTGCGCCTGCTGCTCGTGCTGAGCGTCGCGATCATCGTCTGCTTCCTGCTGTTCACCCCCTGGGTGCAGAACGCGCCGGGCGAAGGCCGCGTGACGACGCTGAATCCCTCCGAGCGCAGCCAGACCCTCTCGACCCTCGCCGGGGGGCGCATCGCGCGCTGGTACGTGCGCGACGGCAGCGCCGTGAAGAAGGGCGATCCCATCGTCGACATCGTCGATCTGGATCCCCAGCTCATCGAGCGCCTCGACGCCGAGCAGCGCGCCGTGCGTTCCGCCTACGAAGCCGCCCGCACGGCCACGCGCACGGCCCTGCTCAATCTGGAGCGTCAGAAGCGACTGCTCGATCAGGGACTGACGTCCCGCGTCGAATTCGAGCGCGCGCAGATCCGCTATCAGGAGCTGCTCGCGAAGGAGAGCGAGGCGGAGGCGAGCCTGAATCAGGCCCAGGTGAGCGTGACGCGCCAGAGCACGCAGCGGGTGATCGCCCCGAACGACGGCACGGTGATCGGAATCCGCGCCGGTGACACGGCGACCCTGGTCCGGGCCGGCGACGTCATCGCCGAATTCGTGCCCACGGTCGCGACGCCTGCCGTGGAGATCTACATCTCGGGCCTCGACGCGTCCCTGGTCACACCCGGACGGCGGGCGCGCATCATGTTCGAGGGCTGGCCCGCGGTGCAGTTCGGCGGCTGGCCGGAAGTCGCGATCGGCACCTTCGGCGGTGTGGTCGCCACCGTCGACCCCGTGGTCTCCGCGAACGGGCGCTTCCGGGTGCTGATCACGCCGGACCCCGCCGACCAGCCCTGGCCCTCGCAGCAGTACCTGCGCTTCGGAGCCAAGGCGCGGGGCTGGATCCTCCTCGACACGGTGAGCATCGGCTACGAACTCTGGCGCCGCCTGAACGGCTTTCCGCCGGAGAACACCGATCCGCAGGCGATGATCCGCGGAGGCGGCGAATGATCGCAACGCGGCGCCGATCCAAGAGGATCGTCGCGGTGCTGCTGTTCCTGCTCGCCGGGATGGACGCACGCAGTGCCGAGGACAGGGGGACGGCGCTCGTCCTCGCCGAGGTACTCTCCTCGTCCATCGCCGCCGTACCGAAGATCCTCGAGACCCGCGAGAAACGCCGCGCCGAGGAGGCCAGGCTGCTGTCCGCGCAGGGGGCCTTCGATCGCAGTATCGAGCAGTCCGGTCTCGGCTGGGCGAACGGCTACTACGACGGTCGCCAGCTCGATTCACGCTTCGTCCAGCCGCTGCGCAGCCTCGGCGCCGATCTCTACGCGGGCTATCGCATCAGCGGCGGCGACTTCCCGGTCTATCAGGATCAGCTGGTCACCCTCGACCGCGGGGAATTCAATGCAGGCCTGTCCCTGCCCTTGCTCCGGGATCGGGCCTTCGACGAACGCCGCTTCAAGCTGCGCGACGGTCAGCTGAAGATCGATCTTGCCGACGCGGATCTGCTTCTCGCGAAGATGAGCGTTCAGCACGGCGCCATGCGCGCCTACTGGAGCTGGGTCACCGCCGGGCGACGCCTGCAGGTGCTCGAGCGACTGCTGATCATCGCCGAAGAGCGCGACATCGCCTTCCGGGAGCAGTTCGCCCAGGGCGACATCGCCGAGATCTCCGTCGTGGAGAACTACCAGAACGTCCTCAAGCGCCGGCAGCTCGCGCGCAGCGCGCGCCGCGACTTCGAGATCGCGGCGGTGGATCTGAGCCTCTACCTGCGCGACGAGGGCGGCCGCCCGCTGCTTCCGCTGGCCAGCCGCCTCCCTGACGGCTATCCCCCGGTCACGGACGCAACGATCGCCGATGCGGAAGCGGATCTTCGCCGCGCCCTCACGCGCCAGCCGGAGCTCGTGATGCTCGATCGGGAGATGGACCGTGAGCGCAACCGTCTGCGCCTGGCAGAGAACGATCTTCGCCCGGAGGTGGACCTGGGCCTGAAGATGGCCCGCGACCTCGGAGACGGCAGCGAGACACGCAACGGCACGGACGTGATCGCCGAACTCAAGGTCTCGGTGCCCGTGGAGCGCCGCAAGGCCCGGGGCGAGATCGGCGCGGCCGAAGCGGAACTGCGCAGCCTGGTCTTCGGTCGGCAACGGATCCAGGAGCGCCTGCAGCTTCAGGTCGCGCGTCTCGTCGAGGCCGTGGACGCCGCCGTCGAATTCACGCGCCTGGCTCGCCAGGAGGCCGACCAGGCCCAGGTGCTCGAGGATGCGGAATGGACGCGCTTCCGCGAGGGCGCGAGCAGCTTCTTCCTCCTCAACGTCCGCGAGGAGAACACCGCAGACGCCCGCGTCCGCGCCCTCGACGCCACCCTCGGCTACTTCCAGGCCATGGCGGACTACTACCTGGCAACGGCGGACTTCGATGCCCTCGCCATCGGTCCGGAACTGTTGCCGTCGTCGGAACCGGAGCTCTGGCCGCCGCGCTGACGGACGGCCGCTCGCGTTCCTCGCCGGCGACTCAACCCGTGTTGCGCAGTCCGCTGGCGATGCCGGCCATGGTGACCTGCAGCGCCCGCTCGACGTCCGGCACGGGCTCGACACTGGCCCGGGATCGCGCGAGCAGTTCCGCCTGGAGCAGGTGCAGCGGATCAAGATAGGTGTTGCGCACCGCAAGACTCTCGCGCAGCTGTGGATCCCGCTCGAGCAGCATGTCTTCCTCCCGGAGGCGGAGCAGATCGGCGGTGAGGGCCGTCACCCGTTCGCGGAGATCGTCCCCGAGGGCGCCGAGGGACGGCTCCACGAGACGTTGCTGATACCAGCGGAACAGCTCCGGATCGATCTTCGCCAGCACCATCTCGAGCATGTCGATCTGCATGGCGAAGAAGGGCCAGCGCTCGATCATCTCGGTCAGCAGCGGACGTTCCTGCTCCTCGAGCGCGGCGGCCAGCGCCGTGTCCGTGCCGAGCCAGGCCGGCAGCATGAGGCGGATCTGGGTCCAGGCGAACACCCAGGGGATCGCGCGCAGGCTCTCGATGCCCGCCGACGCCTTGCGCCGCGCCGGTCGGCTGCCCAGGGACAGCTTGCCGAGTTCGCGCTCCGGCGTGATGGCGCGAAAGAACTCCACGAAGCGGTCGTCGCCGCGCACGACGCTGCGGTAACCATCGAGGGCGCGCGCCGCCAGCCGATCCATCTCCTCGCGCCAGGGCACCGGCGGCGCCGGGGGCGGCAGCAGCGTCGCCTCGAGGACGGCGCCCGTGTAGAGCGCGAGGCTCTGCTCCGCCACCGCGGGGAGACCGAACTTGAAACGGATCATCTCGCCCTGCTCGGTCACCCGCAGGCTGCCCGCCACGGAGCCCGGCGGCTGGCTGAGGATGGCGGCATGGGCGGGGCCACCGCCCCGACCGACCGCGCCGCCGCGGCCGTGGAAGAGCGTCAGGCGCACGCCCCGTCGCGCCGCAACGGCCGTGAGCGCTTCCTGCGCCCGGTACTGTGCCCAGGCGGCAGCGAGCTGGCCGGCGTCCTTCGCGGAATCCGAGTAGCCGATCATCACCTGCTGATGGCCACCGCTCCAGGTGCGATACCAGGGCACGTCGAGGAGCGCATCGATCGCCTGAGGCGCGCGATCGAGGTCGTCGAGGGTCTCGAACAGGGGCACGACCGGGATGGGCAGGGTCAGACCCGCGTCCCGCAGGAGCAGGATCACGGCGAGGACGTCCGAGGGCTGGGCCGCCATGGAGATGATGTACTGGCCGATCGCGCCAGGCGGCTGCGCGGCCACCACCGCCATGGTGTCGAGCACCTCCGCCACGGCTTCGCTCTTCGGCCAGGCGCGAGGAAAGAGCGGTCGCCGGCTGTCGAGTTCAGCGACCAGGAAGCGCTGCCGCTCCGCTTCGTCCCAGGCGCCATAGGTGCGCCCGGCCGCGTCGCGGATCTCCAGATGGGCCGTCAGGGCATCGAGCACGTCCGTGTGCCGCTCCGCGCTCTGGCGGATGTCCAGGCGCACGAGATGAATGCCGAAGCACGCGGCGCGGCGCACGGTGTCGAGCAGTTCTCCGTCTGCGATCTCGCCCATGCCGCAGGCCGTGAGCGACGCATGACAGGCAAGGAGCGGTTCGATGAGATCGGCCTGCTCGAGCACGCAGGACTCGGGGTCGGCAGGGGGTGCCGGATCGAGGCGCTCCGCCCAGTCCCGCGTGCGGCGGAGGCGCTCGCGGAGGTCGCGCAGCACCCTGCGATAGGGTTCCCGGGCGTCGGCCCCGGCGAGACGCTGCAGATCGGGCGTCGCCCGGGTCATGGACAGCTGGCTCTGCAGAGCCTCCACGTCACGCAGGAAGAGATCCGCCGCCATCCAGCGCGCGAGCATGAGCACCTCTCGCGTGACCGGGGCCGTGACGTTCGGATTGCCGTCGCGATCGCCACCCATCCAGATCGCGAAGCGCACGGGAGACGCCGCCAGGTCGAGACGCGCTTGCCCGAGGCGCCCGAGTTCCCGATCGAGACCGCGCAGGAAGCGCGGCAGGGCGTCCCAGAGCGAGTTCTCGATCACGGCGAAGCCCCACTTGGCTTCGTCCTGGGGAGACGGCCGTTCGTGGCGGATCTCGTCCGTGTACCAGGCTTCGGCGACGAGGCGCGACAGGGCCTGATCGATCTCGGCGCGATCGGAGGGCTCCGAGCGATCGCGCGCCTCGAGCTGTTCCGCGATCGCGTCGTACTTGCGGATGAGGGTGCGCCGGATCACTTCCGTGGGATGGGCCGTGAGCACCAGCTCGACGGACAGCGCGCCCAGGCTGGACGCAATGGTTTCACCGTCGCAGCCGCCGGCGAGGAGTCGCTCGAAGGCACCCCGGAGCAGATCGGCATCGGGGTCCTCCCGGCGATTGCGCCGCTCGCGACGCACCAGGTGATACTGCTCGGCGATGTTGGCGAGATTGAGGAACTGATTGAAGGCGCGGGCGACGTCGACGAGCGACGCCTGCGGCAGCTCGGCCAGATAGCGTCGCAGTCCGTCCCAGTCCCGCTGTCCGCGGCGGACGCCCTTGGCCAGGGAACGGATGTGCTCGATGGTCGCGATGAAGTCCGCGCCCCGATCGGTGGCGATGGCCTGCCCGAGCAGCTCCCCGAGCAGACGCACGTCCTCGCGCAGCTCGGGATCCAGTTCGTCTCCGGAGCGCCCTGCCCGTCTGCCGTTCGCCCTGTCGTCCATGCGCCGCACCTCCGCGGCCCATGCTACGCCCGCGTCCGCGGCTGCGCACGGTGATCACGACCTGCTAGGGTCGTTTGCCTTCGTGAACGCCACCGGAGACCGGACCATGACCGACGACCGCCTCGACGAATCCGCCATCGACGATCTGACTGCGATCCTGCCCGCCTGGACGCTCGACGACGACCGCTGCGGCCTGCGGCGAAGCCTGCGCTTCGCGGACTTCAACGAGGCCTTCGGCTTCATGGCCCGGGTCGCCCTGAAGGCGGAGGCCATGAACCACCATCCGGAATGGTTCAATGTCTACAACCGCGTCGAGATCCGTCTGTCCACCCACGACGTGGGCGGACTCTCGAAACGCGACCGGGCGCTGGCCGAGTTCATCGACGGCCTGATGGGCTGAAGCCGGAATGAAAACGGCCCCCGGTGGGAACCGGGGGCCGCGAAGAAGAGCGCGGACCGGAGCTTCCGGTCCGCGCCCAGCCGGACGACTCAGTCGTCGTCGCCGTCCTGGTCGATCTCGATGACCTCGGCGATCACGCAGCCGTCTGCGTCGAACTCCGAGCCGTAGACGTCGACGTCCTGCCCGAGCGCCAGATCCTCCGGCGCGGCCAGCTGATCCGGGCCATCGTCGAAGTCGAACTCGATGAAGGTGTCGTCGGAGAAGACCACGCACTGCTCCGCCGGCGAGTCGTCGAGGTCCAGCGTCAGGGTGCCGCCCTCGATCGAGAGCGCAACGATGTCACCGTCGAACTCCTCGTCGTCGTCGCGCAGATCGTCGCGATCCTCGGTCTCCACGAGGATCAGCTGAGCCTCGTAGCACTCGTCGCCGAGGGGGCCGAAGACCTCGACCTCATAGCCCGGGACCAGGTCGTCCGTGGAGCTCTCGCTCTGGAAAGCGCCGTCGTCGTCGTCCAGGAACACCTTGATGATGGTGCTGTCGCTGACGATGGCGCAGAAGGTGCCCTCGTCGTCGTCACGCTCCACTTCGAGGCGGCTGCCGTCGAAGGAGAGGATGTCGCCCTCCCGGTCGTCGTCGTCGAAGTCCTCGCGGTCGTCGTCATCGTCGTCGTCATCCACCGCCACGGCGCTTGCGATGAAGCCGTCGAAGGGTAGATCGTCACTGTCGTCGGAATCGGTGGCGAGTCCGAAGACGCGCACTTCGAGATCATCCACCAGGTCTTCCCGCGTGAGTTGGCGACCCTCCTTCGAGAAGATCAGGGCGCCGTCGAGGAGCGTCACTGGCACGGGGAAGTCGTCGTCGAACAGGTCGTCGTCGAAGAGATCGTCGTCATCCGGATCGATCGAGAGGACGTCGCCCTCGATGCTTCCGACCACGTCTCCCTCGAAGCTGCGGAAGCTGCGGCGAGCCCCCTCGTCCACGAGCGCGGCGCGGAACAGGGGACCGTCCTGCGCCGGGACGAGCCGTCCGCCGACCACCACGTCCTGGGTGCCCGCCCGGAGTCCGTCGAAGGAGATCACCGACCCGCTGTCGTCGACGAACAGCGTGTCTTCCGACGTCTGCACGAGCAGGCAACGCTCCGGATCGACGGCGCGGAGGTCGTCATCATCATCATCGTCGTCGCGCCGGAGCGGAAGGATCCCGCAGAGCTCGAAAGTCCCCTCGAGGGCATCTCCGCCCGGGCCGTAGCTGCCGGAGAGGAAGCCGAAGCGACCGCGAGCGTCGTCCCGATCGTCGTCATCGTAGATGTCGACGAAGACCACGGGGCGGAAGATCACCTGGCCGCTGTTGCCGGCCGTGGTGATCTTGAAGGACTTGTTGGCGTCGATATCGAGCTGGACGAGCAGGTACTCGTCGTCGCCGACCTCGAACTCGCCACGCGGATTCAGGAACACGCGCCCATTGGCGGGCACCCGGGCGTCGATGGACGGCGATCCATCGATCGGGAAGAGCTCGATGCCATCGACGAACAGCACCAGGCCCTCGTAGTCCCCGGCCGGGACCTCCGTCGCCTCGACGAGCACCTGGCTCGTGGTGTCGAGATCGAGCAGGTCGATGGTCGTTCCTGCGGGGTCATCGAAGATCACCACGCGAGCGTCATCGTCGTCGTCCGGGACGAGTTCGATGCGCGTGACGGTGAGCTCGATGCTCGAGTACTGGTCCGTCGGCGCATCGGCGATGGTCAGGCCCACGGTGCCGGTGCCGCTCGGAGCGACGGGCGCAGGGGCCGGATTGGCGACCGGGGCGGCTGCGGAG
>JAZBPI010000017.1:0-2974 GCA_036351555.1 Pseudomonadales bacterium
GGGCGTGACCCAGGGCTTCGAGAAGCGGCTGCAGCTGGTCGGCGTGGGCTATCGCGCGCAGGCGCAGGGTCGTGCGCTGAACCTGTCGCTCGGTTTCTCGCACCCGGTGGTCTACCAGCTGCCCGAGGGGATCGAGGCCGAGACGCCGAGCCAGACGGAGATCGTCATCCGCGGCATCGACAAGCAACGGGTCGGGCAGGTGTCGGCGGAGATCCGTCGCTTCCGTCCTCCGGAGCCCTACAAGGGCAAGGGCGTGCGCTACGCCGACGAGCAGGTCCGCCGGAAGGAAGCCAAGAAGAAGTGATGGTCGGCCTGCAGGGGCCCGCCGCCGCTGCACACCCGTGACGACTGCGAGAGTCAGAGAAGATGAACTCGAACGACAAGAAGGATGCCCGTCTGCGCCGTGCCCGCCGCGGTCGTGCGCACATGCGCAAGCTGGGTGCGCATCGGCTCTGCGTGCACCGCACGCCGCGTCACATGTACGCCCAGGTGATCTCGCCGGACGGCGCCCAGGTGCTGGCGGCGGCATCGACGCTGGACGCCACGCTCCGCGAGGGCAAGACCGGCAACGTCGACGCGGCGGCCCTCGTCGGCAAGCTCATCGCCGAGCGCGCGCAGCAGGCGGGGGTGACCGAGGTCGCCTTCGATCGCGCCGGCTATCGCTACCACGGCCGGGTCAAGGCCCTTGCCGACGCAGCCCGCGAAGCCGGGCTCCAGTTCTGAGGAAGTAGAGATGGCGTATACCGAGGAAGTCCGCGAAGAGGGTCTGGTCGAGAAGCTCGTCCAGATCAACCGCGTCGCCAAGGTGGTCAAGGGTGGCCGCATCTTCGGCTTCACCGCCCTGGCGGTGGTCGGGGACGGCGCCGGCCGGGTCGGTTTCGGCCGTGGCAAGGCGCGTGAGGTGCCCACGGCGATCCAGAAGGCGATGGAATCCGCGCGGCGCAACATGATCGACGTGGACCTGAACGGTTCGACGATCTGGTATGCGACCTCCGCGAACCACGGTGCGTCCAAGGTGTACATGCAGCCGGCCTCCGACGGTACGGGTGTGATCGCCGGGGGCACCATGCGGGCGCTGCTCGAGGCCGCGGGCATCCACAACGTCCTCGCCAAGTGCTACGGCTCGACGAATCCCGTGAACGTGGTGCAGGCCACCTTCAAGGCCCTGCGCAACATCCGTTCGCCCCATCAGGTCGCTGCCAAGCGTGGCAAGGCCCTGGAAGAGATCACCGGCTGATACGGCTGCCGCGACGGTTCGAGGTTTCGAGATGGCTGACAAGATGATCAGGGTGACCTTGGTGCGCAGCACCGCAGGTCGCCTCAAGAAGCACCAGGCGTGTGTCCGGGGTCTCGGGCTGCGCAGGATCGGCCATTCGGTCGAGGTCGAGGACACGCCGTCGGTGCGCGGCATGATCAACAAGGTCCCGTATCTCGTTCGGGTCGAGGGAGAGTGACATGCGTCTGAACGATCTGCGTCCGGGCCCCGGTAGCCGTCCGACCAAGAAGCGCGTCGGACGCGGCACCTCGAGCGGTCTGGGCAAGACCGGCGCCGCGGCGTCAAGGGTCAGACCTCGCGCTCCGGCAGCTCCATCCGTCCCGGCTTCGAAGGCGGTCAGATGCCGCTCCAGCGTCGGTTGCCGAAGTTCGGCTTCCAGTCGCGGATCGGCCGGGTCACCGCGGAGGTCCGCCTCTCGGAACTGGCCAAGGTCGACGGCGATCTGGTCGATCTCGAGACGCTGAAGAAGGCCAACGTCATCCGCCGCGACATGAAGCGCGCACGGATCATGCTGTCAGGCGGCATCGATCGCGCCGTGACCGTCCAGGGGATCGCGGTCACCCGCGGCGCCCGTGCCGCCATCGAGGCGGCCGGCGGCAAGATCGTCGAGGAACAGGCCGAGCAGGCCGAATGAAGCGCCGGGGCGGCATGAGTCCGCCCCGCGAACGGAGCAGGTAGATGGCAGTCAGTCCTCAGTCGGCAGCAGGCGCTCAGGCGGGAGTCCAGGAACTCTTCCGCCGGCTGCTGTTCGTGCTGATCGCGCTGCTCGTCTATCGCGTGGGTACGCACATCCCGCTGCCGGGTATCGATCCGGATCGTCTCGCCCAGCTCTTCGAGCAGAACCAGGGCGGCATTCTCGAGATGTTCAACATGTTCTCGGGCGGTGCCCTGGAGCGCATGAGCATCCTCGCCCTCGGCGTCATGCCCTACATCACGTCGTCGATCATCATGAATCTGCTCACGGCCATGGATCCGCGGCTCGAGCAGCTGCGCAAGGAAGGCGAGGCCGGCCGCCGCAAGATCATGCAGTACACGCGCTACGGCACGGTCGCGATCGCGCTCGTGCAGGGCTGGGGCATGTCGGTGGGCCTGGCGTCGCAGGGGCTCTCCTACGTGAGCGGCTTCGGCTTCTACTTCGTGGCGACCGTGTCCCTCGTGACCGGCGCGGTCTTCATGATGTGGCTCGGAGAGCAGATCACCGAACGCGGAGTCGGCAACGGCATTTCCATGCTCATCTTCGCAGGCATCGTCGCGGGCTTTCCCGCCGCGATCGGCCAGAGCTTCGAGGCTGCGCGCCAGGGTGACATCAACATCATCGCCCTGCTGGTGATCGCAGCGCTCGCGATCTTCGTCATCGCCTTCGTCGTCTTCGTCGAACGAGGCCAACGGCGAATCGTGGTGAACTACGCCAAGCGGCAGCAGGGCCGGCGGGTCTACGCGGCCCAGTCGAGCCACCTCCCGCTGAAGGTGAACATGGCGGGGGTCATCCCGGCGATCTTCGCGTCCAGCCTCCTGCTGGCTCCGGCATCCCTGGCTCAGTGGTTCGGCCAGTCCCCCGGCATGGAGTGGCTGCAGGAAGTCGCGCTCGCGCTGTCGCCCGGCAACTTCCTGTACATCCTGATGTTCGCAGCCGGGATCATCTTCTTCTGCTTCTTCTATACGGCGCTCATGTTCAATCCGAAGGAGATCGCCGAGAAC
>JAZBPI010000018.1:0-10495 GCA_036351555.1 Pseudomonadales bacterium
CAACGCGGTCGCGGCTGAAGCCGGCTCCCACAGGGGCATCGCGTTTCGCGACGAGTGGGCCGCAGCGACCGGCTCCGTGGGAGCACGCTTCAGCGGCGACCCGAGCGAAGACGGAACGCACACCGACACGACAACGCGGTCGCGGCTGAAGCCGGCTCCCACAGGGGCATCGCGTTTCGCGACGAGTGGGCCGCAGCGGCTGGCTCTGTGGGAGCACGCTTCAGCGGCGACCCGAGCGACGACGAAACGCGCGCCGAGACGAAAGGGCGGTCGCGACCGGAGTCGGCTCCCACCATGCCACGAGCAGTCAGGCTCGAGAGGCGATCGGCGTCGCCGCCGCGAACGGCGCGAGCAGCTCCCGCCAGTGCCCGCTTGCCTCCAGGCGGCAGAGATTGCCGAAGATCCCGGACAGGGTGCGATTGACGAACATGAGATCCGGGGGCAGTTCGAGGCGCGTGAGTTCGGCGAGGTACTGCCCGTTTCGATCGAGCAGGGTGTCGTACAGCGTGGAGTCCCTGGAGAACCGATAGGCCTCCGGTCCGAGGATGCGCAGCACTTCGCGTGCGAGGGGGTCGGTGACCCGACGGGGTACGATCGCACCGGTTCTCCGGTCGTAGACGCCGAGCGCGTGCAGCCGATCCGGCAGGATGCCGAGATCCTGGTCCAGGCATGCTCGGAGGAGCCCCGCGCAACCGTCCGCAATCGCGGGCGGCACCTGCTTCACGCAGCCGTGGTCGTAGACGACCAGGCGTCCATCCTCCCGGAATGCGAAATTGCCGAAGTTCGGATCCGCGTGCAGGAAGCGGTGCTCGATCAGGCCATCCATGACGAAGCGCAGGAGCACCGCACCCCAGCGATCGCGCAGATCCTGGGGGTAGGACCCGGAACAGGCGCTCTCGGGGGAGATGCCGGGCACATACTCCAGGGACAGCACGCGCTGACTGCTCGCTTCGGGGATGACGGCAGGGATCAAGACGTCCGGGTCCTTCGCATGGAGCGCTCCCATGCGGGCGATGTTCGCGGCCTCCTGTCGATAGTCGAGTTCCTCGAGCAGACGATCCCGGAGCTCGGCCCAGAGCGGTTCGACGTCCACGTCCGCCAGGGTCGCCAGCAGGGAGCCGAACAGCTGCTTGAGGTTCTTGAGGTCCGCGGCGACGATGCGGTCGATGTCCGGATACTGGACCTTGACCGCCACGGCGCGCCCATCCACGAGGCGCCCTCGATAGACCTGCCCGATCGATGCCGCCGCGAGCGGCGTTCGCTCGAGTTCCCGGAACTGCGCAAGGCCGCCGGGCAGCTCTGCTTCGAGCACGGCCTGCATGCGCTCGAAGGACACCGGCGGCGCATCGCGCTGGAGCCCCTGGAGTACGGCGCAGACCTCGGGGGGCAGAAGCCCCTCGTGGACGGAGAGCATCTGCCCGACCTTCATGGCCGCGCCCTTCAGCTCACCCAGCGCCTGGGTGACTCGGAAAGCGTTCAGCACGAAGTTCTCGGTGCGCCGAGCCTGGGCGATCGGACCGGAGAACAGGAAGCCGAGCACTTGCTCGGTCGCGAGCGACGTACCGACGCGCGTCGCCAGCCCCCCGAGGCGAAGCAAGCGGCCGAACGCCGAACGGGTAGGGGCCTGCGACATGATGCTCTTGCCCTGCCCTTCCGCTGGCGTCGCCGAGACCATGGGGCGCCCGCCGTGAAGACGCCGTGAGGGCCCCCCGTCCCCTGCACCCTTGGGCCGGGGGCCCGGCTTCGCTAGAGTGGCGCATCCGCCGTTCTCGCAGAGAGTTCACGCCATGCCGCTGCTGCTATCCGGAATCGGACTCTGGTGGGTCGGCCATCTGTTCAAGCGCCTCGTGCCGGACCTGCGCCAGGGACTCGGCAATGCAGGCAAGGGCATCGCAGCAGCCGTCATCCTCGGCGGCCTCGTCCTCATCATCCTGGGCTACCGCGGCGCCACCTACAGCCCGGTCTATGTGCTCCCTGCATGGAGCTGGCACCTCAACAACCTGCTGATGCTGTTCTCCGTGATCCTGTTCGGCATGGGCAGCTCCAAGGGCAAGCTGCGCGCCTGGCTGCGCCATCCCATGCTCACGGGGGTCCTCGTCTGGGCCATCGCGCATCTGCTCGTGAACGGAGACGTCGCCTCGCTCGTGCTGTTCGGGTCCATGGGCATCTGGTCCGTCACGGAAATGCTCGTCATCAACGCCAAGGAAGGGCCCTGGGATCGGCCGGAGCCGGGTCCGATCAGTGGCGATCTGCGACTGCTGGTGATCGGGCTCGTGCTCTACGGCGTGATCGTCGGAATTCACACCTGGCTCGGCGTGCGGCCCTTCCCGGGCTGAAGGCCCGGCAGGCGCGCGCGACGCTCTGCGCGGGACTGAGGCACGAACCGCCACCGCGGGAATACGGCAGCGCTTGTCTTTCCCCCGACCCGGCGGCACTGTTCGAAGTCGATCATGCCTCGGCTCCGGGGGAGCAACGTCATGAAGCACGCCATCACCATGGTCCTCGCGCTGTGCGCGGCACTGTCTGCCGCTGCAGCACCTGAGCCCGATTGGGACGCCTTCGACGCGGAAACCCTGCGTCACTTCGAGGCCCTGGTCCGCATGAACACGACGGATCCACCGGGGCGCGAGATCGAGGCCGCCGAATATCTCGTGAAGGTGCTCGAAGCTGAGGGGATTCCCGTGGAGACCTTCGCCCGGGAGCCACACCGGCCGAACGTCGTCGCCCGTCTCCCGGGCAACGGCAGCAAGAAACCGATCCTGATCATGGCGCACACCGACACCGTGAACGTGGATCCCGCCAAGTGGCGCCTCGGCCCCTTCAGCGCCGAGCGGGAGCTCGGCTACATCTACGGGCGCGGCACCGTGGACGACAAGGACAACGTGGTCGCAGCCCTGATGGCCATGCTGACCCTGAAGCGCCTGAACGTACCCCTCGACCGCGACGTGATCTTCCTGGCGGAATCCGGCGAGGAGGGCGCGACCGAGTACGGCATCGAGTACATGGTGGAGAACCACCTCGACACCATCGACGCGGAGTTCTGCTACGCGGAGGGAGGTGGCGTCACGCGCAAGGGCGGCGAGGTCGCCTACGCCACCGTCCAGACCATGGAGAAGATCCCGCGTGCCATCGAGCTGCGCGCAAACGGGCCCGCCGGCCACGGCTCGCGGCCGCTCCTCGACAATGCCGTGGTGCACCTCGCCGACGCAGTGGCGACGGTCGGCACCTGGCGCATCCCGACGCGCCTGAACGAGACCACGCGCACCTACTTCGAACGCCTCGCGAGCATCTCCGAGCCGGAGGACGCGCAGCGCTATCTGGACATCCTCCATCCCGATCCGGAGGTCCGGAACCGGGCAGACGATCACTTCCGCGCCAGGGAGCCGCACCACGCCTCCATGATCCGCTCGTCGATCTCGCCCACGATCATCGAGGGCGGCTACCGCGTGAACGTCATCCCCTCGGAGGCACGCGCGATCCTCGATACGCGCCTGGAGCCGACGGAGGATCCGGAGGCCTTTCTCGAGATGGTCAGCGAGGTGATCGACGACCCGGCCATCGAGGTGGCCTGGGCGCCGCGCAACGCGCGTCCCGCAGGCACGTCCAGCCTGGGCACGGAGGCCTTCCAGGTGCTGGAGGCGAACATCGAACGGCACTACGACACCACCACGATCCCGACCATGAGTACCGGCGCCACCGACATGGCCTATCTGCGAGCGCAGGGGATCCAGTGCTACGGCATCGGACCGGCGATCGACATCGAGGACGGCCCGAAGGGCTTCGGTGCGCACAGTGATCAGGAGCGGATCCTCGAGCGAGAGCTCTATCGCTTCGCCCGCTTCCACTACGACATCGTCGCGGACATCGCGCGCAGCCCCTGAGGAGCAGCGCGCCGCACCCCGGTGCCGCGAGCCACGGACGGCTCGCGCGCAGACACCTGGCGCGAAAACCCCGCTCACACGCTGCCCGCACGCACATGATGCTGCGTTCGGGCACCCTCCCCTCAGAGCCCGGCGTTCCAGCTCCCCACGAAATGATCCTCGACGCGCCCGGCCTCGTCGAAGCAGACCGTCACCTCGGTGTCCCAACTCAGATAGAGACCACGCACCGCGCCGCGCTCCAGCACCGTCAGGCCTTCGTCGGGAAGACGGCAGGTCGATTCGATCCGACCGTCCTCGTGCACGGTCCGATAGGTGCCCCGTGTCGGTGGGAGACCATTGCGCTCCAGAGCGTCAAGCACCTGCGCACGCGCGGCGCCGATGGGCGCCTCCCTGGCGAGCAGCGCTTGCCAGTGCGCCTCGCGCTCGGCCAGCGCTCGGGGGGCCGTGACGCAGCCGGCCAGCAGCATGCCTCCCATGCCCAGCAGCACGAACCGAAGCCGACGACCCCGATCCGACCTGATCATGTTCCACGCCCCCCCGCGCGTGCGCGCGGCCGCCGCGAATGCTCCGAAGCAGACGATGGTCGCCAGAGCGTCCGATGTCGCAGGCGAGCATGGCAGGGCGCGAGGCGTTCGGCACGACGATCCGTAGCGCCATCGACGGGTCACGCCCTCGCCGTCATCGATGCGGAAAGGGCGTCGATCTCGGGGCACGAGGCGCGCCGCGACGCGCAACGGGAGAGAGAATGACCTTGCCGGTGGTCAGCGGCCCCGCGGGGCGCGCATCAACATGAGCCCGCCTGCGCGTCGAAGTGCGCCTGCATCCAGTTCTTGCCGATGGCCCGCCACGGCAGTTCGAGCCCGAGTTCGGGGACCGCGAGCGCGATCCACTGGATGTAGGAGTTGCTGTTGGGGCCGGGCCAGGCTTCGTAGCGATCCGGCCAGGGGTAGCAGGCAGAAGCTGCCTCGATGCGCGGGATCAGGTCCTCGGCCTCGGCGCCCCTGAGGTCCAGACGGAGCGTCGGCTCGGAGCCGTACCAGTAGGCATCCGGGATCCCTGCGTGCTCGACCACCACGGAACCCCCACGCCGCAGGCGCCAGCCGATGACCTCGTAGCGTCGATAGGCAGGGGCGCCGCGCGCCTTGACCGCGATCCAGCTGTGATCGGCGACGACACCCCGCCAGCCGTAGACCGCGGCCGTGTAGACCTGCACCACCGCCGCCTCGTGCGCGTCCGGATCCGGCGCGAGGCCCGCCGAATCCCGGCGCGCATCGCGCCACCCATCCCGCGCACAGGACACCAGGAGCAAGGGCAGGAGCGCAGCCACGGCCCATCGCAGTCGATTTCTCCGCGTCCGGGGTCTGGTGCCCATCGCGGGCTCTGGATCGAACATGGCTATCGTCCTGCCGAAGTCACGTTGCCTGGCTCGCGAGGATCTGTGCCGCGCTCGCAACCCGTGCGCGGCGGGCGGGAGATCATGCGCTTCGTTGAAGCACCCGACCGCTCGAGAGAGTACCGGCGACGAGGTGCCGCAGGGCGGCTCGACGCCTCGGGCGCAGCGCGATGCCCCCGGCGATCGAAGCTCACCTCGACCAGCGGCGCTTCAGCTCGCGCTGATAGGCCACGAGGCCTGCCTCGAACTGGCGGATCTCCGCGCTGTCGCAGTCGAACGCCCCCATCCCCTCGCGCACGCCCGCACGCAGTCGACTCACGCTTTCGTCGCCGGTGAGCAGCGTGAACAGGCGATCGGCGCCCGCGGCGGACGGACGGGAGAAGCTGTCCCGGAACAGATCGACGAGCGCGGGCTTGACCCGATAGTGCGTGGCGTTGGTCACGCCCTCGATGCGCGAGATCTCCACGCCGCCCGCGGTGCGCTCGACCAGATCGGTGCGCTCGGTCACCGTGATGGTCACCGCATTCGACCCGAGGCACTCGGGATACCGGCGCTCGAACTCGAGGAGGTAAGTCATGGCGACGGGACGCAGGGCCGAGGGCGAACTCAGCTCCGCCACGATGGCGCGAAAGGGATCGATCCCGGCGGCGGCATCGGCCAGGGACCCCAGCATCGCGATCTGGGTCGCCATGAAGCCGAAGGCGGGCCGGACGGACGCCAGCACCTGGGCATCGAGCTGGCGGAGTGCCGGGAAATCGCGATTGTAGAGCGCATTCAGATAGGCATCGGCGCCCGTGCTCCGGAACGGGCGCGACGCTTCCAGGCGCTCGTCGAGCGCGTCCCGCACGGCCCGCACCGGCCTGCGCTCCAGATCGCCCGGCCGGAAGTAGCGGGCCTGCAGGGACCGCAGTTCCGGCGCCGTGCGCGCAGCCGCGACCGCCTCCAGAAGCGGACGCTCGAGATCATCCTGTAGATCCGAGATCCAGTCGGCATAGTCCTCCAGAAGGTCCTCGAACGCCGATCTCGCGAGAATCGACCCGTAGCGCCCGTCGAGGACCGCTCGCGCCTCGATCGCTCGGGCAAGGAGTGCCGTCGAAGGCGCCTCCTGCTCCAGCTTCGCGAGTGTCTCCGCCTCCGTTTCCGACCAGGATCGCGCGAGCTCTCTCAGCCGGGTCTCGAAGCGCGTCTCCGTGGAGCGACAGGCGCCCTCCAGCACCGCATCGCAGGCGTCGCGGGACGGCCAGTCGGCGAGCCAGTCCGCCATGACCTGCGCCTCGTCGATCGTCGCCGCCGCTGCGCTGTAGCGCTCGGCGGCGGCGGGCAGCCTGTCCTCGACCAATGCCGTGGCGGCATCCACGTCGAGATCGGGGTCCTGCAGCGCAAGGTCGTAGTGCGCGAGCAGGGCGACGAAGTCATCGGACGCCCGCTCCATGCGCGAGAGGAAGTCGTCGTTTCGCTGCCGCGCGCGGGCGCCCCGGCTCAGCGTCGAGGCACGCTCGAGGTACGCAGTGGCGTCGAAGCCGTCTTCGGCGAGCAGCGCCTCGAACCGGAAGTCGAGGGGGATGCTCTGCAGCGTCTGGGCATCGGCGACCGGAAGCTGCCGTCCACTGCCATCGGCGGCGACGAGCGCCTCGAAGCCCGCCTGCCACCCGCGGACGACATCGGCTGCCATGGCCTGCAGCTGCGCGTCCCGGAAACCGCGGTAGTCGATCAATCCCGTGAGCACGCGGATCACGCCATTGCGGCGTCGATCGCCGCGCTCGCCGCAGCGACCGGCGAGCGCCCGATAGTGCTCGAAACGCTCTTCGACGCGCATGGCCGAAAAGGGCTTTCCGAAGATCTGCTGCCCTGTCTCGTCGCTCCACAGGGCGCTGCTGTCACCGCGCCCCCAGTCGTCGAGCGGCAGCGCGAGCCCCTTGTCGATCCAGGCCTCCAGCGCCGCGGGGCATGCCCCTGCCTGATCGGCCTCGGTGATCGTCGGGCGCGCCTGAAGTGCTTCGAGCTCGGCCCCCAGGCGCTGGATCGGATGCGAACCGTCCGCGGGCGCCAACACCGCAGCATCACAACCGTCCGCGCGTAGCGCGGCGGCTTCGCCATCGGGGGTCAGAAGCAGGGTGAGGGACTTCGCCCTGCGTCCGGCCGCCATCGCCCGGAGCTGAAGGACACCCGCGTGAAGCAGGGGCTCCGCGGCGAAGGCAGCCTGTTCGGAAAATCCGTTCGGAGCCCTGTAGCCCGTGCTGTTCACCGCGGGCGCGAATCGAAGGTCGGCAGTGCCGGCCTCGCCCTCCCCTGAGGCCGCCGCGTCGAAGGACAACTCGATGGGGAAGTCCCGTCCCGCGCAGCTCGCCAACCCGGACCAGACACCGGACGGCATGGGGAAGGTCGGCAGGGACGCGGCCTCGCTCCGACCGGTGCCGCCTCCGCAGCCGGCGAGCAGCAGCAGGGACGTGACCAGCAGCTTCCCGTGCAATCCCTGCATCGATCCCCGATCCTTTCGTCGAAGCGCGGCCCCGGGCCCGGCGCCGTCTCCGTGCGCCTGCATCGCCCCGGGGTCCCTCTGCTGACCGAGACTAGCAGCCGACCGCTGCAATCGGCGATCCGCCGAGGCCCGACTGCACCGAATCGCTACACCGGCCGGTGACTCGCCAGAGCGAAGAGCCGTCGAATGTCCGGATCGTCCGGCACATCGAGTACGCGATCGGCGATGTACTCCCCGAGCACCGGGCCCATCTTGAATCCATGACCCGAACCTGCGCCTGCCAGCCAGACGTTGTCGTAGTCCGGATGCGTATCGATGATGTAGTGATGGTTGTTCGAGTTCTCGAGGGTGCAGACACGCGTGGCGACGATCGGCTGACCCAGCAACGCGGGGGCACGCATGCGCAGGTAGTCCTCCACGCTGCGCATGAGGAAGGGAGACGGCATGCGGTCGTCCATGTCGGGATCGATGGGAACGCCCAGGCGCGGAACCACCTTGTAGCCGTAGTCCACGTCGCTCATGGCGTAGGCGCCCGTTCTGGGCTCCCACATGTTGGGGAAACGCGCCCAGTGGAAGCGATCGTCACCGGGCCGCGACCCCACGTAGAAGACTTCCGAACGCCGTCGATTGATGTAGCCACCGAGGATGTCGGGGAGCAGGTCGGGGAGCCAGGGCCCACAGGCGAAGACGAACTTCCCCGCCTTCAGCTCGGTCCCGTCGGCCAGGGCGATGCTCTCGAGTCTGCCGCCGCTGCGGCGACCGGGTACCGCATGGCCGATCCGCACCTGGCCGCCCTTGCGTTCGAACAGTTCGGCCGCCGCGATGATGCTCTCGCGCGCCTTGACCGTGCCGCCCTGCGGCTCGTAGAGCGCATGATCGACATCGTCCCAGCGCGCCTGCGGCCAGCGATAGCGCAATTCGTCGGGTCCGAGCATCTCGAAGGGGATTTCGAGCTTCTCGAAGGTCGTCGTTTCGATCGCGAGCTTGTCCGCGGGATCGTTGGTGGACAGGACCCCATTGGCGTAGATGATGCGACGCTGGAACTCCTCCTGGCGCGTATGCCAGAGGGTGAAGGCGCGCTGCGCCCAGCGCGAGTAGATCTCGTCCTCCCCGTAGGCGGCGCGAATCTGCCGCGTTTCGTCGCTCGACGTCTGACGGGCATTGCCCGGGCCATAGGCGTCCAGCAGGGTGACCCGCGCACCGCGTTCGCACAGATTCAGGGCGGTCCAGGTCCCGAAGACGCCGGCGCCGATGACGACGACGTCGGGCAGGGCCCGATCGACCGCAGGCGCGGTACCTTCGCTGCGGGCCTTCGCCCCTCGCGGCGCCAGCGTGCCGGCCACTGCGGCAAGTCCGGTGCTCAGGAAGGTGCGGCGATCGATCCGGGGCATGGGCGTTTCTCCTCGATCAAGCCTTCGGCCACGCAGGATCCGCTCCTGCTCGCGGGTCCGCGATCCGCCTGGTCCCGCTCACGGCGCCCGTTCGAAACGGACCGGGCGCAACGCGCAGAACCTGACCGGGGAGGGATCATGGCACGGGTCGGCCGAAGCCTTCGATGCCGGAGGGAAAGATTCGAGGAGTCAGCACGCCGGAGCACCGCCGCGCCTTCACTCGCGCCGGCGCCGCCCGGGAAGGGCGGAAAGGGAAGGCGAAAGGGAAGGGAAACGGGGCCGACACTGATGCAGCGGCAGGAGACAAGGCGCGTCAGGGGACGTCCGCTGCACCACCATTTGATTCAGAAGAGTGTGTGATCGAAGGGTCCCGCAACGCTGCGGTCGCGGGCCGTCGGCGCTGCTGCACCCCGGACGTGGACGGGCGCGACGCGGACCGTCGATCCGAGGACGGGCGGCTCCGCGGGCGCGGAGTCGCCCATCGCTCACTCAGGCTGCAGCTTTCAGGGTGGTCCCACTCGGCGTGAGCACGGTGTCGATCGCGTGAATCACTCCGTTCGAGGCGGCGATGTCCGCCTTCTCGACGCGCGCACCATCGACCTTCACTCCGGCATCGGTGACCGATACCGCGAGCTGCGCACCTTCCAGCGACTTCACGTCGCCGGTCTTCAGATCCTCAGCACGATGCGTACCGGCCACGACGTGATAGGTCAGAACGCTCTTCAGCAGTTTCGCATCCTTCAGCATGCTTTCGAGTGCACCAGCCGGCAGCTTCTTGAACGCGTCATCCGAGGGCGCGAATACCGTGAAGGGACCCGCACCCTTCAGCGTGTCCGTGAGCTGTGCTGCCGCAAGACCGGCGAGAAGCGTACTGAACTGGCCGGCATCCGCAGCCGTTTCGATGATCGTCTTCATGATGAGTGTCCTGTCATGTTGAAGAGAGTCCTCTCCAAGCCGGCGCAGTGTGCGCGCGTATTGCTCCTCGTGCCGGACGACGGGAAAACTTATATACCTTGCCTATTCCGCATTCGGCGCGATGGATTCGGCGACACTCACCACGATCGAGGACCATGACGTTCGATTGCGGCGAGGTTTCTGCAGCGCGGTACTCGAGTCGCCGCTGAAGCGTGCTCGCACCATGGTCCTCGCCACACCCGACGTGGGAACCAGCTTCAGCGGCGACGCTTCTGCAGCGCCGTTCGCGGGTCGCCGCTGAAGCGTGCTCCCACAGGGAGCATCGCCACGCCCGATGTGGAAGCCAGCTTCAGCGGCGAAATCTCTGCAACGCCGTTCTCGGGTCGCCGCTGAAGCGTGCTCCCACAGGGAGCATCGCCACGCCCGATGTGGAAGC
>JAZBPI010000019.1:0-5889 GCA_036351555.1 Pseudomonadales bacterium
CTGATTCCACGGCGCCGAGGGCCACACACGACGGGGGCCGTTTCCCGGCGAACGGGCCTCCCCGGCACTGCCCGGGCCTCTCGAACCCCGTCTCGACGCCAAACGGCCACCGAATCAGGTTTCGTCCTGGACAAGAACTAGACGCCCGACCAACGGTGTTGCGCGACCCCGAATCGCGACCTACTCTTGCGCCGTCCATTCTGGTCCTACCAATTCGGGGCGCCATTGTGACCGACCTTGCCCTGCACTCGCGGGCCGCGAGCGTGCTCGACACCCTGCGCGACGAAATCCTCACCGGGCAGTACCGCCCGGGGGAGCGTCTGCCTTCCGAACGGGAGCTCGCGGCGCGCTTCGAGACCTCCCGAGGCGCCGTGCGTGAAGCGCTGAAGAAGCTCGAGCAGCTCGGCATCGCCGCCATCCATCCCGGCGGTGTGCGAGTGCTGCCGCTCGAGGAAGCCAGTCTCGACGTGCTCGGCCCGCTCATGGATCTGCAGGAGGTGCCCGACATCGTCCTGGCAGATCAGGTGATCCGCGTGCTCTCCCTGCTGGTCATCGAGGCGGCGCGGGACATGGTGGCCTCCGCGCCGGACGCCGACGTGACCCACGCGCGCTCTCTGGTGGGCCGCATCACGGCCCTCGCACCGGACGACCCGGAAGCGCTCGATCTGCGCATGGAGCTCGGGCGGTTCCTCATGGCCGCATCGGGCAACCTGCCCATGCGCCTGATCGCCAACGGCCTGCGCATCCAGTTCGCGGACCGGCTGCGTGCCAAGGGAATCACCCCCATTCCCGATCCGATCAGCTTCCGGCGCCACATGCAGTCACTCGACGCGGCCCTGGAGGCACGCGACGGTGAAGCACTGGCCGACACCATGCGGGCCCTCATGGCCCTGAATCAGAAGGCTCTCCACGCTGCTCTCGAAGCCGCCGGCGCCACGGCCCGCGGCCTCGATCTGCTGCCTGCCCCACCCTCCCGAGGTGTTCGCTCATGATCCGCAATGTCGTCCTCCCCGCCGTCATCATCGTCGTCGCCGGTCTCGGCGCGGCGGGTCTCGTCGCCACGGCGCCACACCTTGAACCGGACTCGCCGGAACCCATCGCGCCGACGGTCCGCGTGCTCCGCGTGGAGCCGACGGCCGTCCAGCTTCAGGTCCACAGCCAGGGCACGGTGGAGCCCCGCACGGAGAGCGGGCTGGTCCCTGAGGTGGACGGTCGCGTGGAGTGGATCGCACCGGGCATGGTGTCCGGTGGACGCTTCGACGCCGGTGACACGCTCGTGCGCGTGGAGCAGGCGGACTATCGCGTCGCCCTCACCCAGGCGGAGGCCTCCCTCGCCCAGGCGCAGGCCGAGGAGGCCAATGCGCGCTTCGAGTACGAACGTCTCATCACCCTGGTCGATCGCAAGCTGGTGAGCCGCTCGGCCGTGGAGGCCGGAGAGCGGCGGCTGAAGGTCGCCGAAGCCGCCCTGCGGTCCGCCGAAGGCACCCGTGAGCGCGCGCGCCGGGATCTCGCGCGTACGGAGTTGAAGGCCCCCTTCAGCGGCATCGTGCGCAGCGAAAGCGTCGACGTGGGCCAGTTCATCCGGCGCGGCACGGAGATCGCACGGGTCTACGCATCGGACAACGTCGAGATCCGCCTGCCGATCGCCGACGAACAGCTGGCCTTCCTGAACCTTCCCCTCGGCATGCGCGACGAGCTGGACGCCACCGAGGCCCCGACGGTCAAGCTCTCCGCGACCTTCGCCGGCCGTCCCTACGAGTGGGTCGGTCGCATCGTGCGCACGGAAGGCGAGATCGACCCGCGTTCGCGCATGGTCCACGTGGTCGCTGGCGTGACGAACGCGGATCCACCCCTGCCCGTGGGGCTCTTCGTTCAGGCCGAGATCGCGGGCACGCGCGCCGAGAACGTCGTGACCCTTCCCCGGTCCGCGCTGCGCGACGGCAACCGGGTGCTCGTCGTCGACCCGGCCAACCGGATGCACTACCGCGCCATCGAACCCTTGCGCTTCTATCGCGACGAAGTGCTCATCCAGGGGGGTCTCGACGCCGGAGAACGCGTCTGCGTGTCGCCGATCCAGACCGTGGTCGACGGCATGACCGTCAGCCCCATCGACGCCTGAGCGAGCGCAGACCATGAAGGGACTCATCACCTGGTTCGTCGACAATTCCGTCGCCGCGAACCTGCTCATGTTCATCCTGCTCGTCGGTGGCGGCATGGCGCTGCTGACGACGCACCAGGAAGAATTCCCCAACATCGACCCGGACATCGTCCGTGTCTCCGTTCCCTATCTGGGTGCGGCACCGGAAGAGGTCGAGCGCTCCGTCTGCGTGCGCATCGAGGAGGCCGTCGAGTCCGTGCAGGGCATCGACAAGATGACGGCGGTCGCGAACGAGGGCAGCTGCACGGTCACCATCGAGGTCGCCGACGGCTTCGATTCGGCCCAGGTGTCCAACGACATCAAGGGCCAGGTGGATGGCATCAACACCTTTCCCGTGGAGACGGAGAAGCCGATCGTCTCCAAGTTCGTCTTCCGCGGCGGCGTCATGCAGATCGTGCTCCTCGGCGACGTCGGCGAGCGCGCGCTGAAGCAGCTCGGCCAGGCCATGCGGGACGACATCGTCGATCTGCCGGGGATCTCCCAGGCGGAGATCGCCTATACGCGCCCCTTCGAGATCTCCGTCGAGGTCTCCGAGCAGATGCTGCGCCGTCACAACCTGACCATGGCCCAGGTGGCGGATGCCATACGGCGCACCTCCGTGGACATGCCCGGCGGTTCCATCAAGACCGAGGGCGGCGAGATCCTGGTGCGCACGGAAGGTCAGGTCTACACGGGACGCGAGCTGGAGGACGTGGTCGTGCTCACGCGTGCCGACGGTACGCGCCTGTTCCTGTCCGAGATCGCCACCATCGTCGATGCCTTCGAGGAGGGCGATCTCCGGGCCCGCCTCGACGGGCGCCCCGCCGTGATGGTCAAGGTGTTCCGCGTCGGCGACGAGGACATCATCTCCATGGCGCGGACGCTGCGCGCCTACCTCGACGAGTACCGCACGACCATGCCGGAGGGCGTCGACTTCGTCGTCTGGCAGGACGAGTCCGAGGAGCTGCGCGTCCGCCTCGACACGCTCACGGAGAACGCCCGCAACGGCCTGATCCTCGTGCTCGCGATCCTCGCGCTCTTCCTGCGCTTCCGCCTCGCGGTCTGGGTCGCGGCAGGCATTCCCATCGCGCTGCTCGGCGGCATCATGATCTTCCCCTTCTTCGGCATCTCCATCTCCACGATCACGGTGATGGCCTTCATCCTGATTCTCGGCATCGTGGTCGACGACGCGATCGTGGTCGGTGAACGCATCTACGCGCACGAGCTGGATGCGGAGAGCCGGCGCCACGCCGCCATCGACGGCACCTACGAGGTGTCGATCCCCGTGATCTTCGGCGTCCTGACGACCATGGCGACCTTCCTGCCGCTGCTGCTCGGCACGGGGCGGATCGGTGAATTCTTCGCCGTGATCGGCTACGTCGTGATCATCTGTCTGTTCTTCTCGATCGTCGAAAGTCAGCTGATCCTTCCGGTCCATCTGGCGCACCGGAAGACCTCCGGCTACCTCTTCGAGAAGACGGCCTTCGTGCAGGGCTGGATCCGCTTCCAGTCGAAACTCCAGGAAGGCCTCGAGCGCTTCGCGCAGGAGGTCTACCGGCCCATGCTCGAGCGCGCCATGCGCGGCCGTTACGTGACGGCGTCACTCGCCGTGGCGGCGCTGATCGTCGTGGGCGGACTGCTCGCGAGCGGTCGCGTCAGTTTCCAGTTCTTCCCCTCCGTGGAGGGCGACCGCATCTACGCGACGCTCACCATGCCCGAGGGCGTTCCCGTGGAGGTCACCTCCGCCGCCGTGGAGCGCCTCGAGCGCGCGGCGGAACAGCTCCGCACGGAGCTCGATGCGGACCGGCCGGACGGATCGAGCATGATCCAGCACATGCTCAGCTCCGTCGGCACCCAGATCGGTCGCGGCGGCGGACCGCCGCGACCGGAGCAGCCCGGCCAGAGTCATTTCGCGGAGGTCGCCATCGCCCTGCCGCCCTACGACGAGCGCGGCGACGTGTCGGTGACGACCATGGCCAATCGGTGGCGGGAACTCACGGGGCCGATTCCCGATGCGGTCGAGCTGTCGTTCTCCGCGGCCGCCTTCACCACGGGTGAGGCCATCAACTTCGAGCTCACGGGTCGCGACGTGGACGAACTGCGCATGATGGCCACGGAGCTGCGCGGCGAGATCGCACGCTTCAGCGGCGTCTACGACGTGTCCGATTCCTTCCGCTCGGGAAAGCAGGAGATCAAGCTGGCGCTGAAACCCGCGGCGCGCACCCTCGGCCTGACCATGAACGATCTCGCCAGCCAGGTCCGCCAGGCCTTCTACGGCCTGGAGGTGCAGCGCGTCCAGCGCGGCGTGGACGACGTGCGCATCATGGTGCGCTACCCGGAGGACGAGCGCCGATCCATCGGCAACCTCGAGGACATGCGCATCCGGACCTCCGAGGGCATCGAGGTGCCCTTCGCCTCCGTCGCGCAGCTGGAGATCGGCCGCGGCTTCTCGCGCATCAATCGCAAGGACGGCGAACGCATCGTCAACGTCACGGCCGAAGTCGACCGCGCCACGACGACGCCGGAGAAGATCATCTCTGCCATCAACGAGAGCGCCATGCCCGCCCTGCTCCAGAAGTATCCGGGCGTGTCCGTCGGCCTCGGTGGCGAACAGGAAGAGCGCGCGTCCTCCGTCGCCAGCCTCGGGCAGGCCATGCTGCTTGCGCTGATCATCATCTACGCGCTGCTCGCGATTCCCCTGAAGAGCTACCTGCAGCCCTTCGTGATCATGAGCGTGATCCCCTTCGGTGCGATCGGCGCCATCACGGGCCACTACATCATGGGTGAACCGCTGGTGTTCTTCTCCATGCTCGGCATCGTCGCGCTCTCGGGCGTGGTCGTGAACGCCTCGCTCGTGCTCGTGGACTACGTGAATCGTCGCCGCCGCGAGGGCGCGGATCTGTGGGAAGCGGTGAGCCTGGCCGGCGTGACCCGCTTCCGCGCGATCCTGCTCACCTCGAGCACGACCTTCATCGGTCTCGCGCCGCTGATCGCGAACTCGAACTGGGCCACGGCCTTCGTGATTCCCATGGCGATCTCCCTGGCCTTCGGTGTGCTCTTCGCGACCGTGATCACCCTGTTCCTGGTCCCTGCGCTCTATCTGATCCTCGAGGACTTCTACAGTCTTCTCGCCCGGATCCGCCAGTTCTTCGGTGCCGAGCCGCAAGCGGTCGAGGACGAACAGATCGAGGCGATCTGAGCCGCGAAGACGCGCATGAACCCTGTCCCGGGCGGGCGCTGCGTGCGCCCGGGATCCCGCCTCAGGCGCGGCCCTGACGGGAGAGCAGGGCCGCAATGGCGGCTTCGAGTGCTCGCGTGCCGAAGGGCTTGACCAGGAGCGGGAAGGACGCGAGGGCGAACTCCGAGTCGCCCACCATGCCGTCCGCGTAGCCGGACATCAGCAGCACCGCGAGCGCGGGATCCTGTTCACGCAGCTCCTCCGCCAGGCGAGCGCCGCCGTCCCCGGCGGCGAGCACCACGTCCGTGAGCAGCAGATCGAAGGCGCCGGACCGGAACGAGTCCCGAGCCTCCGCCGCCGAGGTCACGGACGTCGCCTCGTGGCCGAGGTGGCGCAGCAGGCCGATGACCAGGGTGCGCACCGCCGCTTCGTCCTCCACCACGAGCACGCGCAGCGGCGGCGTCTCCGGGCGCTCGGGCAGCTCCTCCTCGAGCTCCGGCAGCGCTGTCCGGAGCTCCGGCGCACGGGGGAAGAGCAGTTCGACCTCGGCGCCGCCCTGGGGCGCGTTGCGCAG
>JAZBPI010000020.1:0-2874 GCA_036351555.1 Pseudomonadales bacterium
GACCGCCCGCACCGATCCCTGAGCCGTCCGTCTGCGGAGAAACGGGGCCGCGGTCCGCTCCCGGGGCCCTGCCTATAGTTCGATGGAACAGCCGGAGCCCGGTGGTCGCCCCACACCAGGCGCGCCGGGACCGCTACGGGACGTCCCGTAGACCGGCCACCGCCAGTCGCCGAGGAGCAAGACGTCATGCATGGCCACAGCTTCCGGGTACGCCCGTCCCTTGGCGCGTCCCTGCTCATCACGCTCGCGCTCCTGCTGCCGTCCGCACAGGCCGCCGACGCGGACGACGCCCGGACCCCTGCACCGAGCGCCCTCGAGAACGAGGTGCAGTCGCTCAAGGAGGAGGTGGTCGCCCTCAACCGCGATCTCTTCATCCTCGAGGAGGAGCTGCTGTTCCCGTCGAGCACCCAGGTCCAGGTCTTCCTGTCGCTGGATGTGGGCACCTTCTTCCAGCTCGAATCGGTTCAACTCGAGCTGGACGGCAAGGAGGTCGCGAATCACCTCTACACGCCGCGGGAAATGGACGCCCTCCTCCGCGGAGGCGTGCAGCGTATCCACATGGCGAATCTCGATCGCGGCGATCACGAACTGGTCGCGCTGTTCACCGGTCGCGGCCCGAACAATCGCGACTACCGGCGCGGCGCCGAACTGACCTTCGACAAGGCCCTCGGGCCCAAGTACGTCGAACTGCGCATCCGCGACTCCGAAGCACTCCAGCAACCCGAGTTCGACATTCGCGAATGGGACTGATCGCTCGCCTGCGTTCCTCTCCCACGACGGAGAGTGCCACGACGCTGCCGGCGTCCGCGGTCCGCGGGCGCCGACTGCTGTGCGCGCTGATGCTCGGCTGTCTGGGGACGCTCGGTGCCTCGGCTTCTGCCGCCGAGGCGGCGAACACCCCGGCGATCCCCGAGGTCCGCGACCTGCACTACGGTGAAGTCCTGTTCCACTACTTCGCGGGCGATCGCTTCTCGGCGATCGTGCTGCTCGAGGTCGCACGCCAGCAGGCACTGCTGCGTCATCACGGCGAGGAAGCGCTGCTGCTCCAGGGCGGCCTCTCCCTCGACTACGGCCTGCGCCGCCGCGCCCGGGAGATCCTGTTCGGACTTCTCGAAGGGGAACACACCGCCGAGATCCGTCAGCAGGCACGCATCGCCCTGGCCCGGGACGCCTGGCGCACCGGGGATCCCCAGGATGCGCTCGATGTCCTCGCCCCGGTCGATCTGGAAGCCCGCGGTACGCTGAGGGACGAGGTCCAGCTGCTGCGCGCCCTGGCCCTGCTCGCGCTCGATCAACCGGATGCGGCGGCCGAGTCGCTGGCAGGCTGGGAGACGGAAGGCCCGCTCTCGACCTTCGCCAGCTTCAATCGCGCCGTCGCCCTGCTGCGCACGGGACAGGCCGAGAACGCCCTGCGACTGCTCGACGCCGTGGGTCGCGATCCCGACTCCTCCCCGGCCCTGCGGGATCGCGCCAACCTCGCAGCGGGCTACAGCCTGCTCGAATCCGACGCGCCCGACCTCGCGGCAGAACGCTTCATGCGCATCCGCCTCGAAGGCCCCTACGCACGCCAGGGCCTGCTCGGTGCCGGCTGGGCCGCCGCCGACGCCGGGCGCCTGGAAGCCGCCGTCCAGCCCTGGACGCGCCTGACGCGCATGCCTGCCGTGGATCCGGCCGTGCAGGAGGCATTGATCGCCCTGCCCTACATCTACGCCCAGACCCTCGATCCGATGCAGGCGGCCGCGGGCTTCGAGCGCAGCATCGCGCTGCTCGATGAGGAGCGGGGCAGGATCGGCGAGGCCAGTGCGGAACTCGACGCCGGGGCGCTGCTGGGCGGCATCCATGCGCTGCTCGGCGATCCCGGCGCTTCCGCCGAAGCGCTCCTCGACGAATTGCCGACCACGCTCTCGCTCTTCGTCGGCGAGATGATCGCCGGCCACCGCTTCCGCAGCCATGTCACGCGCCTGCGCGAACTGGAAGCGATCGAGATGAGCCTCCTCGAGTGGCAGGACAAGGTCGCCTCCTTCGACATCATGCTGGCCACCCGCGAAGCGCGCTACGCCGAGCGCCTGCCGACCGTACTCGATCCGCGGATCGCCGAGGCTGCAGCCGACTTCGCGAGCCGACGGGATCGTGCGCGTGCGGACTTCGAGGCCCGCGTGGACCGGGACGACCCCATGGCACTGCTGACGCCGGCGGAGACGGCCGCCTGGACGCGCCTGGAGGATGTGCGCGCGCGCCTCGAGCGTCTGCCGGCCGCACCCGTCCTCGACGAACTGCGCGACAAGCAGCGCGTCCTCGCCGGGCTCGTGCGCTGGAACGCGACACGCGAGCAGGCGGAGCGGACCTGGGCCATCCGCAAGGCCCTCGACGGCGTGGACCAGGAACTCGGCGTCCTCGACGACCGCCGCGCCTCCCTCGAAGGGGCCCTCGTGTCCGCGCGCGCCGGCTTCGAGGGCTTCGCCGGGCGCATCGAGAACGTCCGTCAGCGGATCGCCGCCACCCTGCCGCGCGTCCGCGAGGCCCGCGAGCAGGAGACGCGCGCCATCGAGGCGTTGGCCCGGGCCTTCCTCGACGAGCGCAATACGCGGCTCCAGGCCCAGATCGGCGAAGCCCGCTTCGAACTCGCACGGCTCTACGAGCGTGCGGCGCTGGCGGGAGTGACCTCACGGTGAAGCGCTACCGACTGCTGCTACCGGCCTGCCTGCTGCTGAACGCCTGTGGGTCGAATCCCGTGGAGAAGGGCGCGACCCTCGCCTCCCTCGACGACCTCGAGGCCCTGCCCGTGGTCGAGCAGTCGGAGGCGACCGAACTGCCCACCATCGAGGAAGCCCGGGAACGGGCGATCGCCAGCTATCGGGCCTACCTCCGGGACGC